>JAVBJO010000055.1:0-28538 GCA_031546925.1 Rhodospirillaceae bacterium
CCCGACCCCCCAACAAAAAACCCCCGATTATTTCGGGGGTTTTTTGTTGGGGGGTCGGGGTGGGGAGGCTGGATGGGCTTTCGCCCTCGCAAGGGGCGCTGCCCCCTGCACCCCCGCAAGGGTCACGGACCCTTAACCCGCTTTAGGGTATTCAGTCGAAGCGGCATGGAAAAAACAGAGGCCCCTTTTTCCTGACGGCCATGGCGTTGGAATAGAGCGCGGAGTTCGCTCTCGACCTCTGGAAGTTTCCTCCGCCGTTCTGGATCCGGAGCGGTTGCGGCGATCAGAAAAGCCTCGACATCAGGATAAGCGCGACGGGCCGTATAGAAGATTTCCCGTTCGGGAACGAGGCTCGGTGGCGGCTTCGTCAAGGCTTCGAGAGCCGCCGCACGGACTTCCGTCTCATCTTCCAGGGGAGATAAGACGTGGAACAGGGACCCCTCCTCCCCGAGGGGCTCGGTTACGGCCAAGACCCCTCCCGGACGAAGAACCCGAGCGGCCTCCAGCAAGGCGGCTCCCATTGATCCCTGTGGGACATGGTGGAGACTGTTGAAGTAAAGGACGACATCGGCCCCTCCGTCTTCCACGGGGAGATGATCGGCCTGCCCGATGCGGTATTCCTCGTTGCTGACGGGAGGCAGCTTCCGCGCCCCGTGCAGCTGCTCCTCGCTGACCTCCACACCGATGACCCGCGCCCCTTGTCGTGCCAAGGCCCGGGCCAGGCTACCGTCTCCGCAGCCCACCTCCACCACCGTTGCGCCTTTAAGGGTAAAAGTCTCCGTTAAGAGTTCCCGAAATCCGCGCATGGGTGAAACGTCTCCCTATTTCCGGATCGCGTCGTAGCAGGCCAAGACCGCCATATTCACGATATCGTTGACGGTGGCATCCATGGAGGTGATCTGCACCGGTTTGGACAAGCCCATCAGGATGGGGCCGATAGCGGTGGCTCCACCGAGTTTCTGCATCAATTTCCAGCTGATATTGGCGGAGTTCAATCCCGGCATGACCAACACGTTGGCGGGTCCGGACAGGCGGCAGAAGGGGTACTGACGTAACAATTCGGGATCAAGGGCGACATCGGCGGAAATTTCGCCTTCGTACTCGAAATCCACCTGGCGGGCGTTCAGGAGTTCCACGGCAGCATGAACGCGTTCCGCCGGTTCTCCCAACGAGTTGCCAAAGTTGGCATACGACAGAAGCGCCACCCGAGGTTCATGCCCCATTTGACGCGCCTTGGCCGCCGACTGAACGGCGATATCCGCCAGTTGCTCTGGGGTGGGAAGGGGGTGCATGGTGGTATCGGCGATGAAGACTGTCCGGCCGCCACGGACCACCATGATGTTAAGGCCGAGCAGCAACTCACCGGGTTTAGGATCAATCACGCGACGAATATCGTCGAAGGACTGCCAGTAGTGCCGGGTAATGCCGGTCACCATGGCATCGGCATCACCCTCTGCCACCATCATTGCGCCCCAGATGTTGCGCTCTTGGTTGACCAGGCGTTGGGCGTCGCGGTACAGCGCTCCCTTGCGACTCAACTTTTTATAGAGCAGCTCGGTATAAAGCTCCCGCTTGTCCGAGATCCGAGCGTTGACGATTTCAAGGATATCCCCCCCAGGCAACCCGATTCGCTTCATGGTTTCGCGGATGTGTTCCTCGCGCCCGATCAGGATGGGAGTGCCAAAGCCAGAGTTGCGGAAGGCGAGCGCCGCACGGATGGATTTTTCCTCTTCGCCCTCGGCGAACACCACCCGTCGAGGATTGGCTTTGACTTCCTCGGTGATGGCCTGGAGCGAGGCGGCGGTGGGGTCGAGGCGAATCGACAACTCCCGGCGATACCCCCCCATATCGATAATCGGCCGCCGCGCCACGCCGCTTTCCATGGCCGCTGCGGCAACTGCCGGCGGAATCGCCACGATCAAACGTGGATCGAACGGTACCGGGATAATGTACTCGGGGCCATAGCGCAGTCTGCGCCCGGAGTAAGCGGCGTCCACTTCATCGGGAACGTCCTCGCGTGCCAGCTCAGCAATGGCTTTGACGGCAGCGATTTTCATCGCATCGTTGATGGTCCGTGCCCGCACATCCAAAGCGCCTCGGAAAATATAGGGGAACCCCAGCACGTTGTTGATCTGGTTGGGATAGTCCGAGCGTCCGGTGGCCACGATGGCATCGGTGCGAATGCGGCGGACTTCCTCGGGCGTGATCTCGGGATCGGGGTTGGCCATGGCGAAGATGATCGGGCGCGGGGCCATGGCGGCAACCATGGGCTGCGTCACCGCTCCCTTGGCCGACAAGCCCATGAACACGTCGGCACCGGCCATGGCCTCTTCCAGGGTCCGCAACGCCGTAGGCACGGCATGGGCGGATTTCCACTGGTTCATCCCCTCCGTCCGACCCTGGTAGATCACGCCCTTGGTGTCACACATGATGACGTTTTCGTGACGAACGCCCAGGGTCTTGATCAATTCTGCGCAGGCGATGGCGGCGGCACCGGCTCCGTTGACCACGACTTTGGCGTCGCCTAGGGTCCTGCCGGTCAGCTCCAAGGCATTCATCAGTCCCGCGGCGGCGATGATAGCGGTCCCGTGCTGGTCGTCATGAAAAACGGGAATATCCATCAATTCCCGCAGTCGCTGCTCAATAATAAAACATTCAGGAGCCTTAATATCTTCCAGATTAATCCCCCCAAAGGTCGGGGTCAGAAAGCGCACGCAGTTAATGAATTCATCGGCATCGCGCGTATCAACTTCGAGATCAATAGCATCCACATCGGCGAATCGTTTAAAAAGAACCGACTTGCCTTCCATCACCGGCTTACTAGCCAGGGCGCCCAAGTCCCCCAATCCCAGAACGGCGGTGCCATTGGAGATCACCGCTACCAAGTTGCCCCGCGCCGTGTAGTCGTAGGCCAAGGAGGGATCGCGAACAATATGCAAGCAAGGAAAAGCCACCCCCGGAGAGTACGCCAACGAGAGATCCCGTTGGGTGAGCAAAGGCTTGGTGGGAACAATCTCGATCTTGCCTGGCCGTCCCGAGGCATGCATCAAAAGGGTTTCGCGCTCCAGATTGGCCAAAGCGCGAGAATCGGACTCCGCGGACGGGGTATGAGATTGTTTCATCATTTATTATTCCTTAGAGAACAGGCGACTAGAGAACGGTTCGCTCAAAGGGGTGAATATTATCGGCACCGGCCCCTTGAAGGATGCTGACGGCGCGCGCCTCCGCCTCCTGATCGCGGACGGCAACCCAAAGGATGATGCTGCCGGCGGCAAGGGCACGCGCAAAGGCTTCCGAGTTCGGCGTAGCGCTGACTTCGTCGAAAATTTCCTTGGCTGCGGCACCACCGACACCTGCGGCCACCAATCCGGCGATGGCCGAGCCCACCGGTCCCGCCGCTAAGGCGATCAATCCAGCGGCAACCAGGGGGCCCTCATATTTTAACTCACCGACCAAGGCGATCAAGACATCCTTCCACTTCTTGCTCCCGCGTCCAGCGGCGGCATCCAGGGACTCATGGGACGAGAGGACCGAAAGGTCGGTTCGGCTGAATCCCGCCGCGACCAAGCGTTCCACGGCGCTTTGAAAGCGTTCGCGGTCGTGCAACACGCCCACAACTTCACGGAAGGAAGAGGGCTGGGGGGAACTGATCGTCACGAAAACCTCCACGATTTCCTGGGGGGAAAGATAGTGCGCCCTGTTGAGACAAAAGAAAAGGGTCAAGCCATCACGGTCTTGCCCCAATCCCGGCCCTTTTTCGGGAGGGATGCTCAAATTCCCTTGCAATTTACTCCGTCACCCCTGATAGTCCGCGCGGGAGATCGGGGCGGACGGACCCGTCGCCAACCCGGTCAGGTCCGGAAGGAAGCAGCCGTAACGATTTCCGGTTCGGGTCGTTTCCGGTCTCCCACCCCTCCCCCTCTTGGGGCTTTTGTCGTCCCGTGTTCGATTTCTTCCTCGTCCTCGCTGGCGTGTTCGTCTTCTTCCTTGGCGGAGGGGAGGAGCTCAGTGTCTTCCTCGGCGGAAGGGAGGAGCTCATCCCGCCGTTCGAAATGGCGACGACGGTCGAAAAGCACGAGAGCGGCAGGGTCCAGACGCCCCTCGAATTGGCCGGATTCAATGTCTACCTTCGCGAAGGCTGCTATAACTGCCACAGTCAGAGGATTCGTTCTTCCCGACCGACTGACGAAATGGGGCCTGATCTGCGTCAGCTTGGGGGGAAGTATCCCGATGACGCGCTGGCACAGCGTTTAACCGATCCCACCCTGACCCGGCCAGAGGCTCACCAGCCCCAATACCCCCATCTGAGCAGAGCGCTGGATTATAAGACGATCGCCAAGGACATGAGCGCCCTGAGGGCTGCGGATGTTGCCTATACTGATGAGCAGATCGTCCATGCGGGGGAGGATCTTGAGGCCCAAGCCAGCACGGCGAAACCCGATGTTTCGACCCTCCGGCGCTACCCCTGGCTCACCCCCCGAGGAAGAAAAGCCGGTGAGGCCGGGAACATTACCGAGGTTGACGCCCTGGTTGCCTATCTCCAGATCCTGGGTGTTCAGGGGGAAGCCGCAGAACTCGATTTGTGGAAATAGCCCCCCACCCCTCAAGGGAGGGACTGGTCTTCCTCTCCACCGAGAGGCTTCTCGACGGCAAGCTCGCGGATCTGAGAGAACAATGCCTCTTGATTGCGGAACGTGAGTTGTTCTCGGTCAAAAATAGCGATGCTTTGCTCCTCAAACAGCTTGATAAAGTCCTCTTTTTTCAGGGGCAAATCATCATCGCCGTAACAGGGGAAAAAGAGCAGGTATTCAACAAATTTATAGCGCCTTGCCTTTTTTGGTCCTTTGACTTTTATATTGGGGTAGGTATCTTCGACGCATGAAACAACGTACCGAAGTTTCCATCCCTCATCATATCTCCCATAAAAACCATCAAGTGTTAAGATGTTCTGATTGATGCTGTGGCTGATCTTGGCAAAAAACGAACGTCCGAAATTCAGCTCAACCCCAGGTTCTGGATAAAGCTGATACATATCAAAAAAGCTCATACCGACCTCTTCCTCGAGACTAGGAAAATTTATTCTTTCTCCCCGTCGTATGGTGCGGGAAGCTTTTTCCTATTCGGGGCGTTCTGCCTCCCTTGCGGCTAGAATAAGCAGGTTTGCCGAGCGCTTCAAGACAAGATGAACAAGGCCTCATCGCCGCTAAAACCTATTTTGCACGGTCTCCAAAAATCGCCGATCCAACCCGCACATGTGTTGCCCCGCAAGAAATCGCCGCTTCAAAGTCGCTACTCATACCCATACTTACCACCTTAAGATTATTTTTCTGTGCAACATTCAAAAGCAATTTAAAGTAGCTTTCTGAAGGCTGATCGAGAGGAGGAATCCCCATCACCCCAATCACCGGCAAGGCATACTCCCGGATGGCCAAGGCAATCAAAGCATCAGCATCCTTGGGATCCACGCCTGCTTTCTGCGGCTCTTGCCCCACATTGACTTGAATGAGACAGTGCGGGAATCGCCCTGCTCGTGCCATTTCGGCCGCCAGAACCCGCGCCAGTTTGGGACGATCCACTGTCTCGATCACATCAAACAACCCCACCGCATCGCGCACCTTGTTGGTCTGGAGGGGGCCAATCAAATGCAGTCGAGTATCGGGAAAATCAGGGGTGAGTTCTGCCCACTTTTCCCGTGCCTCCTGGACCCGATTTTCGCCAAAACAGCGATGGCCCGCCAAGAGAATCGGCCGCACGGCCGCTGCCGCGTAGGTTTTCGACACCACGACCAGGGTGACCTCGGCGGGGTTGCGCTCTGCCGCCGTTGCTGCGGTGGCGATGCGCTGGTTGATCGCGGTAAGATTGGCAACGGGGTCATTTGATGCTCTCATGACGTTTTCTCCTCTCGTCCCGGTGAGTTTTACCCCATGGCCTTGCCGAAAACCCTAGGGAAAGTTGGTCGGAACACCGGTGGCCGGAATGCAGGGCGGCTGCCAAAGATTTTCCTGGTGACCGATGGCCTGCGACAGAGCGACCCTTTGCCGGCGCTTCGCAAGCTCCCGCCTCTGGTGGGGGTCCTCTTTCGCCACTATGAAAGTCCTCGTCGGGAAGCCCTCGCCCGCAGTGTGGCAAAAATCGCACGAAGCCGTCGACTCGTCTTGATCATCGCGAAGGATTGGCGTTTGGCGGCGCGTGTGAATGCCGACGGCGTCCATCTTCCCGAAAGCCTGGCGCGAGGTGGGAGAAATGCCCCTATCCGGGGATGGTGTCGCCGGAGGGGAAAGTTTCTGACCATGGCTTGCCATTCTCGGAGGGCTTTGGGGTTCGCTCGACGTTTGTCCGCCGACGCGGCGTTTCTCTCCCCCGTATTCCCCACCGCGAGTCACCCAGAGGCAGAGGGAATGGGCGTGGTGCGATTCGCGCGTCACGCCCGGGGGGCAGGCCTCCCCGTGCTGGCATTGGGAGGCGTGACCGAACGGTGGGAGAAGCGATTGAAACAAGGCGGGGCGGCAGGCATGGCCTCGACAAAGGATCAGGTGGTTGCGGCTGTGGGATTTTGATCGGAAAGAAGATGTGCTACCATGCAGATCTACAGGTACAATGAAGAGGCAAGGCTTTGATGGTGCAACGACTCCTGGTCCTTCTTTTCCTGGTCTTGGCAGCCCCCGCCTTGGCCAAGCAGTCCTACGCGCCTTTGGTGAAGAAGGCGGCTCCGGCGGTGGTGAACATCTACACCAAGCGAACCGTTCATGCGTCAGCTTCGCCGTTTCTTGCCGACCCGTTTTTCAACCGTTTTTTCGGCGATATGCTCCCACCGGGCATGACGGAGGATCGGGTGCAACGCAGTCTCGGCTCTGGGGTTCTGGTGACGGGAGACGGCACCGTCATCACCAACCACCACGTTATCAAGGGGGCCGAGGAAGTAACCGTCGTCCTTTCGGATCGCCGCGAATTCGAGGCTCGGGTGCTCGGCTCGGACGAGCGCACGGATTTGGCGGTCCTGAAGGTGGAAGCCCCTCAGGGCGAGATTTTGCCGACCCTCCCCCTGGGCGACTCCGACAGCCTGGAGGTGGGCGACATCGTCATCGCCATCGGCAATCCGTTTGGGGTGGGGCAGACGGTGACCAGTGGCATCGTTTCGGCCTTGGCGCGAACCAATATCGGGGGGAGCGACTATCGCTCTTTCATTCAGACCGATGCGGCCATTAATCCGGGGAATTCTGGCGGGGCCTTGATTGACTTGGACGGGCAGTTGGTGGGGGTAAATTCCGCCATCTATTCCCAATCGGGAGGCTCGGTCGGCATCGGCTTCGCCATTCCGAGCGCCCTGGTGAAAACCGTTCTGGCGGGCATTACCCAAAGCGGCAAGGTGGTTCATCCCTGGTTGGGGGTCTCGGTCCAGCCAATCACCGCCGAGCTGGCTCATGCCCTGGAATTGCCTCGTCCGGCGGGGGTGCTGATCAATGGCTTGGTGGCCGACGGCCCCGCTGCCATGGCCGGGGTGCGATCCGGCGACATCCTGCTCGCCCTCAATGGCCGCGAGGTCGCTGATCCGGAAAGCCTCCGCTTCCGCCTCGCTACCCTGGTGCCGGGCGATAAGGTGGCCTTGACCCTGCGACGCAATCAAGAGGAGAAAATCCTTTCGGCCCAAGTGATGGCTCCACCGGAGAAGCCCGCCCGGGACACCTCGACCCTCAGTGGTTCCCATCCCCTCGCGGGCGCGACCGTGGCGAATCTCAATCCTGCCCTAGCCGAGGAAATTGGCGCGGGAAGCGAGGCCAGCGGCGTGGTGATCCTCAGCATCCAACGGGGTTCGACGGCGCATCGGCTGCGCTGGCGGGTAGGCGATATCCTTCTGCGCATCAACGACCGTCCCGTCGCCCGCGTGAGCGAGCTGAAAGAGCTGCTTGAGGCGGCACCACGACGGTGGTGGGTAACCTTCCGCCGCGGCGGGGAGGTTCTCGATCTGCAAGTGGGGCGATAGCAAGCCCCCTCCCCCTCAATTGCCCCTCCCCCTCAATTGCACGTGCATTGCCTCACCCTCTGGAGTATCTCCTAAGAGCAAGAGGCCAATGGCCCAAAGAGACTTGAATCACAAGAAAGAGGGGAGTATATGGGCGCTTAAGACGCATGACGCACGTGCCCCCGCACGGGATTGAACATCCCCGTGGATCTGATGAGGACGGACTCCTCTCAGGTTGCCAAGGTCAAGCAACGACGGAGCGTCCTTTTCGGCGGAGAGCCGGTCAACCGTGGACCGGTGGCCCCTTAAGGGAGGTTGAGTTGTCGATGTTCCGTTTTCCAGCAAGCTGATGATCCGAGGGGGATTCCCCCTTAGCTCTCCCATTGCCCTCGACCCTATCCGTTTTTCCACGCCCTTTTTCCTTAAGCGAGGAGGTCTCGTCCATGAGCCATCTGCGTCTTCGTTCTGCCTCGCGCCGTCGCATTGCGGCCCTTCCCACCCAAGACGGCGAATCGTGTTCGTCCACGTTGGCTTTGCTCACAGATGTTGTGTTGGCGGAGCGTCCGACCTTGCCTTTACATGCCTTGCGCCCCACCGTCGCCACCCGCGCCGCGGAGCGCTTTCTTGCCTTGTTTCCTGGCCGCGTGTTGTACGCCGTGAAGTGCAATCCCGAGCCCGCCGTTTTAAAAGCCATGTGGGCCGGGGGAATCCGGCATTTTGATTGTGCCTCGGCGCAGGAAGTTCGCTTGGTGCGCCAATTGTTTCCCACGGCTGAGATTCACTTTATGCATCCGGTCAAATCCCGCCAAGCCATTCGCGAGGCCTGGGAGCAGCACCGTGTACGCGATTTTGTGCTCGATTCCCTCGAAGAGCTGGAAAAGATCCGCACCGAGACTCGGGGACAGTCTCATGATCTGGGATTAATCGTCCGCTTGGCGCTGCCCAAGGGGGCCGCGGTGCATGATCTCTCGGGCAAGTTCGGCGCGGCTCCGGCAGAGGCCGCTCATTTGTTGCGCGCTGCTCGGGCTCTGGTCGAGCAACTGGGGCGGGGCCGTGTGGGCTTGTGCTTCCATGTGGGCAGCCAGTGCCTTGACCCCGACGCTTGGCGCAAGGCCCTCCGGCTGGCGGAAACCGTCCTGGAGCAGGCCCATGTGGCCATCGACGTTCTCGATGTCGGCGGCGGCTTTCCCGTCAGCTATCCCGATGTCACGCCCAGGCCTCTGGATGATTTTGTTGCCGCCATCACCGAAGGACTCGCGCACATGAACGCGAACCCGGCGATCCTGCTCAACAACGCCGAAATCTGGTGCGAGCCTGGACGTGCCTTGGTGGCACCCTCTCAGTCCTTGGTGGTGCGCGTGGAAAGCCGCCGGGGGGATCATCTTTTCATCAATGACGGCGTGTATGGAAGTCTCTCGGATGCCGGAGCGCCGGGATTTCGCTTCCCCTGCCGCCTCATCCCCGCCAGTGGAGCCGTTCCATCGGGACGATGGATGCCGTTTTCCTTCTATGGGCCAACCTGCGACTCCGCCGATCGCATGAACGGGCCGTTCATGCTCTCTGATGACGTGAGCGAAGGAGATTGGATCGAGATTGGGCAGGTGGGAGCCTATGGAATGTGCCTCAGGACCGCCTTCAACGGATTTGATCAGGCGTCATTGGTCCAGATTGCGGATCGCCCGCTGTTAGAGACGCCAGGGTATTGACGAAAAGAAAGGGGGGGCGGCTCCCTATGGAGAGCCCCCCGGCGTAAGCCCTTCCCCTCAGAAAGCTCCTCAGTTCGTTGGGATATCCCTGAGGGCCTTTTCCGCCTCTTGCATGAACTGGCTATCGCCCGGCTTTTCTTCTCCCGATTGCTTCTTCTGGAGGACCAGGAACGCTTTTAGGGCGGAGGCGAGCTTACGAACCTCTCCCTTAAACTTCATATCCTCGGTGCTTTCCGCCCCGGCGGCTTGATGCTCGTTGGCGATGGACGTCCAGACATCCCGAAGAGACGAAGACGAACTTGATGCCGTCGTTTCCTCGGCATCTGTGCCCTCTGTGCTGAAGCTCTCTGGTGTCGAGATCGGGGCTGCTGAGGCTGGATCGGAGGCGGAAGCCGCATCGGATTCTGCAACGTCTTGATTTGTGGAGTCCGAGCCCCGTGGGGCCGGTTGAGAGGTGGCACCGCCTATTCCCCCCGATCCGGCGTAGTCCTTGGCCGCTGCGGCCAGCTCGCGCGCGATGCGAGCAACAGCCCGAGCCGCAGCCTTGGGATTCATCCCTTGCGTGAGCCGAAGGGCGTCCATCTCCTTCTTCAGATTTTCCATTTTCTGACGCGCGGCTGCTTTGCGGTTCGCCCTCACATTATCGGCATTGGTGGCGAGGCGCTCCATGGTCTCAAGGGCACCTTGGAGTCTCTTTTGCGCTTCCGACGCTCTCGCGTCGTTCATTCCTTGGGTTGCATCATCCACGCCGCTGGAAGCATTTACGCCACCAAGAGCGGCGGAGTTTGCTGGATTTATCTTCTTTTGGAAGAAAGTAAGTGCTGCGGAGCAATCTGCCGTGGAGCCAATCATCATGCATTCTCCCTCTTCTTGGAAGACCTCTCTTTCCTGACGAATGGTACATCTTTGTCCCAGACGAGTAACGGGTCAAGGGTCTTTGACCCTTGACCCGTTAAGCCTCGCGGAGGCTCTCGTTAAATGTCCGCAGAATGGGGTTCAGGAAGAAGCCTAGCACGCTCCGCGATCCGATTCGGATGTCGGCACTTAAGGTCATGCCGGGGATAAGGCCACTTCCGTCTTCCATCTTCTCTAACTTCGTACCGGGCTCCAATTGGACACGCCCCCGATGGACGGCCCCTCCAGCCCCTTTGTGGGCTGGTATACTTCCGCCTTGATCCTCGCCCATTCCAGGCCCCCCGGCGGCGGAATAGGAGTCGGGACTGATAGAGACGAGCTTCCCATGGAGCATCCCATGCTTCTGATAAGGAAAAGCATCGATCTTAATCACTGCGGAATCGTTGAGCTTGGTATAACCAATATCGGCGGAGGAGATTGTGATCTCGGCAATCAAGGTTGCGTTACTGGGAACGATGGTAATCAACGGCTCGGCTTCGCGCATGACGGACCCCACCGAACGACGGGCAATATCAAGGACCATTCCGGCCTCGGGGGCTTTCACCACCACCAGTTCGTTCATGCGTGCCGCCTTGGCCATTCCTTCGCCCAGTTTGGCCATATCCGTTTGCACGGTGACCAGTTTCTCCAGCAAATCCCGACGCCACCCATCCTCGAAGGTTTGTTTCTCGGCCTGCTTTGACGCCAGGGTGTGGGTCAATTCAGGTAAGCGATTGTCGGCTTCTAACAGATCACGCTCTGACCGAATCCGGTCGGAACGCGCGGCCAGGGCATTCAGCTTCGATCCATTTTTCGAATTATACAGTTCATTGCGCATGGCCTCGACTTGTCGGCTCATATCCACCTGGGCCAGCATTGAGGGGCGCGTGCTTTGCAGGGAGGTGATGGCCGATTCGAGACGCTTAATTTCCTCGTCGAAATTCCCCATCCGGGATTTGTATTCGGCTTGGCGCTGGTGATAGAGGCTTTCTTGCAACTCATCATCGGACGTCGCATTCTCGGGGAGCCGATAGGGTTTATTGGACCACTCGGTCTCCAGCCGGTGAATCTGCGCCTGAAAAGCGTCGTGCTGCAAGCGCAGTGAGGCAACATCCGCTTGGGTGAAGGTGCTGTCCAGGATCGCGAGAATCTCGCCCTTTTCGACCTTATCGCCCACTTTCACCCGCATCTCACGGATGATGGCGCGCTCGATCGGCTGGAGGACGATAGGCGGAATATCGGTGCTCAACCGTCCCGTGCCGACGACGACGATATCCACCTTGACCCAGGCCGCAATCGCCAGCATGGACAGGAACAGGCCCATGATCACATAGCTGGTACTGCGGAGGAAAAAGGTCGGGCGCTCGGCGGCAATCTCGTCGATGGGGGTTTGAAAGGAGATGGCTTCCTCAATGATCCGAGGAGCCTTTGGCGGAAGGGCTGGCGTGTTCGGGGCTTTTGTCACGAGATATGCCGCGTTTGCTGTTGCCACAAGTGCCGGTAAACGTCGCAGGTCTCAAGCAGTTCTGCATGGGGAGCAAAAGCGGCCACTCCGCCTTGCTCCAACACCAGGATCAAATCGGCTGAAACGAGAGAGGACAAGCGGTGCGAAACAATAATCATCGTTCTGCCCTCCGCAATCTTGGCGAGGTTATCTTGGACAATGGCTTCGCTTTCAGGGTCAAGGGCGCTGGTGGCCTCATCAAAGATCAAAAGCCGGGGTTGCGACAGAAGCGCCCGAGCAATAGCAATACGTTGGCGCTGCCCCCCCGAGAAGTTTGAAGCCCCTTCCCCCACCACCGTTTCGTAAGACAACGGAAGACGGTCAATGAATTCGTCTGCGCCCGACATCCGTGCCGCTTCCATGACCTCGGGCAAGGTCGCACCGGGCTTGGAGGCGGCGATATTGTCCCGGATCGTCCCTCTGAACAGGATATTTTCCTGCAACACCACGCCAATACTCCGACGCAAGTGAGCGAGATCCACATGACGAATGTCGTTGCCGTTTAGGCGGATCAGTCCCTGTTGGGCCGAGTGAATCCCCTGCACCAAACGGGTCACCGTGGTCTTCCCCGACCCCGAGCGACCCACCACGCCGATCACCTGTCCTTCGTTTACCCGGAAGGTCACGCGGTTGAGCGCCGGGCGCGAAGAGCCCTCGTAGGTGAAAATTACCTCGTCAAAGTCCATTTGCCCCGTGATGAGAGGCCGAATGCCGCGCTGGTTGATATCGCGCTCCGGGGCGTGATTCATCACCGTCGCCAGCATCTTAATCGCCATGGAGGTCTGTTCGTACTGGTTGATCAGCCCCACCAACTGGATCAGCGGCCCCGTCACCCGCCCCGATAGCATGTTGAACGCGATGAGCGCCCCCATGCTGAGGCTCCCATCGAACACCGAGACCGCACCAACCGCCAGAATGCTGATCTGCATGATCTGCTGCATCCCGTTGGTCAAAACGCTTCCCAAGGCCCCAAGACGCCCCACCGTGCCCCGACAGCGCACCGCACTGGCGACCTTTTGATCCCACGATTGCTTCCGCTGCGGCTCCAGCGCCAGGGATTTAACCGCACGCATGCCGTGGATGGTTTCCACCAGATCGGCTTGACGGCTACCCTCGGCGCTATAGAGGGACTCCAGGTAGCGACGGAAGGTCGGCACCATAAAACCGATCACCGCAGCAATCGCCAGAGAGAACAACAATACCAACACGGTAAGCTTGACGCTATAAAATGCCAATCCCACAATTAGAATGGGCAAGGTCAGCGTATCAAGAAGAGCAAAGAACAGCTGTCCGGTGAGAAACCCACGAACGGCCTCTGTCTGCTGAATATTTCTCAGGAGAACACCAGAAGGAACTGTCTCAAAAAATTGCATGGGAAGACGGAGAAGGTGTTCAAATGTCCTTGAGGCTAATCTCGCATCGATCTTATTCGTCGCAAAGAGCATCAAATAGTGTCGAATATAATGAAAAATTCCATCGAATACTGTCGCAATGACAAAGGCCAGAACCACCGCCAAGAGCGTCTGATAGCTCTGATGGGGGATCACCTTATCAATCATGATGTTAAAGAACATGGGTGTCGCAAAGGCGATCAGCGTCGACATGATCGTCGCAATGGCCACATCGCGGAAATAGCGACCATTTTCAATGATTTCCGGCATGAACCAGCGCCAGCCAAACGGCTGAGACGTGTCCGCCAGCTGGAACTCCCGCTTGATCAGGAGAATGGTTCCATCCCAATCGGACTCGAACTGCTCCCGAGCGATCAGCATGACCCCTTGCTGCTCATTGCGCGGGTCAAGCAAAACCACCGCTTGCGGGTCGGGAACAACGTTGACCAGCACCCCCCAATGGCCGCTTTTCATGCGCACCAAGGCCGGGAGGGCACTCCCCAAGCCCCCCAGGTGAGACCAGGCTCGCCGGTTGAGGAGTTTGCTCTTAAGACTGCTGTCTCGCATCAAACGCGACATGGCGTTCAGGGCGTCACCTTCCTCGGTCCCCAGCAGGGGGCCTAATTCCAGTTGTACGCGGTGATGCAGACCCACCAGAAACAGACATCGCAGTGCCGAGAGGTAAGGCGACATCTCAGGAGGAGCTTGATGTGTCAATGTCCCTACTTGTTCTAAAATTGATGGAGGAAGTGGGTATACCACAGGGGGGGGGGCATCACAAGGCGAACGGGGCAGAATAGTTCATAAGAGGGGGAGTATTACCCCTTTTAAGGGAGGAAGAGAGGACATCGGGTTGAAATGCCCGCTCCCTTAGAGCGGCCTCCCTTGCCCCGAGCCCTCCCTTGCCCCCAGAACAAACCTCGTGCTATATGCACCCCATCCTAACACCTTATGATCGTCATGGATTCGTGAAGCCACCTTCTGAACATCCGCCCGCCGCCCCTTTGCTTCGCCGCCTCATGCGCGAGGGTGTTCGTCCCTATGTTGGCATGCTGGTGCTCGCGGGGCTGTGCATGGCTGTGACCGCAGGGACGACGGCGCTTTATCCGCTGTTGATTCAAAGAGTTATTGATGACGTTTTCGTCAACAAGAACTACGGGATTTTATGGCCGCTGGCGGGAGCCGTGCTGGCCACGTTTCTCATCAAGGCGGTTTCTGCCTATGGCGAGACGGTCTTTTCGACCATTGTTGGCCAAAGAGTCGTTGCGGATCTGCAAAATCGATTGTTCCGCCATGTGGTCTCGCTGGATGTGGCCTTCTTTCACGAGATGAAGGCCGGCGGGATTCTGTCGCGCCTGACCAACGACATCAATATGATCCGATATACGGTCTCCACGGGGATCACGAGCCTTTGCAAGGATTCCCTGGAAGCAATTTTCCTCATCGGCGGGATGTTCTGGGCGGATTGGCGCATGGCCTCGTTCTCCTTGATTGTTCTACCCTTGGTTGGATTTCCGTTGCGACGCCTGGGGCGGCGCATCCGCAAGGTCAGCGTCAAAGTTCAAGAACAGCAGTCTCGTCTGACGGTTTATTTGACCCAAGCCATCCAGGGAATCCGTGTCGTCAAAGCTTATGGGATGGAACAGTACGAGGTCCAGAAAGTTTTTGACTTGGTCAAGACCTTACGTTCCTTAATTATCAAGGGAGCCCGTATCCGTGCCGCCAGCTCTCCCCTGGTAGAGCTTCTTGCTGGCGCCGCCGTGACGATTGTGATTATTTATGGTGGCTCTCAGGTCATCGCGGGCGAGACGACGTCAGGACGATTCATCGCGTTCATCGCGGCTTTGATGTTGGTTTACCGGCCGATGAAGAACTTGGCCAATCTGAATGCCAATCTTCAAGATGGCCTCGGCTCGGCCACGCGCTTCTTTACCGTGATCGATACCCCGTCGCGCATTCCCGACAATCCGGGCGCGCCGGATTTGGTGATCAAGAAGGGGGCGATCCAGTTGTTGGACGTGCATTTCTCCTACACTGCCGAGCGATCGGCTTTGAACGGCGTGGATCTGGAGATTCCCGGCGGCAAAACCATTGCTCTGGTTGGGGCTTCGGGATCGGGGAAAACCACGCTGCTTAATCTGCTGCCTCGATTTTACGACGTGACCCAGGGGCGGCTGCTGGTGGATGGGCAAGACGTGCGCGAGGTCAATATTGCCTCCCTGCGCGCTCACATGGCCTTGGTGAGCCAGGAAATCACCTTGTTCGATGATACGGTTCGCGCCAACATTGCCTATGGACGGTTTGGAGCCTCGGACGAGGATATCGAAAGGGCGGCACGCAATGCGGCAGCTCATGATTTCATCGTCCAACTGCCCCAGGGCTACGATACCATGGTGGGGGAGCGCGGCTTTAACCTGTCGGGAGGACAGCGGCAGCGGCTCGCGGTGGCGCGAGCGATGTTGAAGGATGCGCCGATCCTGCTGCTCGACGAGGCCACCAGTGCCCTCGACACCGAGTCCGAGCGCCAGGTTCAGGAAGCCTTGGAGCGGTTAATGGCCGGACGGACCACCCTTGTGGTGGCTCATCGTCTTTCCACCATCATGAATGCCGACATCATCCACGTGTTGGATCGGGGTCGCGTGGTGGAAAGTGGACGACACGCGGAACTGGTGGCTCAGGGAGGGATCTATGCCAAGTTGCACGCCATGCAAGATGAGAACGGTTTGGGGATCCTTTGATCTCCCCGCCACATAGGGACCTTTCCCCTTGAACCTCCTGAGACGGCTGGGCCGCAGCCAACTGCTCCGCAGCAGTCTTTGCTTTTTCGTAGCGACGTATGTTCGCTTGGTGACCCACACCTGCCGGTGGGAGCGTCTGGGCGCAGAGATTCCTCGGCGTCTGCAAGCGGAAAAGCAACCCTTTATCGTCGCCTTCTGGCATGGTCGGCTGTTGATGATGGGCAGCGCCTGGACCGGCGGTCCCTTCCATATGCTCATCAGCCAGCATCGGGACGGCCAAATGATCGCTCAGACCATCGCCCATTTTGGCTTTAAGACCATTGCTGGCTCGACCTCTCGCGGGGGGGCCATGGCCATGCGGCAGATGATTCGCGTTCTGAAGAGCGGAGAAACCATCGGCATGACTCCCGATGGCCCCCGCGGTCCTCGCATGCGCGCCAGTGGCGGTATCGTCGATGTGGCGCGTCTGGCCAATGCGGTGATTGTTCCCGCCACGTATACCTGCCGAGGCTGGCTGTTGAAGTCGTGGGATCGCTTCCTGGTACCGCGTCCCTTCTCACGTGGGGCTTTCCTTTTCGGCGCCCCCATCCCGGTCGCGCCCGACAGCGACCGTGAGGTCACGCGCCTGGCCATCGAAGCCGCCCTGACGCAGCTGATGGCCGAGGCGGACCGCCGCGTGGGAAGGCCGCAGGTGGAACCGGCGCCACAGGTGGAACCGGCGGAGGAACCTCTATGATTTACGGTCTCTACCGCGCCCTGACCCAAGTGGGGCGTCCTCTGGTTCAGCAATACCTGGAGAGCCGCCTCGCCACGGGCAAGGAGAGCCCCGATCGCCTCCAGGAGCGTTTGGGATATCCTGGGCGGCCTCGGCCAGAGGGCCGCTTGGCGTGGCTCCATGGGGCCTCGGTGGGAGAGTCCCTGTCGCTGCTGCCTCTGATCGAGCAACTGCAACGTCGTGGTTTTACTCCGATGATCACCACCGGGACGGTGACCTCGGCCCGGCTGATGGCGGAGCGCCTGCCCGAGGGCGCGTTCCACCAATTCATCCCAGTGGACATCCCCTACGCGGTCCAGCGCTTTCTCGACCACTGGCGGCCCGACCTGGTGATTTGGGCCGAGTCCGACTTCTGGCCGAATCTGCTTGACGCCCTCCGCCAGCGGGCTCTTCCCGTGGTGTTGGTCCAAGGACGTGTCTCGCCTCGTTCGTTCGCTCGCTGGCGTTGGGCTCCGGGACTGATTCGCCGCATGTTGAGTACATTTTCCCTCTGCCTAGGGCAAACCCCCGAGGATGAGCAGCGCTTGCGCAGCCTGGGCGCGAAGAACGTCGGGTGCTGCGGGAATCTGAAGACCGCAGCGTTGCCTTTGCCCGCCGACGCCGCAGCCCTTGAGGCCTTATGCGTTGTCCTGGGAGACAGAAAGGTGTGGCTGGCAGCCAGCACCCATCCCGGAGAGGAAATCCTGATCGGCCGCGTGCATCAAAAGCTGCAAGCCGTCTTTCCCGACCTTCTCACCGTCATCGTCCCGCGCCACCCTCACCGCGGGCCGCAGATCGTGAAAGATTTGGCAGAGATCGGCGAGACCGGCACGCTCCGCTCCGAAGGGATCGCGCCGAACGCGGCGGTTGGTCTCTACATTGCCGATACCCTGGGGGAACTGGGTCTTTGGTACCGCTTGGCCCCCGTGGCGTTGATGGGCAAAAGTCTAGGCCCCGGCCCCGGTGGGGGACAAAACCCCTTCGAGGCGGCACAACTGGGGGTTCTTCCCCTGCTGGGTCCAAACATGGACAATTTCCCAGCCATGACGGAAAGCCTGCTCGCTCATGCTGCGGCCCTCTCGGTGGCGGACGAAGGGGCCTTGACGGAGGTCTTGCTGCGCCTGCTCGACGACGCTTCAGAGCGCGAGCAACGCCGCCACGCCGCCAAGGCCTGGGCTCAAACGCAAAGTGGTGAAACGCTGGCCGCCGTGATGGGAGCGCTGGAGCCCTTCCTGGGAGGCGAGCCTACCCCGTCTCTCCCACCCCCGTCCTGGTCGCCTGCCCTTTCTTAAGCTCGTTAACTTCGACGGTCAGGGCGTGGTTGGCATAAGTCAGACGCCGATTTTCGGCCTCGAGTCGCCCTCTGCGCCCATCCAGATCGGTGATTCGTTGTTTTGCCTTGATGAGATCGGAGCGGACTCCTTCGGCTTGAACATGCCAAGCGGCGGTCAAGCGCTCGGCCTCGGCCCGCTGAGCGGCGATGGTTTGGGTAAGATCGGTCACCTCGCTCCGCAGTCGCGCGATAATGGCGATTTTCTGGGAGTCCTCGCCCCCACCTTCTGAGACTTCGCCCGTTTTTATGAACACGGGTTCTCGGCCTTGTCGCAGTCTTTGGTTTTCGGAGCGAAGATCGCGGATCTCGTTGCGGAGATTAAAAATGGTCTCCTGCAAAACGTGCGCTTCGATCGGCGCGCCCAATTCCCGCTCCATGCGCGAGGCGAGATCGAGAAAGGTGGTGCCCTGCGTCTCCAGCATGCGCCGGGCAGCCCTTAAGGCATGGAGCGCTTCCATATCATTGTCAGAGGCCGCCAAGGCAAGCACCTTGGCGAATTTCCGTTCGTCCATTGCGCCACGGTCCAGGAAGAAGAGTCAACGCGGGAGTGTGTTTGCACCTGCGTTGAAAAGCAATGAATTTTGTTGCCGGAGGAAGGGCTTGCGAAAAGGAATCGGTTAGGCTAATCTCCGCGCCTTACATTCGACCCAAAGCTTTTCTCTTGCGGAGAGGTGCCAGAGTGGTTGAATGGGCCGGTCTCGAAAACCGGAGTGGGGGCAACCCCACCGTGGGTTCGAATCCCACCCTCTCCGCCACAAAACGCCCGATTTGATCGGGCTTTTTTGTTGGGAGTCGGGGCGCGCGGTGGGGAGGCATGGGCTTACGCCCTCGCAAGGGGCGCAGCCCCCTGCACCCCCCGCAAGGGTCACGGACCCTTGACCCGTGGAATCAGCCCAGGCCCCAGCGGCTCCACTCCAAGCGCTCCTCCACCGTGGCGAGAATTTGGTCCACGGGGCTACCTCGACCTTCCAGTCCGACGAAGCGCAGCCACGAGGGGCGGTGCCCTCCGATGATACGCATTCTGACCTTCTCGCCGAAGCGCCCGCGCAAGACCGAGCGCATCTCTCCCAATCCATCCACCAATCCCAGCTCCAGGGCTTGGCGTCCGGTCCAGATATCGCCATTGAACAGTGCGGCGTGATCGGCGCGCAGACGCTCTTGCCGCCGCTCGCACACCCAGGCTTTGAATTCTTGGTGGATACTTGCCTGGAGGGCAAGCAACCGTTCGATGTCGTCAGGCTTTTCCGGCATGAAGGGATCGAGCATGTGTTTGTGCTCGCCTTGGGTATGGACGCGGCGCTCGATACCCAAGCGGCGCATGGCCTCGGTAAAGCCAAATCCTGCGGAGATCACGCCAATGGAGCCGATGATAGAGGAAGGATCGGCAAAGATCTCATCGGCGGCTGCGGCTAACCAATAGCCTCCCGATGCGGCCACATCCTCGACGAATCCCAGCACAGGCACTTTCTTTTCTGCGGCATGCTGGCGGATGTGGTGAGCGATCAGGGCGCTTTGGACCGGGGAGCCGCCAGGAGAGTTGATCACCAAGGCTACCGCCGCCAAGCGAGACGGCGCGAAGGCCGTCTTCAGAAGGCTGGCATGATGGGCGAGGTTCAACCCGCCCCGACGCAAGCCACTCCCCGGAGCGATCAGCCCGGACAGCCGGACGATCGTTACCAGAGGCGGCGGATTGAAGACGCCGCAAACGGCATCCTTGCAAGAGCGGAGTAGTCTCATGCTCCCCCAGATAGGTCATCCTCCCCCGAAACACAAGAGGGTCGTTTTGAGGAGGAGATGTCTCACCTCAATAGTAAAGCGTGCTGTAGTAGTCGTTCTTTTGTGTCTCCGACAGAGCGGAAATTTGTTTCGAGGTGAAGGCTTTGAGCACCGAAAAATTGACGGCCTCGAACTGCTGCCATCTCATTCCCTTCATGGCATCCAGAGATAAAGCGGTTACTTCGGAGGAGCTGCTTAAGAGTTGCCCCAGCTGCCCCGTCGACATCCCCGCCACCTGGGCCGAGGTCAGGCCTGCAATTTGCGTTGTCCCCATGGCAACGAGGCTGCTCGCCGACATGGCATTGAGCTGGGCAGCCGACAGGGCGGTCACTTGGACTTTGCTGAGCGCACCCGCCTGCGCCGTCGTGAGATCATCCATCACATCGATCCCCAGCCCTTTGATCTGAGCCGTGGTCAGGGCCTTGATCTGTGTGGTGGAAAGCGCCCTGATATCATCGGCATTCAGGCTCGCGATCTGGGGTAAGGACAGCCCCGTGATCTGCGCCCCCGTCAAGGCGGAGACTTGGCTTGTGGTCAGACTGGCGATGTGCCGGGTGCTGAGAGCCTTAAGTTGAGGAACGCCCAGCGCCGCGAGATCCCCGCTTTCGATCGCTGCGATTTGCTCCGTGGACAGCACCGAAAGCTGTGTGGTGGTCAAGGTTTTGACCTGGGCAACTGTCAGTGCCCGAACTTGATCTGGCCGAAGCGCCTCCACCTGAGCCAAGGTCAATCCTGCGGTTTTCAAGACGGAAATTTGATCGGCGGACAACAGACGAAGCTCCGCCAAGGAGAGCCGCGCCACCTGGACCGCCGTAAGTTTTGCGATTTGGGCAGGAGCGAGATTGGGGAGTGTCTCAAGGGTCGTCCCTGCCGGAAGGGCGGATGCCAAGGCAGCGTCAACCACGGCTTTAGTCCCTGGTTTCCAGGAAACCATCGACAACACACTTGATCCTATCGCATCGAAGTGCGCCCGCGTGAGCCCTTTCAGTTGCAGCGAGGTCAATGTCTGAAGCTGGGCGCTGGTCAGAGCCGCAGCCTGAGTAGTGGTGAAGGCGTTCAGCTGGGCGGAGGTAACACCCTCCAAATTGAAGAAGAACCGGGTCCCGAGACTCCGGATCTGAAGCTGGGAGAGGGAGGCCAATTCCACCTTCCCCAGGGGAATGCCATAAGACGCATCTCGAAGAACAGTCATCTGCTCCGGAGAAAATCCCTTGAGCTGAAGTGCCGTTAGCTCGCTAACGTTACTGGAGTTTAAGCCCTGGAGCGCCGCCGTGCTCATGGCCGCGAACTGGGCCGAGGTCAACGCGAGCAGGTTCTGGCTCGACAGCAGAGCCATATCGTCGCTTTCGAGCCCTTTGACGGCTTCCACGGACAATTGCTTGATCTGATCCGTTGTCAGACCGGTGATCCATTTGTAGGTGGCGTCCATGGCCTTGATCTGGGCCGAGCCGAAGCCTGCCACCGCAGCCAGACGGATATTCTCCGCGCTCAATCCCTTGATGGCCGCAGTTGTCAGGGCTGCGATCTGGGCCGAGGTCAGCGCTTTAACCTGATCGGCGCTGAGATCGTCAACCTGCCACTGACCAAATCCTTTGATGGCACTGGTGCTAAGAGCCCGGATTTGAGCCGTCTTGAGAAGATCGATCTGGCTATCGGTATTCGAAAGCCAGCCATCATACGAGAGAGCCGCAATCTGGGTCGAGGTAAAGCCTTTGACTTGGGCAGTGCTGAGACTCGTGAATGCGGATCCAATTCCCAACGCCAGAACTTGATCTCTCCCAAACGCCCCCAGTTGAGCCGAGGTAAGACCAGCAATGGCACCTGTTTCCATGCTACGCAGGTCAATCGCACTCAGTCCACTCAGGGCGGCAGTGGACAGCTTCGCAAGTTGAGCCGAGCTCATGGCATGAATCTGAGCCGTGGTCATGCCGCTGATTTGCTCCGCACTGAACCCCGCAAACGCGTCCGGAGACAACCCGGTGATGGGATCAGCGGTGGTCCTGGCCGGATCGACCCTCAACCCCTTGATCTGTTCCTGGGAGAGCACCGCGATCTGTGCCGAGGTCAGCCCCTTGAGCGCCGACGGGGACAACACAGAGATCTGTTTCGAACTCAGAGCGCCAATTTGATCCGAGGCACTCGCCTTCAAGGATGCGATCTGCTTAGAGGTCAATCCCGTGTCGCCGGAGACACCGCCCAAGGCCGCAATCTGGGCAGGACGAAGGCCGCCAATCTGCGCCGGAGACAATAAAGCTGTCTGTACCGTGCTGAGGCCGCTGATCGCCGCCGGATCAAGGCCTCCCAACTGAGCCGGGGACAGATTAACAATCTTCCCTTGAAGAGCCGCCATTTGAGTCCCGTTCAAGCCACTTACCGCCTGAGGAGATAAGGCCTTGAGTTGAGCGGGGGTGAGAAGTCCCACGCCCGCCCCCCATGTGGACATCTGGGCGCTCGTCAGGGCGGAGACCTGCGGCAGACTGAGCCGAGACGTTTGGGTTGTCGTCTGGAATCCTCCCAAGTTCGCCCCACCGATCTGAGCGGAGGTCAAACGGATGATTTCGGCGGTGGAAAACTGCGTGATCGGCAACGCGGCAATTTGGCTGGACGACAGTCCCTTGATCTGCCCCGTTGTCAGCGACGCCTTCCCATCGGTCACCAACCCCATGATGGCTTCAGGACGGATAGCGGAAATCTGGAAGGCATTCAGGCTCGCCACCGATGACTTGATCCCTGCGATTTGGACAGAATTCAATCCCCCCAACTGGGCCAGGGAAAAAGCAGCCACCACCCCAGGGGTCAGGCTGGCCAGTTGGGTGGAGCTGAGAAGCGCGAGATTCTGCCCGCTGAGAGAGAAGGCTCCCGAAGGGGTCGAAAGCTGCCCCAGGATCGTGCTCAACTGCGGATAAGCCTGTTTAACATCCTCGGCCAGGCCAGAGATCTGCTGGGGCGACAACGCCGCATAGAGACTGCCCCCCCCCGATAGTGTGGCGTAGGCGGCGTTCCAACTCGCGAAGATCGAGGTGGAAATCCCCGACAGCGCCTCTGGCGTAAGGGCCGCGAGACGGGCTCCGGTCAAGCCTTGCAACTGCAAGGCACTCATGCTCGAGAGCTGGCTCTTGGTGAAACCAGACACTCCCGCGATGCTGAAACGACCGAGTTGTGCGCTGGTCAACACCGAGAGTTGTCCCGGGACCATGGCCGCAACCAGCTCCTTGGTCAGGGACGGAGCCCCGTAAGCCAAGGCGGCTGACAGATTCGTGGGAAGGATGGCGGCAAAGACCTCCGGCTTCAAAGCGCCAACTTTGAAATATTGAATCTTGTCCCCAAGAGCGCCAACGAATCCGGCCGACAGACCGCCCACCAAGGTGTCCGAAAGCCTGTTCAGCCACAGCGGTGATGCCTTGCTCGCATCCCCCGCGCTGAGCGATGCGACTCCCGCCTTGGTTAACCCGGCTATCTCGGGATTGAGGGCAAGGATCTGCGAACCAGAGAGAAGGCCCTCGATCCGCTGCACTTGACTTGTGGTCAAACCCGCAACGCCATCCTCGGACAGCGCCTGAACCCAAGCTTGTCCAAGATCAGCCGAGATCCAATCCCCCAAACTCTCAACCTGTTCAGCGGAGAGCGTTCCAATCCCAGGAGCGCTGAGGTGGGCAATTTTATCCTGAAGATCCAAGATAACCGTCGAGGGATAATAGTCCCTGATTTCCGCCAGGAAGTCGGCCTGGAGCCCGGACACGGCATCCGCTGACAAGCCTTTGAACCAGAAGGCATTGATCTTGAGCCCGTCCAGGCTTGCTCCGGTCAGTTTCGCGGTTTCCGCCCGGGTCAGACCTGCGGATCCGCCTGCGATGTTGTTGTCTTCCTCTACCCCCGACAAGCGCGTAATCCTGTCCACGGGCAGCTTGTCGTGAATCAGAGCGACCTGAGCCGCGTTCAAGCCGAACCAACTGCCGATCGACACAGCATCCAGCTTCAATCCGGTAATCGCGGGATTCGCTATGGTGGCGGAGATGGCTGCGATTTGCGGCCAAATCCACTCTCCCACTTTATCCCCCAAGGCGGTAATTTGGTCCTTCGTCAGGGATTGGATGGCTTTTGGGGATAAACACCGAACCCACTCCGTCGTTGCCGTGGCAAGCTCAGCGGCAGGAATGAGGCCAATCTTTTCGCTCGTAATACTCGTGATCGCATTGGGGTTGAGAAGAAGGAAATCGGAGGGCTCAAACGATCCCTGCAAAATCTTAGCCTGCGCTCCGGAAAGTTTAGGGTAATAACTGGCCTTTGAATTCGTAAAAGGATTATATTTTTCAAAAACAGTAAATCCGCCCCCGGCACCATCCACCATCTCCGCCGTCATGGATAGGGCGTAATCCGCTGAAATGGCCTTAAGGGTCTCAAGCGAGACATTCTTGAGCTGCGCCGCCGTAACCAGCTTCACCGTTCCCCCATTCCCCATGACCCATGCTTTCCCATTGATGGGCTCTTGGAACGAGAAAATTTTTGGTGGGGTGGGGGCGAAAATGCTGGGAGAAAGCTTCTTAACTTGGTCAGCCGTCAAAAGTCCGGTAATGATTGACATCATATATCTCCCCCTGCCTTGGAACTATTCCGAAGCCCCTCTCTATCGCAGGTTATAATTCCTATTACCTCAAGTCAAGAGTAAGACTGTCAGGCTAATTCCCGCCCGCGTCGCGTCGCCGCCACAACCGCTCGCTTCATCAGGGCTGTCATTCCGCCCGGCTCCTCCATCAGAACCCCGAGAGCGGCAGCGGTGGTTCCTCCGGGACTGGTGACATTGACTCGCAACTGTTCTGAGGACTGTTCCGAACCACCCAGTAACTTCCCCGCTCCGATCACCGTGGCCCGGGCCAGTCGAGCCGACAGATCTGCGGGTAGTCCGGCGGCTTCTCCCGCCGCTGCAAGTGTTTCCGCCAGCAGGAAGACATAGGCGGGGCCAGACCCGGAAACGGCGGTGACGGCATCCATCAGGGTTTCGTCGGCGATCCAGGCCACCTCTCCCACCGCCTCCAGCAGGGTTTGGCAGAGCTGTCGGCCCGCGTCGGGAACATTCTCATTGGCCACACATACGGTAATTCCCGCTTGTACGGCGGCGGGCGTGTTGGGCATGGCGCGGACGATGGCGCATTTTGACCCGAGAAGAGACGCAAAGAACGCCAAAGGTTTCCCGGCGGCAATGGAGAGAAAAATCGCAGGATGATACTTCGCATAAAGAGGAGCAACCGTTCCCATGACTTGTGGCTTGACGGCCAGGATCACCACATCGGGGATAAAATCCGACGCGATCTGCTCCACCGTGGAGGTAATGCGAACACCGGGGGGGGGGGACAGCGCGCCGGGCTCCACCACCCACACATCCATGGGGCGCACGCCGCGTGCCAACCAGCCGGACAGCAGAGCTCCGCCCATCTTGCCACATCCGGCTAAAAGGATCCGTGTCATGGATCTAAATCTCCCCTCTCACAGTGTTGTGGCTCATATCGTTTGGAACGGGCTCATAGGATGAAAGAAAAGGGGGGCCGAGGCAATGGTCGCAGCTCGGTTTCGCATCGACGTCCCGAGGGGGGGCAGCAAGGGTTAGAAAACCCATCTCAGCGCGGGCCTGCTCGAACGGGCTTGAGCCCCAAGACCTCGCCGCTCAGACCTTACGCTTAGGCAGGCGAGAGGGAGCTGTTCGCGCGTTGCCCTTTATATTTGGAAAAGCCCCCACGGACTCTTAGATCACGGATCGCTTAGATCATGGACTCTTAGGCCGCAGCATCCGTCTCCCGAACCGCTGCGGTTTTTGTATCCCGATGGGCGATCTGCTTGACCAAATCGTAGATCACGCGACGCGTATCCTGATCGTCAATGGAGCGGAAGTTTCGGGTCAACTCCAACGTTTCTCGGTCCAGCTCATAGGTTACCACGGGGTTTTCCTCCAACTCTCCTTCCCTTGGGAGATCATCGAAGAAGAAGCTGACCGGAACGTCCAGAGCCTCGGCAAGGTGGTAAAGTCGACTGGCGCTAATGCGGTTTGCGCCGCTTTCATATTTTTGGACTTGCTGAAAGGTCAGTCCAACCGCAGAGGCCAATTGCGTCTGACTAAATCCCAGCAGGGTTCGGCGCAATCGCAACCGACATCCCACATGAATGTCTACGGGATCAGGCTCTCCTGTTTCGGTGCGAGCGCGGAACTTCCCCTTGGGCTTACCTGGCAACATCGAATAACCACACTCCCTGTAAAACGATTCCAAAAGGTGCACCAACGAGGATTCTTATAAGCGATCCCTGCATCGTTCGATTGTGATATCTTCTCAATTTGGCGTATTTGGCGCAAGCCCCCTTCCCCTCCACGCGGATTCGTGGTGGAACGAAACAAGAGCAAACATCAAGGTCTCTGCTTCCTTTTCCTGTGGAATCCGTCATTATAACTCTGATGATCCTTAGACTACGATAATCTGGTCAGCCAAGAAAGGATTTTACGTTGCGGCCTTGAAAAAAATGCTCTCCCCAAGGGGACTCTTTTTGCCCCCTTGCGATCTGTTTCGGTGCTGCTTAGTCAACACGCGGAGTCGTGGTATCATTGCGCTTTTGGAAAAGTCTTTTTAAGGAGATGAGGATGCGTTTCGCTCTCGGTTGGGTCATCGTGGGTATCGCTTTGGCTCTGGGGGCCGCCACGGCGCAGGCCGAGGGGCAAAGAGGCGGGCAAGCGGGAAATTTCGATTATTATGTCCTTAGCCTCTCCTGGTCGCCCACGTGGTGCGGGGAGACGCGGGAGCGCGAAAACAACCCCCAGTGTGATATGACTCGACCCTATGGCTTCGTGGTTCATGGCTTGTGGCCGCAGTACACCAAGGGAGGCTATCCGTCCGACTGTTCGACCGCCCAGCAGCGCGTGCCCTCTGAGGTGGTCGAGAGCATGCTGCCGATGATGCCCAGTTCCGCGCTGATTCATCACGAATGGCGGAAGCATGGCACCTGTTCGGGGGAAAATCCCACCGCGTATTTTTCGCGTATTCAGAGTGTTATGGAGCGGCTTCGGATTCCTGCCGCTTTCCAACACCCCCAGACCCCGTTTTCCCTGGAGCTGGATCAATTGGAAAGCCAATTCATCGCCGCCAATCCGGGCCTGTCTCCCAAGGGAATCGCCGTTCTCTGTCGGGGCAACCACGGTGCCGAGGTCCGAGTCTGCCTCGACAAAGCCACCTTGGCCTTCCAACCCTGTGGGCGGGACGTCAGGGATCGGTGCAAAACCAAGCGCATCTTATTCCCCACCCTGCGCTAAGCGCACTCTTATGCTTCCATGACTCCGCCGTTGCCCCCTGCTAAAGAGGAAAAACGGGGACCCCAGCCTTGAAAGGATCAGGACATGAGCCTCGCCGTCGCCATCCAGATGGACCCCATCGAAAACATCGACATCAATGCCGATTCGACGTTCGTCCTTGCCCTGGAGGCGCAGCGCCGAGGGCATGCGCTCTTCCACTACCTCCCCAACGATATGGCTTTGCGCAATGGGCGCATCATGGCTTGGGTCAGGACACTTTCGGTCCAACGCACGGAAGGCAAGCACGCAACTCTGGGGGAGCCCGTCCTGGTCGATCTGGCGACCATGGATGTGATTCTCATGCGCCAAGATCCGCCCTTCGATATGGCCTATATCACCGCCACGCACCTGTTGGAACACATCCACCCGGCAACCCTGGTGGTCAACGATCCGGTCCAAGTGCGCAATGCGCCCGAGAAGCTCCTCGTGACCCACTTCGATGGGCTGATGCCGCCCACCTTGATTACCTCTGATCGACGCCAAATCATCGAATTTCGCCGCGAGTATCAGGATATCGTCCTGAAACCCCTGTTCGGAAACGGCGGCGCGGGCGTGTTCCACGTTAAACCCGATGATGAAAATTTGAATAGTCTGCTCGAACTGTTTACCCAGTTGTACCGCGAGCCCGTCATCGTTCAGCAGTACCTTCCTGCTGTCCGGGAAGGCGATAAACGAATTATCTTGGTGGATGGGCAGCCGGTTGGATCCGTCCTCCGCGTGCCGAAAAGCGGCGAAGCTCGGTCAAACCTTCATGTGGGCGGTAAGGCGATGAAATCCGTCCTCACGCCCCGGGATCGGGAAATCTGTGACGCTATCGGGCCAACCCTGCGGGAGAGGGGGCTCGTCTTCGTCGGCATTGATGTCATCGGGCACTACCTGACCGAGATCAACGTGACCTCGCCGACGGGACTGCAGGAAATCAATCGCTTCGATTCCGTCCGGTTGGAGGAGGGGATTTGGGAGGCGATTGAGCGGAGAAGGGCGATGACGGCGAGGGTGCCCTCGGCGTAAGCGAAAAGAGCGGGGTCAAGGGGGCCCTGCCCCTTGCGGGGGTGTCGGGGGCGGCGCCCCTGACCAGGGCGTAAGCCCATACCCAAGCCGACCATCCACCCAACCCCACCATCCTTACCCTGATGCATCAGGGTAAGGATGGTG
>JAVBJO010000043.1:0-5940 GCA_031546925.1 Rhodospirillaceae bacterium
CCCGACAAACCCCACCCTCCCTACCCTGATGCATCAGGGTAGGGAGGGTGGGGTTCGTCGGGTGGATGGGCTGGGGGGCTTACGCCCTGGTCAGGGGCGCCGCCCCCGACACCCCCGCAAGGGTCAGAGACCCTTGACCCCCTTAATGACCTGCGGCAGCAGCGCCCGCTTCCAGCACAAACCGCTTCGAGCAATAAGGACACCGCACCTCTTCGCCTTCGCTCAGATGCAAGAACACCCGAGGATGCCCTTGCGCCCCTCCCTCACACGCAACGACGGCAGACGAGCAAACCTGAGGCCCATTCTCAGTTTCCACACGAAAGGCAGAGTTCACATCCATGACAAAACATCCGTTGACGATTAAAACCTCTGAATGATACCCATTGACGGCGATGGATCAAAGAGACTCTCACATTTTGTCTTCTCCGCCGGTTTACGCGTTGGAGACTGTTGACCTTGGCAAGGTCTACCCCGGTGCCCGAGGCCGTCCGCCGAAGACGGCCTTGAAGGGGGTTTCGCTTTCGATTCCCCGAGGCTCTTTTTTCGGTCTCCTGGGTCCGAATGGGGCAGGAAAAAGCACGTTTATCAACATCCTCGCGGGATTGACGCGCAAGACCTCGGGCACCGTCCAGGTTTGGGAGTCGGATCTGGACCGCGATCCCAGGGGAACGAAGTGTGCTCTTGGGGTGGTTCCGCAAGAGCTTAATTTTGATCCGTTTTTCACCCCGGCGGAGCTTTTGGATGTTCAGGCGGGAATGTACGGTGTCCCCAAGAGCGAGCGACGCACCCGGGAAATTCTGGAAGCGGTCGGTCTGGCGGACAAAGCGGATGCCTATGCGCGGACCTTATCCGGGGGGATGCGGCGGCGGCTGTTGATTGCCAAGGCGATGGTTCATGCTCCGCCGATCTTGATTCTGGACGAGCCGACGGCGGGCGTAGACATCGAACTGCGTCAGTCCCTCTGGACCTATGTCCGGCAGTTGAATGCCCAGGGCACGACCATCATCCTTACGACTCATTATCTGGAGGAGGCGGAGGAGCTATGCAGTCAGATCGCGATCATCAATCACGGATCCGTGGTAGCGTGTGACACCACTCAGAATTTGCTGCGACGTTTAGACTCGAAAACGATTCTCCTCACCTTCGAGCCGCCGCTGCAAAGTATTCCCGAGGCCTTGATGTCGTTTTCTCCAGAGATGTTGGCGGATGGCCGAATGAGCATTCACTATAAGCCTTCCTTGATGCCGATTTCCCGAATTCTGGAGTCGGTTCGAGCGGCAAATCTCACCATCGCAGACCTTTCCACCGAGGAAACGAGTCTGGAAGACATTTTCTTGCAACTTACGTCCTCGAAACGTTGATGACTCTTCGGAAGTGGACTCTGATGTCTATTCTGTCTTCTCTCTTTAGTCTTTCCGCCTGTACCACTCAGTATTACCCTCCTGGACCGGCGGTGGCTCCGCCCGCAATGAGCAAAGAGCACTGGACCACGGCAGACCAACTGCAATTGCCACTCCGCTCTTGGGTTCCCAAGGACAAGCCGCCAAGAGCGGTGATTCTCGCCATCCATGGCATTAATGACTATTCCTCGTTTTTCGAGAACGCCGGCGTGCGTTTGGCGGAAAAGGGTATTGCCTCCTATGCCTATGACCAAAGGGGCTTTGGCGAGGCGCCCCACTGGGGCTATTGGGCGGGGGGGCAGAACCTTGCTCAAGATGTGCGCACGGCGGCGGGGTTGGCGGCGGCACGCCATCCCGGCGTTCCCCTCTACCTTTTGGGGGAAAGCATGGGGGGCGGAATCGTCCTGGTGGCCGCCACGGGAGAGCCTCTGCCCCCCGAGATGAAAGGAGTCATTTTGTTGGCTCCCGCCGTCTGGAGCCGCGAGACCATGAATGTCTTCCTGCGGTCGCTCCTGTGGATGGTCTACAATGTGACGCCGGGGCTGCAATTGACCGGGGATGGCTTGCGCCTCCGAGCCTCCGACAACAACGAGATCCTGCGCAAGATGTTCCACGATCCCTTGATCACCAAGGCCATGCGCGTGGATGTGTTGCACGGCGTGACCGATCTGATGGATGACGCCACCGCTGCCGCTCCGCTGCTGCATTGTCCGACTTTGGTGCTCTATGGGGCCAAGGACGAGATTATCCCCGCCAAATCCCTGTGGAAAGCCGTTGCCTCCCTGCCGGATCGCGCCTCCGGGAAGCAGCGGGCTGGGTTTTATCCCAACGGCTATCACATGCTGACGCGGGATTTGCAGGCCAACGTCGTGATCGACGATATCGCCGCCTGGATCGCCCACCCCGAGCTCCCCCTCCCTTCGGGAGCGGATCGGCTCGCCCAGGAAGAGATGGCGCAGCAAGATCCGTAAGGATCCCCCGTTTCTCTTATCCCAAAGATATTTTCCAAGCCTTTTTGTCGCGGAGACTTCATCCGAAAGTTTGACCTGTCTGAGGCTGGACTTTGCTATCCCTTTGATTTTACACGAAATATCTTTTTGAGATCCCTCGGCGATCTCCCTCTTTCGAGATAATACAGAAGATAAAATCCTCTTTCGTGGAAGGATAGGGCATTCCAACGAGGTAATCCTTCGTAAAGGAATGGGCGTCATTTTAGGCCTCACCCACGCTGTAATAATACAAAGGACCTACCCCATCCATGGCTGTTACCCCGGTTTCCTCCTCCAGTCTCTCCATTCGCAAGGCCCTGTCGCGTTGCAAGGGCGCCATCATCGCAACGGCTGTTTTCAGCCTGTTCATCAATCTGCTGATGTTCATTTCGCCGATCTACATGTTGCAGGTCTATGATCGCGTGCTGTCGAGCCGCAGTGGTTCAACGCTGTTGATGCTGACCCTCATGGCAGCCTTCCTGCTGGCCATGCTGGGAGCGACGGAGGCGTTGCGGAGCCGCGTGTTGGTTCGGGCAGGGGCTCGGTTGGATAGCCTGTTGGCGGGCAGAACCTTCGCCGGCGTGTTTGAGCAGGCGCTCAAGCAGCCCGGAGCAGCCTCTACCCAGGTGCTGCGGGATTTGGATAGCCTGCGCGAGTTCGCTTCGGGACCGGCCCTGCTGGTGTTCTGCGATGCTCCCTGGGCTCCGTTGTTCATCGCGGCGACCTTCCTTTTGCATCCAGTGCTGGGCGGTGTGACGCTTCTGGGCGCGACCTTGATCTTCACCCTGGCGGTGGTGAACGAGTTCTCCACGCGGAAAATGTTGCAGCAGGCTCAGGGGCTTTCGTTCCAGGCGACGACGTTTGCCGATGCCTCGTTGCGCAACGCGGAAGTGCTGCACGCCATGGGCATGATGCCCGGGATTACCCGGCGTTGGCAGGGCCGTCATCGCGCCGCTTTGTCGCTTCAGGCCGCTGCGGCGGATCGGGGCGGGACTTTGATGGCGGTATCGAAGTTCGTCCGTTTGTTCCTTCAATCCGCCATTCTCGGTGTTGGGGCTTGGTTGGCCATGGAAGACCTGATCACCGGTGGTTCCATCGTCGCGGCTTCCATCATCATGGGCCGGGCCTTGGCGCCGATCGAGATGGCTGTCGGGCATTGGAAGGGATTTGTGTCGGCTCGGGGGGCTTATGGCCGACTGCAAACCTTGCTCAACACCACCGGACAGGAGCCCGAGCGCATGGCTCTGCCGAATTTCACCGGCGCGGTGAGCGTGGAACGGGTGTTTGTCACTCCTCCCAGCAGCAAGATGGCGGTGGTCAAGGGCGTGTCCTTGGACCTGAAGGCGGGCGATGTTCTGGGGATCGTGGGTCAGTCGGCCGCAGGGAAATCGACCCTGGCTCGCTCCATGGTTGGCGTGTGGCCGGTGGCCGCCGGGACCGTCCGATTGGATGGGGCCGACCTCTCCACCCTGCCCCGGGATCAAGTGGGACCGTCCTTGGGCTATCTGCCGCAAGACGTGGAACTGTTCGACGGGACTGTGGCTGAGAACATCTCGCGGTTTGGTGAACTGGATGCGTCGAAGGTGGTTCAGGCGGCGCTCCAGGCCGGTGTCCACGAGATGATCCTGGGTCTGGCCGATGGCTACGATACCCGTATCGGGGATGGCGGGCGAAGCCTGTCGGGCGGGCAGCGTCAACGGATCGCCTTGGCCCGTGCCCTCTACGGCGAGCCCGCTCTGGTGGTTCTGGACGAGCCGAACTCCAACCTGGACACCACCGGCGAGCAAGCCCTGGTGGAAGCCGTCCGGGCCTGCAAACAACGAGGAGCAACCACCGTGGTCGTGACTCATCGTCTGTCGATCCTGGGGATCGTGGATAAAATCCTGGTGCTCAATAAGGGCGAAGTCGAACTGTTCGGACGCCGCGAGGAGGTTATGGCGCAACTGTCCCGGCCTCAAGTGGTCCCGTCCCAGCCTCGCACCGCCGCCAGCGCCTGACCCAACGCCCCAGAGCCCCCAGAGCAAAGAGAGACATTTCAATATGAGCACCTCCATGAGCACCTCCTCCAAGACCGCGACCGTCGCCATGCCAGATCAAGTCGCCCCTCTGCCGGAAGTTCCCACCGATTTCCGTAAGCCCATCATCGCCGGTGTAGTTCTCATGGGGCTTACTCTGGGTGGGTTTGGCGGGTGGGCGAGCATTGCTTCCTTGTCCAGCGCGGTCCTGACCCAGGGGACCGTCGCGGTGGAAACCAAACGCAAGGCCGTACAGCACCGTGAGGGCGGGATCGTGGACGAAGTTCTGGTCAAGGAAGGCCAAACCGTCGCTGTGGGAACGCCTCTGATCCGGTTGCGCGATGCCAGCACCCAGGCGCAGTTGGAAACCTTCCGGGCTCAGCTCGACGCCAAAACCGCTGAGCAGGCCCGACTCAAAGCCGAGCGCGATGGGTTGTCCGCCGTATGGTTCCCAAGCAGCATGCTGGAACAGCGCAGCAATCCTAAAGTTGCCGAAGTCATCAATCACGAAGAAGACCGCTTCAATCAGCGGCGCAAGAGCCAGGCCGGGCAACGGGAGATCCTTCAGTCGCGGATCGGGCAACTGGAAGCGCAACGCCTGGGGCGCTCCATGCTGGAGCAGTCCAAGCGGAGCCAAGCGGAGCTGCTCGCCAGCGAGCTGGAGGGATTGCGGACCCTCACCGATAAAGGCTTCTATCCCGCCATGCGCCTGCGTGCTCAGGAACGCGAGTTGACCCGTCTCCAAGGGGAAATGCTCGCTGACGGAGCCAGCACCAGTCAAACCGGGAAGGAAATCTCAGAGGTTCGGCTTCAGATGCAGCAAGGCGACCAGAAAATCCGCGAGGAAGTCGCGAACGAATTGACCCGGGTTGAAAACGAACGGAGCGAAATCGTCCAGAAACTCGCTGCTGCTCAAGATACCGCGGAACGGCTCCATGTGGTCGCTCCCGTCTCGGGCGTGGTCCACAACCTTAAGGTCGCTGGTCCGGGAACGGTCGTGTCGCCCAGCGGGGAAATGATGGAAGTCGTGCCGGGAGATGACCGCTTGATCGTCGAAGCGAAAATCAATGCGCGGGATATTGACCGGGTGCACTCTGGACAAGATGCAGAATTGCGCTTCAGTGCCTTCGGAACCCGTACAACGCCCATCGTCAAAGGCGAAGTGATCATGGTCTCGGCCGACGCGATTACCGATGAGCAAACCCGGCAGTCGTACTACAGCGCTCGGATCGAGGTGCCGCCGTCGCAGCTGAGCCGCCTTCCTCGTGCCCTCAAGGCGGGAATGCCGGTCGAGGTGATGTTGCAGGGGGGAGAGCGGACGCCGCTCCAGTACTTCCTGAAGCCGTTGTCGGATAGCTTCGCGCGGGCGCTGAAGGAGTCCTGAGAGGGGTCAAGGGGCCTTGCCCCTTGCGGGGGTGTCGGGGGCAGCGCCCCTGACGAGGGCGTAAGCCCATCCAGCCCCCCCCCACCCCGACCCCCCAACAAAAAACCCCCGATTGTTTCGGGGGTTTTTTGTTGGGGGGTCGGGGTGGGGGG
>JAVBJO010000068.1:0-12787 GCA_031546925.1 Rhodospirillaceae bacterium
GTGGTTTGGGTCTGCTTCCATTCGGGGGGTCTGGGGGGGTCGGGGGTGGGGGGTCCGGGGGCCCCCCCCCTTCACCCCCTTTCGCATCAAAGGGCACGCATCCGAATAGGCTACGGAACCATCTCGTCTCTCAGGCATTCAATCTTCGAGAATCCCGATGATCAGCTATGCGGAGACACGTCATGAGAATGGCATTCATCTTTGCTCTCTTAGGAAGTTTCGTCATCACCCCAGCCTTGGCCGAGGGCTCCGCCATGGAGCACGGCAAGATGGCACCGGGTGTCACGACGGGGAGTGAGCCTGCCTCGTTGTCCAAAGGCACCCTGAGCAAGGTTCAAGAGTCCTTGACCAAGCTGGGCTACGACACCGGCACGACCGATGGCATGTGGGGACCGAAGTCGGATGTGGCTTTGTTGGCGTTCCAGCAAGACAAGGGCTTGGTATCGAGTGGAAAACTTGATGCGCAAAGTCTCGCAGCCTTGGGGGTAAACCCGCAGCAGGCTCTGACTCCGTCGGAAAAAGAACCCAGTCTGCTGGAAAAAGGCCGCAAGATGCTCGAAGGGTCCGGAGATACTGAGTAATGGTGAAAGGAGTCTCTTCGTTGAAATCTTGTCTCGAAGGAGATGTCCATGCGACGCACACTTCTTACCTTGACGTTCACGAGTCTTCTGGTGGCCATGCCTGCCTTGGCGCAGCAACAGGTGGCCAAAGGGGATTACGTGAGCAATTCCGACGTGGTTCTGGCCGTAAAGGAGCGCTTGTCCCAATTGGGGTACAATGTGACTCCCGATGGAAATTTTGACGCCGAGTTGCGCAACAACGTTCTTCTGTTCCAATCGAAGAATGGCTTGCGGCCAACGGGGAATGTTGATCTGAGCACGATTGACACCCTGGGAATTGACTTACAACCCACGGGGCGGAGACTAGCGGCGGGAGAGGGTATCCCACAGCAAGCCGCCGAGGCCCATTGGGAGATCGACCCCCGATTCCCCATCTTGCGAGACGAGGCCATGCAAGCGCCTCAGGTTGCCGGTCAGCCAGAGCTATACCAGCGGCAGAGCGGTACCGCCATTCCTCAGGCGGAGAGCGAACTCAGCGAAGCTCCTGCGGGGATTCCTCACGAGGCGTTGTCTGCGGGCTGGGACTGATGCTTGTAATGCACGGATGCCCGTAATGTCTTGAGAGCAATGCCTTGAGAGGGGAGAGAGACCAGGGGAGGAAGCCTCCTCCCTCTCCTGGTCTCTTCTTTCAGGCCTGGTCTCTTTATCTCAGGCCTCCAGCCGTAACCTGACGTGAAACTCCCTTATTTTCGGCAGGTCATGGACCGGGAGCCCACATCGGGTTTCAATCTCCGCCAGAACCTCCGTCACGCGCGCTCGGCTCTCGGCGGCGACGACGAACCACATGTTCAAAGTGTGGTCGCGCTCATAATTATGAGCCACTTCGGGGTATCCATTGACCACGGCAGCGACGTCTTCGAAGCGCTCGGGAGGAACCGCCATGGCCACCAAGGTGTTGTGACCGCCCAAGCGATCCGCATTGTACATGGGACCAAAGCGCGACAAAATGCCCCGCTCCAGCAAGGCCTGAAGCCGCGTGAGAAGTTCGGCCTCGGTCAGTTGCAGGCCGACCGCCACCTCGGCGAAGGGGCTTTCGGACAGGGGGAGGCCCTTCTGCAAGGCATTGATGATCCTGCGATCGGTGGCGTCAAGATCCGACATAACGCGCTCCACATTGCTTGAACCGCCGCAGGCTGAAGAGGACGGCGCGCGGATAACAGGTCAGTCCCTCTCGCTGGGCGAGTTCGCCGATCATCGCTTCCACCATCCCCCGGTCACGGCCATGAATCATGGTGAACAGGGTATAGGGCCACCGTGGAGGCCGGGCCGGACGACGGTAGCACAGGGTCACCTCTGGCGCCTGACCCAGGCGGCGGCCAATGGTCCCAATGTCGTGCTCGGGGATCTGCCAAGCCACCATGGCGTTGGCGCGGTAGCCCAGTTCGCCATGACGGACGATGATCCCGAAGCGGCGGATCACGCCTTGGTCGAGGAGGCCACGAAGACGACGGAGAACCTCGTCTTCGTCCATGCCGACCCGCAGACCGAGATGGTGATACGGGCGCTCTTCAAAGGTCAAGCCATCCGACAACGCCGCGATAAGAGCAAGATCTTGGGGGTCCGCTACGTCCATTGCAAACCAAATCCTAAATCAATGTGGAAATCTTCAAGCATGGGAAGGTCGAGAACCTCCAGGGCGGTGGCTTGTGCAATCTCCTGAAGGACTCTTGCCACATCCGCCTGCGTCCCGGCGGCGACGACAAACCACAAATTCAGGGCGTGCTCCCGTTGGTAATTGTGATTGACCTCGGGACGCGAGGAAACCAAGGCGGCAACCTCTTCAAGACGCTCCGCTGGAATCTCCATGGCCGCCAGGGTCGAAAAGCCCACGGCATGAGGTCGAATAACCGCGCCCACCCTGCTGATTGCTCCCGAGGCGTGGAGTCGCGCTAACCGCGCACGGACCTCCTCCTCAGCGAGGCCCAAGTTTTGGCCGAGCGTGGCGTAAGGGGCGGGAGTCAATGGAAAATCACGCTGGTAGTCATCAAGGAGACGGCGGTCGATTTCGTCAAGGAACATGGTCGCGGGTCTCTTCACGGAGAAAGCTTTGGTCACGGAGAAAGCTCTGATTAGGTGTGGCCTAATCGGCGAGAGGGGTCAAGGAACCGTTGCCATCGCCTCTCATTTTCTTTTCGCCCGTCGTTACCCGATCGTCCTGGTCCCCGATGGCCCTGGCCAATGGACAGATCTCTCCTGGCCCCCGGTCCCATAGAACGGAAGAGCCCCAGAGAACTCCGCCGGAGTGATCTATCCTCGCTTCCTCTTCCGTGACGCGTTGAGGCGAGGCCCCCTTATGAAGCATTCTGCCGTACTACCGCTTTCCACTCTCATGGTGCTTTTGGCGGGGATTGGCGGAAAAGAAGCTCTCGCTCAGTCGGCCCCTAATTCTGGGCCTCCGGTGGTGGAGATCCCCATTGATATGAGCAAGATCGAGGGAGGGGCTCCTCCGCCCCCTCCGACACGAGCGGCACCTCCGCCTCCTCCGACGCGAGAGACGGCGGCGGCACCTCCGCCTCCGGCTCGAACGCAGCCCCAGAAACAAGCGGCGGCGGCCTTACCTTCCGAGGTTCCGGGCGTGCTGACGCGGCGAGGAGCCTTGGTCATCGAGCCCTCCCTGGAATACGCCCACTCCGATATCAATCGCTTCGTGGTCGGCGGCGTCTCGATCATCGATACCGTTCTGGTGGGTGCCATCGAGGCCACCCAAGGCAACCGAGACGCTACCACCGCCACTCTGGCCTTCCGCTATGGGGTGACCAACCGACTAGAGGCGGAAGTGCGCATTCCTTATATGTTTCGGGATGATCGCACGGTCAATTCGGTCATCAGCACCAACAATATCAACGAGACCACCTCTTTATCCGATTCCGGCTTAGGCGACATCGAGGCGGCCTTGCACTACCAACTCAACGAGCCCACCGCTACGCTTCCGGTGTTCGTTGCCAATGTCAGAGTGAAAAGCACCACCGGGACCGGGCCCTTTGACCTGGCTCGGGATAACTTTGGCCGCGAGCGGGAATTGGCCACGGGGTCGGGGTCGTGGGGGATTGAGCCCTCCCTCACGGTGATTGCTCCGTCGGATCCGGCGGTGTTTTACGCCAGCTTGGGTTACCTGTGGAACATGAAGCAAGATGTGAACAGTCCCTTCAGCAACAATCGTTTCGTAAAAAGCGTTGACCCCGGCGATGCCATTCGTCTAAGCGTCGGCATGGGCTTTGCCTTAAACGAGAAAGTTTCGATTTCGGTGGGCTATCAGCACGATTTCATCAGCGAGTCCGACACCACTTTTTCCGATGGCAGCTTCCACTCTCAGTCTCTTTCCGTGGGGTCTTTGAACATTGGCGCCAATTGGCAAATCACCAACAGCACCGCTTTGGGGGTGGGGGTTTCCGTTGGGGTGACCAACGACTCGCCGGATGTCCGGTTGATGGCGCGTGTGCCCATCACCTTGCAGATGTTCTAGGGGACTGTTTTCCGTTGCCCAAGAGCCCCTCCCCAGTCTACACTCCCTCCCGGATTAATCTTGCGGGGCATGATGAAAAAGGTAGAAACGGCAGGGGGATCCATTGAGATCAAAACCTTCAACGCGGGAATGCCCATTTTCGCAGAAGGGGATCCCGGCGACTGCGCCTACGTGATTCGCGATGGCCAAGTCGAAATCTCCAAGGCGGATCGCGTTTTGGGAACCCTGGGACGAGGTGAATTGTTCGGCGAAATGGCCCTGGTGGACGAGGAGCCTCGCATGGCCTCGGCCAAGGCCGTGACCGATACAACGGTCTCCATTGTCCGGCGCGACGCCTTTCGCGAGAAGCTGGCCAAGGCAGATCCCTTCATCCGTGCCCTGCTGAATATCTTTGTCCGCAACATCCGGAAATTGACCTCGCGATGAGGGTATTGGCCGGAACGTTCCGCGCCGACTACTCTCGCTGGACACCGGAGCAGCTTTTCGCCGTTGCTGCGGATATCGAAAATTATCCCGCCTTTTTGCCCTGGTGTCGCACTGCTAAGGTTTTGCTGCGACAAGAGAAGATCTTGGAAGTGGAAAACCACTTCGGAGCCGGTCCCATCGACGCCAAATTCAAAACCAGAGCCGTGATGACTCCGCCTGAGCATCTGGAGATCCAATCTCACGATTGGCCGTTTCGCGCCATGCGGGTGGTTTGGACCTTTAAACCCCTCGGGGAGGGATGCCAGGTCTCGGTGGCCTATTGGCTGGACTTGCGTTCCATGGTTTTGCAAACGGCGGCGCGACTCGCCTTGCCTGAGGTGATCAGCAAGGTGATGACGCGCTTTCGCAACCGGGCAGAGGCCTTGTATGGGGCTGCCGCTCCATAGGGGAGCGGTTTTTAGGGGGCGGCCGCCCCTTGACCCCTCCGCATCCCCCTGAGATAGTCCCGCGCATGTCCGATCCATTCTCCCTCAACGACGACCTCCCCGCGCCTCTCGCGCCCTGGCTGCAAGGCCTCAACCCCGAGCAAACCGAAGCGGTCACCACCACCCAGGGGCCTGTTTTGGTGCTCTCTGGCGCGGGAACCGGCAAAACCCGAGTCCTCACCGCTCGGCTGGCACATATTCTCAGTTCTCGCCAGGCGTGGCCCCGTCAATGCCTCGCGGTGACCTTCACCAACAAGGCCGCGCGGGAGATGCAAGAGCGTCTGTCCAGCCTGATTGGCCCCCCTGCTCAAGAGGTCTGGCTGGGAACCTTTCACGCTCTTTGCGCGCGTCTTCTGCGGCGTCATCCCGAGATGGCCGGTCTGAAGTCCAACTTCACCATCTTGGACAGCGACGACCAAACCCGTCTCTTGAAGCAGGTGATGGCGGAACGGCAGATCGACCCCAAGGCGTGGCCTCCGGCGGTTGTCATGACGGCCATCCAGGCGCAGAAGGATCGTGCTCAGGGGCCGGACGACCCGGTTGTTTCGGAGGTCGCGGATGGACAGCTCCCGCTTCTTTACCGGCGCTATCAGCAGCGGCTGCAAGAGTTGAATGCCTGCGATTTTGGCGATTTGCTCCTGCATGTGGTGAAAGGCTTCCGCGCTGATGCCGCTCTTCTTGAGCACTATCAAGATCAATTTATGTATATTCTGGTGGATGAATACCAGGATACGAATTCCGCTCAGTATATGTGGCTGAGACTCCTGGCGCAGAAGCATCGGAATATCTGTTGCGTGGGGGATGATGATCAATCCATCTACTCGTGGCGCGGGGCAGAGGTGGGGAATATCCTCCGCTTCGAGAGCGATTTCCCCGGAGCCAAGGTGATCCGTTTGGAAAGCAATTACCGTTCGACGCCTCCTATTCTTGCGGCGGCGTCTCATTTGATTTCTCACAATACGAATCGTCTCGGCAAAACCTTGCGCCCGGCGTTGGATTTTGGCGCGATTCAGCCCGAGAAAGTCAAGATCCGCGCCGTTTGGGACGGCCCCGAGGAAGCACGAGCCGTAAGTGAGGATATTGAAGCGCTGTTGCTCCAGGGAGAGGCGCTCTCCTCCATGGCGATTCTGGTGCGCGCCGGATTCCAAACCCGCGAGTTCGAAGAACGATTGATCGCCATCGGCCTGGGCTACACCGTCATTGGCGGGCCACGCTTTTACGAGCGTCAGGAAATCCGCGACATCATGGCCTATTTGCGTCTGATCAACTCTCCCGATGACGGGCTGGCGTTCGAGCGCATCATCAATCTGCCTCGGCGTGGGTTAGGGGAGTCCTCTCTTCAGGCCATTCACATCGTCGCGCGCGCCCGCTCGCTCCCCCTGTTCGAGGCGGCACGGCTGTTGAGCGAAACCGACGAGCTCAAAGCCGCCGCGCGGAAGTCCCTGGTTCGCTTTACCGAGGATATCCTGCGCTGGCGCAGCCTGCTGGAGACCCTTCCACATCCGGATCTGGCACGCCAAGTGCTTGACGAATCGGGCTATCTTCAGATGTGGAAGAGCGCCAAGGCGCTCGATGCCCCCGGACGGGTGGAGAACCTGGGAGAGTTCCTCCGGGCGCTCGAAGACTACCCGTCGCTGCAAGACTTTCTCGAACACGTCGCCCTAGTGATGGAAAACGAACAACAGGGGGAGCGGGATCGCCTCAGCATCATGACCCTCCATGGGGCCAAGGGCTTGGAGTTCGATACGGTCTTCCTCCCGGGATGGGAGGAAGGCGTGTTCCCTCACCAGAAATCCCTGAGCGAAAACGGGCTGGAAGAAGAGCGTCGTCTGGCCTATGTGGGGTTAACGCGCGCTCGACGCCGTGCTCGCATCTTTTGTGCCGCGAATCGGAGGATTTATAATCAGTGGCAGACCTCCATGCCGAGCCGCTTTCTGGATGAACTCCCTGACGACCAAGTGATCCGGGTCGCGGCGCAAGGCCTCCACGCCGGAGGAAGGGTTGCGCCAAAGGAGAATGTAACGTATCGGAAATATCAAGAGCACGCGATGTCTCCTATTGCCATCGGCGATGGCGTGCGTCACAACAAATTCGGCATCGGTGAAGTGGTGGATATCGAAGGCGATAAACTTGTGATCCGCTTTGAGGGCGGAGAGAAAAAAATCTTGCGGAGTTTCGTCGATCCTCTGTGAAGGGGTCAGGGACCCTTGACCCCTTACACCAGATGGATGTCAGACAGCGTGGGGAGTTCCCCCCCAACCGTGGCCACCACCAAGGAGTTCTCTTCTCCCTCACCCACCCAGAGCACCTGACCGGAAGCCGCATCAACGCGCACATCTCCCGCCCCTACCGCCGACTGATCAATCTCGATCACATCGACTCCGTGCTTGAAATCACCGATGGTATCGCCGAAGTCCAAGGTATCATGATACACAAAGGCGTCCGCTCCAGCCCCGCCTTGAAGAGCGTCTGCGCCAACCCCTCCCTCCAGACGATTGACTCCCGCATCCCCAATGAGGATGTCGTTGCCAAGAGAGCCGGTCAGATTCTCGATTCCCGCCAAGGTATCGACACTCCCCGAGGCATCGGTGGCTCGCCCCGTGTTCAACGAGGCTTGAACCGGACCCGCCCCGGAAAAATCGGCGGTATCGTTTCCATCTCCTCCTTGGAGGGCATCTTCTCCGGCTCCTCCCACCAGGATATCATCGCCACCTTTTGCATCGAGGGTGTCTTTTCCTTCTCCGCCTTCCAGTCGGTTGGCTTGGCTGTCCCCGTTGAGGGTGTCATCGAAGGCAGAGCCCAAGGCTCCCACGATGCCTTTTAGGGTATCGAGGCCGCCATCCCACTCTTTGGCCTGACCATGGGCGAGGTCGACCTCAACAGGGCCTTCGGAATCGAACCAGGTTGCGTAGGCACCCTCCTTGCCGCCGTCTAGGATATCGTCGCCCAAACGCCCGTTTAAGAGATCGACTCCCTCTCCGCCGGTGAGAACATTGTCGCCTTCGTCTCCCAGCAAGGTGTCCCCAAAAGGCGAGCCGGTCAGGTGTTCGACCCCTTGCACGAATTCGAAGGTTCCGCCTTGAGTGATGGAAGAACTCGCCAAATCCGCGCTCACCGGGCCATCGGCGAGGCGGAAACTCAGAGTATCCTCATCGGGGCCGCCATTGTAGGAATCGAAGCCGGGACCGCCTTCGAGACGATCATTTCCACTCCCGCCTTCCAGTTGATCACTGCCTCCTCCGCCGAAAAGAACATCGTTGCCGCGAAGGCCGCGGATATGCTCGTCCGCATCGGTACCGATCAGAACATCGGACGCCGGAGTCCCCTTGATCTCGATGGGTTCGTTGAAGGGAGGGAAGATCTCGCTCCCCGCCAACACGGAACCGCGATCCGCTGCGCTTTCGGCCACACCGGTATCGCCTCCTGAAGATGTGCCAGCTCCAACAGCAGAGGCCGGAGGAAGAGGAGTCGCCATGGCTGTTCTACTCCCATAAGGTTTCTCTTCGGGAGAGGTGGCGCGTGAAAGGAAGAGGGTCAAGGGTCGGCAATCCTTGCTCCCTCTTCGTTTCACTGCGATAGTGCCAAAATACAATTCATCCAGACGGTGTGACAGAATGGCTCGCTTTATCCCAGAAATTGACCTCACGATGATGGAATATAGCTCGGAGAGAGATCTCGCCCGCGTCATGCAGAAAGGATTACCGGACACCTTCATCGTCATGCACTCCCTCCCCTGGCTTCGCCCCCAGCGCGATCATTTCAACCAGGACACGAAAAGGGGAGAGGCTGATTTTCTGGTCTTGCACCAAGATCTTGGCCTCTTGGTCATCGAAGCCAAAGGAGGGGAGATTGTTGTCAAAGGGCGGGAATGGTATCGCCGTTTTTCAGATGCCCGCCCGGATCAGAAGATCAAAGACCCTGCAGAACAAGCAAATAAAAGTATGTGGGAGCTTCGCAGTCGATTTCCCGAAGGATTGACTAAAACCCAAAAGCTTTATTTTTCACAAGCTGTTGCCTTTCCGCACTGCGAACTCCAAGGTGTGCCTCCGCTGAATTTACCGGAAGAGACCATCATCTCCAGGAGAGATTTGACAGATATCGAGGGCGCGATTCGTCGTGCTTATCATGCCAATGGGGCGGGCAAGGAGCGTGAAAAACTTACGGACGAGGAGTTCAAGAAGGTTTGTTGCATTTTGACGCCCCATTTTTCCTCCCGCATACCGTTGTGCGTTGGCGTTGATCACAATGCCCACACTCTTGATCGGCTCACTCAGCACCAACAGACCGTTCTTTCTGGGATGGAACAGAATAATTATGCGATCATCGAAGGTGTTGCTGGTTCTGGAAAGACTTTTATAGCAATTCAGCGCGCAAGGTCTTTTGCTGCCAAGTACGATAGGGTCTTGCTCACCTGTTATAATGCTGAATTATCCCAATGGCTAAGAGAAAATCTTCATGATGAATTGATAGAAAATGGAGGAAATTTGTTTGTAAGAAATTTTCATGGTGTAGCCTCAGACTTATGCGCACAGGCTGGGATAGTATTTCGTCCAGACTTTAATGATGCCGAGTGGTGGGAGAAGGAGACCCCGAATTTATTGTTGCAGGCTGCGGCGAGCCTTTTTCCAGAGAAGGCGGCATTTGATGCCATCGTTGTTGATGAGGCTCAAGATTTTTATTCCGATTGGTGGGAGACTCTCTTCTGTCTCGGCAACGCTGGTGAGCGCCCGCCCATGTGGGCGTTCTACGATAAGGCCCAGAGCGTCTATCGTGCGCCGACGGTTCCACCGATTGCCAACGCTTTTCACTTTTATCTCCCATTTAACTGTCGCAATACACGCCGAATTACAACTTATGCCAATGTGGCGACTCAAAATGATAGTAAGACAGCGCTTTCCGTTCCTTTGGGGGACGTTCCTAAAATTATTATTCCCTCGTCGGCACAGGACATCTGTGGTCAGGTGGAACAAGAGATCCATCGCTTGCTCACGAAGGAATACCTCAAACCAAGCCAAATCGCTATCCTTGGTCCATCAAAATATGAAAGAAGTTCGCTGAGGGATCTGAAAAATATTAATGGGACACTTCTCCTTCATTCTGCCACAGAATGGCGTGAAGGAAAGGGAGTGCTTTATTCAACCCCACGCCGCTTCAAGGGGTTAGAGGCTGACGTCATTCTTCTTTGCGATTTCTCTGGGACAGATACGCCCCAATTCTCCCTGAGTGATCTCTATGTCGCCATTACCCGTGCACGATCCCATCTCATTGTCGTGGTCCATAATCACGCTGCGGAGAAGAAGCTTAAGGCTGCCCTCACGGCTGCCGCCGGTGAGGCATGAGGCATAGGGGGCGGGCAAGCCCGCTCCCATATCAAATTTTCTGGGCCACAATAAAACGAGAGCCTCCAACAGGATAATTTATCCCCAGCTTCATTCCGAAAAATTCCAATCTCATTATTTTTTCAAAAAGAGAATTTAGAAGTGGATTCATCTTTAATTCTGATATTTTTTCTGCCTCTTTCTGAAGATATCTTGAGGCCATCATCGCAGGAAGAAGAGCCGTTACAAAAGAGGTGCTCCTGATAATCTTAAAACCGGTACTGACGACTTTTCTATGAAGGTCTGTTGCGGCGTAGCGTTGGACATGGCAAGCGTGCTCATCCTGGGCACTCCACAGCCAGGGATGCTGAGGGACGGAAAGAAGCATCATGCCTTCTGGTCGTAATGCTTTATGAATTTGGCGCATAACTTCCTCGTCCGCCTCGATATGCTCCAAGACATCGAAGATTCCGATGGCACCAAACTCTTCGGCAAACGGTATTTTTCGAGCATCCATTTGCATAAAATGAGCAGATGGAAGTCTTTGAGCAGCAAACACAAGACCATTTACAAAAATTTCACTGCCACTTAATCTTATTTTTGATGAAATTTCTTTATTAATTCCTGCTAGAACAAAGCCCGTTCCACATCCGACCTCAAGAAAAGAGTTGATGTTTGGAGCATATGTTTTCAAAGCCCAAAGAATTATTTGATTTCTTACGACGAACCAAAAATTTTTCTCTTCAAGTTGAGCCAATTCCGCAAAAAAATGGGCTTTGAATCCTTCGCTGTCATGGGCGAGGTCCGGCGCATAGGCGTCGAAGCCCGCGATGAGAGCGGGGGCGGCTCCGCATATCGGGCAATCTCTGCGAGAGGAGTCGTGAGCGGCATGGCAGGCAAGGCACTTTTTCATTGCGTGTCCTTCTGAGGGAAATCCACGGCATAATCGCACGAGGTGTTCCTACTCATAATACGATACCTCTTTCCCGAGGAGGCCTAAAGGGCCCGGGCCTAAAGGGGAAGACGCAGCCGTGCCCTCAAGCCCCCCAGAGGGCTGTCTTCCAAGAGGATGTCTCCCCCGTGTCCTCGGGCAATGTCACGCGCGATGGAGAGGCCGAGCCCCGTTCCTCCGGTTGCCATGTTCCGACTGCTGTCCAGGCGGAAGAAAGCTTTGAACACGGCTTCGCGCATGTCTTGCGCAATTCCCGGACCGTCATCGTCAACCAGGATCACCACATCATCATCCTGGCGCAAGGCTTTGACCTCCACATGCTGCCCGTATCGCGTAGCGTTTCCGATCAAATTGGAAAGAGCTCGTGTGACAGCGTGCGGGCGCAGCGGAAGAGAAAGGGAAGTCTCAATCGTCAATGAAACATCTTTCCCTTCACGTTGGAAGCGTGAAACCAGTACAGAAAGCAACTCTTTAATAGAATTTTGCGTGGATTTTTCACTGCCTTCTCCTCTGGCGAAGGCAAGATAGTCCTCGATCATCCGTTCCATGTCGATCACGTCTTCTTGTAGCTCCGTCGTACCGTCTACGCCCTCCATCATGGCCAATTGCAAGCGCATGCGCGTTAAGGGAGTCCGCAAATCGTGGGAAACACCCGCCAACATTTCCGTCCGTTGCTGAATCTGACGCCCAATCCGGTCTCGCATCACATTAAAGGCCCGGGCCACTTGACGGACCTCTGTCGCGCCTTGAAGCTGGAACACAGGTGTCTCTCGACCCTTGCCAAAACCATCTACCGCAGCAGCGAGTTTACGAACACTGCGCACTTGGTTGCGCATGAATAATCCCGCAATTCCTAAGAGAAGGATTGATGTTCCAATCATCCATAAAACAAAAATATACGTCGTAGAGCTAAATAAACGTTTGCGAGGGACCGAAATCTCAAGAACACCATCCGCCATCTGGACCCAAATGAAGACATCTCGTCCTGAAGAAAAACTGTCAATGCGGAATGGCTTTTGAAGACGTTCCGACAAAATTTCCTGCAAAACAGGATCTTGGCGCCCCATGGGCGGGATGTTCGGGAGAATAGCGCTTTTTTCAAAGTGAAGCTGAAGGTCCATCTTAGGGCCAATCAGAGAAAGAACGTAATCTTGCTTATTTTGTTCGGGAAAAACACGGAGAAGCTCGATAACCGCAGAAATATCTCCACCTAAGCTACCGGCGAGGCGTCGTGCTACCGTGTCCCAGTGTGTGCCGTAGAACACATACGTGGATACCGCTTGGACGATGATCAGCGGGGTGACCAAAATAAGGAGAGAACGCCCCAGCAAACCGCGAGGGAGAAAGCGCTTGAACCAGGGGAGAGGGGGGGGGGAGGTCATGGGTGCGTGCCTAAAACGGGGTCAAGGGGCCGTTGCCCCTTCGCGGGGGTGTCGGGGGCAGCGCCCCTGACGATGGCGTAAGCCCACACCCAAGCCAACCACCCGACAAACCTCACCATCCTTACCCTGATGCATCAGGGT
>JAVBJO010000110.1:0-15972 GCA_031546925.1 Rhodospirillaceae bacterium
GAGGGGGGGTGGCTTACGCCGGGGCTGCCGCCCCATACCCCGCCCGGGGCCATGCCCCGGACCCCCTTTTCTTTCACCGCAGAAGCATCACCGCTCCGTGGATCAACAACCCCACCATTCCTCCAACCACGGTCCCATTGATCCGGATATACTGAAGGTCGCGTCCGAACTGCACCTCGAGTTTATCCACCACAGTTGCAGTATCCCACCGCGCCACCACCCCTGAAATGAACGCTCCGATGTCCCCGCGATAAGGCACAACGGTGCGCTCTACCATCCTTCTGGCCCAGCGATTGAGGACACTCCGCAACCGTTCGTCCTCGGCCAGGCGGAGGCTCCAGCTGGCCAGGGCACGGGCCAGCCCTTGATGGATGACCTCATGACCGGCCGGAAGCGCCTCTTTCAGGCGTGTGCGGATATCATCCCAAAGGGACTCCAGGTAATGATCCACCATGGGCGTTCGCAGAAATTCGTTTTTCAGGGTTTCCACTCGGTCAATCAGCACCGGGTCAGTGTGAAGCCGGAGGATCAAGCGTTCGATCATGGCTTGGAACCCAGCGCGCCACGGATGATCGGGGGCTTGCATTTCTCCCAAGGTTTCCATGGCTCCGACGATGACTTTGTCGGCGAGCTTCTCGTCCACCCAGTTGGGCAGCCACCGCCAACTGCGATTGACCACCCGATTGCGCACTTCGTCTTCGTGTTCCACCAAGAGCCGGGCGACCAGCGCGATTCCTTTGTCGAAGATTTTCTGATGATGGCCTCGGGCCACCAGCAGGGTGAGGACTCGGGCCACCAGAGGCGCAGCACGAGACGAGGCCAGGCCACCAGTGGCCATTTGACGCACCAAACGACGGATGCCATCGTCTTCCAAGGTTTCCAGCAATGCCGGGAGAAACCCCGAGGCGCGTCGGACGATCCTATCGGCGGTGGCGGGCTCGGCCAGCCAACGGGCCAAGCGCCCGGCGAGATCCATGTGATCCAGCTTGGCCCCAACAATCTCTGGTGCGAGAAAGTTGTTGCAGATGAAGGCCCCCAGAGAATCGCCAATACGCTCCTTGTTGCGGGGAATAATCGCGGTGTGCGGAATCGGGAGACCAAAAGGATGGCGGAACAAGGCCACCACCGCGAACCAATCGGCGATAGCCCCCACCATGGCAGCCTCCGCGAAGGCTTGGACGGCGGCGAGCGTCGATCCCACCCACGCAGGAAATGGCCCCCACAGAGGAAGGACCAAAGTCCCCACGAACAGCAGAAACATCGCCACCAGTAAACCGGTGGCCAAGCGACGCATGCGATGAAAGTCGGTGATGCGCCGTTGGGCGCCTTCGTCGATTTCACTCATCCTGTTGTCTCGGGTGCCGGTTCCTCTGAGATAAGCTTGATCCAGACGGCGGTATCGTGAAAGGCAGCTCCTCCGGCGGGAAACACGGGGTCAGCGCCGACCAGGGCGTTGATGCCGATGCCTTCTGGAAAATCGGCGTTCTCCCATAAGCCCTCGACGGCCACCACGCCAGGCAAGACCGCATCCGTCAGCAGCACCGGCAGGGTGACTCGTCCGCGCCGGTTGCCCAGTTGAACCCGGATCCCGTCGCTCACGCCCAACCGGAGGCCATCCTCGGGATGCACCATCACCGTCGGACGTACCGCCTGACGGCGCGAGGTTGCCGTATCATTGAAGGTCGAATTGAGGAAATGCCGCGACGGAGGAGTCATCAAGCGGAACGGATGCTCCGCCGAGGCCTCCTCGATCACCGGCGCGTGATCAGGCAAGGGTGGGAAAGGCGCTCCGTTCCAATCCGGCGCGAAGCGGAAGCGCCCCCCATGCCCGAAGCCAGTGAGAAAATGAGCGTCCTCGAACGAAACGGCGCAATCCAGCCAGCGGTTGGCGTGGATCGTCTCGGCCGAAGGTTTGCCAGAGGCGGCTAAACAGGCGTCGATCATGCCCCACGCGTCCAGGTCAAGGCTGGCATGACTCCCCCCCAAGCGACGCGCCAGTTGGTTCACCAGCCAGTGATTGGAGCGCGTCTCCCCCAGCGGAGGCACCACCGGTTTGGCCATCTGGAGAAAGGTGTGCCCATAGGAGTAATACAGATCCGCATGCTCCAGGAACATGGTCGCGGGCAAGACCACATCGGCCAGGAGCGCGGTTGCGGTCATGGCCTGCTCGTGCACCACGGTGAACAGATCCTCGCGAAGAAGCCCTCGGCGGACGCGCTCGCTTTCCGGTGCCACCACCGCCGGGTTGCTGCTCTGCACCAGAAGCGCGGTCACGGGAGGGCCGTGATGCAGGGCCGCAGCATCTCCCGTCAGGACCGCGCCGATGGTGCACATGTCCAAGGTCCGCCCGACCGGAGCAGGATGATCCGCCGCCATCATCACCGTGGTGTCCAGGCCGAACAGCCCCGAGAGACTCTGACACGCCCCGCCGCCGCGATGCTTCCAGGCCCCGGTCACCGCCGGCAGACAACTGACCGCGTGGAGATTAACCGCTCCATTGCGCGATCGTGACATCCCATAGCCGACGCGGAGATAACTCCGTGGGGTACTGCCGTAAAGCCGAGCAAAGGATTCGATCGTCGCGGCGGGAATGCCGGTAATGGCCTCCGCCCAAACGGGCGTGCGCGTGCGAAGATGAGCCTCCAGCCGCTCCGCGTCGTCGGTGTAGTGCGCCATGTAATCGCGATCCGCAAAACCGTCGCGAAACACCACGTGCATGACCGCGCAAGCCAAAGCACCATCCGTCCCGGGGCGAGGCGCGAGGTGCAGATCCGCCTTCTCAGCGGTGGGACTGCGGCGGGGGTCAACCACCACCAACTTGGCGCCCCTCTGCTTGCGAGCCGTGGCGATCAGTCCCATCAAGTGGACTTGGGTTGCGACGGGATCGGCCCCCCAGATGATGACCAGATCGGATTCGGGGATTTCGCGCGGATCAACGCCGCGCTTGAGGCCCACCCCAGCCGCCCACCCCGCTCCGGCGATGCTGGAGCAAATGGTGGTGTGCAGTCCCGAATACCCCAACATGCGCTGCAACCGCCGTGGTGCGTTCATCTGAACGAAGCCCATGGTTCCGGCATAGAAGTAGGGCCACACCGTCTCGGGGCCAAAGGTCGCGGCGGCCTTTTGGAATCGCTCGGCGATCAGGTCCAGGGCCTCGTCCCATCCCAGAGGCGCAAACTGCCCCGACCCCTTCGGCCCCACCCGACGCAGCGGACGCGTCACCCGATCGGGATGATGGAATCGCTCGGCATAGCGCGCGACCTTGGCGCAAATGACGCCCTCGGTGGTGGGCATGTTCGCCCCCCGCAGACGCCCAATGGAGCCATCTTCATGACACTCCACCTCGAGAGCGCAGGCAGAGGGGCAGTCGTGGGGACAGACAGAGGCGCGAAATGTTTTCGTCATGACCACATTCTAACACGAGGCAATGGACAATCGCATCCGGGATTGCCCTCCGGCTCTTGACCCGTTCGCTGGGGTCGGATATAAGCCATCTCCTCCGAAGGAGATGGACGCGTCGCTCAAGGGACCGCCCCCCTTCACGGGCCAGTGTCTCCCTTTGGGAGAGACGCTGGGGGAAAGAAGTTGTAGATGGGCGCGTAGCTCAGCGGTAGAGCACACCCTTCACACGGGTGGGGTCACAGGTTCAATCCCTGTCGCGCCCACCATCTGCACTCTTAAATTTTCCCGCTTTTTCCATAAAGCCCCAAGGTTCCAGACAACGTTTGCGTGGGTCGAGCCCCCCGCAGGGATATCCAAGACATCGTCTTTTGGATTTCAGCCAAGAGCCCCTTAATGACTATTTCGTGTTGAAGTTTAGCTTCTTGAAGAAGTCGAAATCGTGCATGCATGTCACACCAACCGACATGCACACATCCGGCACCTTCCGCTTTGCACGCGTCTTGCTGGGCTTTGACACCTCCTTGGTCACGACCACGCGGTCGTGGGGATACACCAACGCGTACGAGACCAGGAAAGGATCCTGGCCAATCATATCGATTTCGCTATCGTTCAAATCCGGGCCGTAGCCAACGGACAGAACCTGATTCAGTAAATCCCGGGAAACCTCCTCGTCCAGAATCAATTTCTTTTTTGTCTCAGCCTCACAGATCCAGTCTTTGAGCAGGCCATTGGCAATGGCAATTTCGTTGTATATTGCGAAGGGCATTTTTACCTGCCCATTACCGGCGACTTCCAGTAGCCAATCCCAGAATTGAGGGATTCGGTCAATTGAGTAGTAACATGTGTGGGCACTAATGAGCACGTTGGCATCGAGAAGGTAGAGCAAGATTATCCCCTCGATTTTATGAGTAGAAGAGGCTCAACAGAACTTGTTTTTACACCAAGAAGTTTTGCAGCCTTCGTATGCGTGAGAAGGTTTTCTCTCAGCGTTCTATGGACAACATCAATCAGGGCATTGCCAAGCTTGTGCTGTTTGATCTTATAATAGGATGGGCCGCCTTCACTTTCTTTAGCTTTCTTTTTTTCCTTTACCTTGATGGCTTTCCACCTTGCCACATAGTCTCCACTGAGTTGATCATAGACCGTGCTGGTGATCCATCCCATACGATGAAAGCGATAGGCCACCATGGACTCGCTGACACTCCATGTTTTGGCGATCTGGCCAATCACCGTGTGGGCTGCGTCCTTTTCACCAGCCCTCAGCTCCACAGGCTGCTTCGAAAGGACAGCTTCCGGAAGGAGGATCTCACTGGCCACATCATTGCAAAACCGCTCTATCGGTTCCTGGGGTGTCGTATTCTCGCTGGTATCAACACCTCCGCTGACACCACTTTGGCCAATCCAGATATGTGTCAGTTCATGGAGCAGCGTAAACGAGCGGGCCGCTTTGGCATCCTGGTCGTTGATGACAATGAAAGGCGCAATTTTATCGGCCAGCGCGAACCCCCGGAACACGGAATCGGCCAGTACCGAATGATGAGACCCCAGATCACCGATGAGGAGAACGAAAACCCCCAGACGCTCACAGCGCGACCGAATATCCTTGAAGAGGACGTCGGGACCACCTGGACGCCCCAGGTCGGTCACCGGGAGACCCAGCCTGTCATGGATTGTGCGGGCAACAGAAGAAACCGTATTGGATAGGTCTGCTGAGCCTACGAAAGGCAGAGAGACAGCCTCATCCTCATCCTCTAGGAGGCTCCGGACCATCTCCTGCCGTCCGCGAATATCACGAAGCAGAGCGTCGAGAAGAGCGTTCTCCCGAAGAGAGACCCGCGCAGAGTGCACCCGAAAATCGCTGCCGCGCTCGCCTCTTGGCGGAGGTTCCTGCATGTAGAAGGTGATGAGAGGGCGACAATAGGTCTTCGCAATTTTTGCGAGCTGGGTTCGGGTTGGGCTCTTAGTTCCAACCTCGAGCGCCGTGAGCTTGTCGGCAGCGGATGTCGTTTCAGAAGACGTAAGACCAATCTTATCGGCAGCCTCGTCAATACTCAGACCGGCAGACTCTCGCGCCCAGATGAGTATTTTAGGGTTAATCCCTTCGCTGCGCGCCATTTCTTGTCCCTATTGCCACGATATCATGCGAGGCTTTTCGATAAGCGCCTCTCAAGAGTCTCCTGCCAGCCCAGGCCTCCATGGTATCAAATGGGGAACCAGGGGGATAGAAATCAATTCGGCTCAAGCTTGGTTTTGATCGATTCCTCACGGCGCTGTTCGCTCCCGATCTATTCTTTCAGAGGTTTTCCGGCGCGAAAGAAAAGCCGAGATATCCGTCTACGCTCGGGCGTGAGGCGTCTCCCTTGCCCATACTGTTTAGGGTGTCCCGTCTTTGGGAGAGCCCCTTCTCATGATCGAAGACGCCCGAGAAATTCCTTCAAATACGCGCTTGGAAGCCGACATCGCCATCGTTGGGGGTGGGCCGGCGGGGCTGACGATCGCGCTGGAGCTTCGCAACGCTGGTCTTAGTGTCCTCGTGCTTGAGGCCGGAGAGCAAAAGCCCGGCCAAGGATTCGTTGATGCCTTCCATGGGCAGGTGGCTAAAAATACCGGACACCCGCCTCTCTCTCTTTACCGGACGCGGGCTTTGGGGGGAACCTCGACCCAGTGGGGCGGGCGGTGCATCCCTCTGCGTCCTCAGGATCTCGAGGTTCGCCCCTATGTGCCTTGGAGCGGCTGGCCGATCTCCTACCAGGAGTTGGCGGCTTGGTACCCCAAGGCCGCAACCTATTGCGAGATTGGGACGCCCGAGTTCCAAGCCGGAGTCGCTTTGGGGAGTCGCTATCGTCCCATGGTGCCGTCCCTGCCCCCCGACGAGGTCATCGACCAAGATCATCTGGAGCGGTTTTCCTCGCCCACCGATTTCGGACGCCGGTATCGGCGCATCCTCGCCAAGGCGCGAAATATCCGCGTGCTGGTGTCAGCGACCTGTAACCGTATCCAGCGGTCTCCCGATGGGCGTGGCATCTTGGGCTTGTGTTGCGCGGCCTCACCGGGGCATCGCTTTCATGTGACGGCGCGGTATTATGTCCTGGCGGCGGGAGCCCTGGAAACAACCCGCTTGATGCTGACCAATCATATCGGGAACGATCTCGTCGGGCGCTTTTATATGTGTCACTTGGAGGGAAAAGCCGCTATCGCCCATTTTCCCTTAAAAACGCCGATTCTCCATCATTACGAACGCGATATGAACGGGGTGTATCTCCGCCGACACTTCTCGATTCCGGCTGAGATTCAACGACGCGAGAAAATCACCAACGTGAGCCTCCGCTTCGAGCCGCCCATCATCGCTGATCCAGCACATCACAACGCAATCCTTTCCGCCATGTGGTTGTCTCGGACCTTCCTCAAGCCGGAGTATGGAAGGAAACTCGATAGCTTCGGGTACCGCGGCGCGGAAAGCGCTGGGTCGCGAGCGTTGCTGAAAGGGCATCTCCACAACGTGGTCAGCGGAATGCCTCTGCTGGGGCGCTTCGGTATGGATTGGATCTTTCGCCATGTCCTGGCGCGGCGAAAACTCCCTTACGTCGCCGTCGAAGGGAAAATCGGCAAGGGCGGGGAACGCTCCTTCACCCTCGACTACACCGCAGAGCAAATGCCAACGCCCGATAGTCGCATCAAACTCAGTCCAGAGCGGGACGCCTACGGGCAACCTCGGCTGGAGGTCCATTGGTGCGCCTCTGAGGGAGATGTCCACGGAATTTTGCAAACTCACCGGCTGTTGGCGCAGCGGCTGCAAAACCACGGCGCGGGGCGGCTGGAGGTGGATGAAGAGGCCATCCTCTACGGCTACAATGCCACAGGAGGACACCACATCGGGACCGCTCGAATGGCGGACTCTCCGTCCCAGGGCGTGGTGGACCGAGAGTGTCGTGTGTTTGGAATCGAAAATCTCTTCGTCGCGGGAAGTGCGGTATTTCCCACGTCGGGGTATGCGAATCCAACCTTTACGCTGGTTGCGTTGGCGGTGAGGTTGGCGCAACGGTTGAAGGGCCTGTAATCCCCATGGGAAGCCCCCCTTGCGATGAAAGAAAAAGGGGGTCTGGGGCAATGGCCCCTTGACCCCCGATCACGTCACGTCCCAGCGAAGAAGTCATTCCCCTTGTCATCCACCACGATGAATGCGGGGAAATCCACGACTTCGATCCGCCAAATGGCCTCCATTCCCAATTCGGGGTATTCCAACACCTCGACTTTTTTGATGCAGTCCTGCGCCAGCCGGGCCGCCCCACCGCCGATGGAGCCGAGATAAAACCCTCCATGGGCCTTGCACGCATCCGTTACGGCTTTGGAACGATTCCCCTTGGCAATCATAACCATGGAGCCTCCGGCGGCTTGGAACTGCTCCACGTAGGAATCCATTCTCCCTGCGGTGGTTGGTCCGAACGCTCCCGACGCCATGCCCTTTGGGGTTTTGGCTGGTCCGGCGTAATAGACGGCCCCTTCCTTGAAGTACGAGGGCAAGCCTTCGCCGCGATCCAGACGTTCCTTCAGCTTAGCATGAGCGATATCCCGCGCCACGATCATGGGCCCGGTTAGGCTGACCCGGGTCTTGATGGGATATTGGGCCAAGGTTTTACGAATTTCCGCCATGGGTTGGCTGAGGTCGATTTTAACCACCTCCCCGGACAGGGCTTCGTTTTCAACTTCGGGGAGGTAGTGGGCGGGATCCCGTTCGAGGGCCTCCAGGAACACGCCCTCGCGGGAGATTTTCCCCAAGATCTGCCGATCCGCCGAGCACGACACGCCAATCGCCACCGGGCAAGAGGCCCCATGTCGTGGCAGACGGATAACGCGCACGTCGTGACAGAAATACTTTCCCCCAAACTGCGCCCCAAACCCCATATTCCGCGTCATTTCCAAGACTACGGCTTCCAACTCCCGGTCTCGATAGGCTTGGCCTTGGCGGTTTCCCGCCGCAGGCAGGGAATCGAGATACTTCGCGGAGGCCATTTTTACCGTTTTCAGAGCCATCTCCGCCGACAAGCCGCCGATGACAATGGCTAAGTGATAGGGGGGACAGGCCGACGTCCCCAAAGTCCTAATCTGAGCATCCAAGAATTTCAGTAAAGACGTTGGATTCAAAAGAGCTTTTGTCTGTTGGTAGAGGAAGGTTTTGTTGGCCGACCCCCCCCCCTTCGCCATGAACATGAACTTGTAGGCATCGCCCTCGGTGGCATAAAGGTCAATCTGCGCCGGGAGATTGTTTCCTGTATTCACCTCTTCATACATGGACAATGGCGCAGTTTGAGAATATCGCAAATTAAGAGCCGTATAAGCTTTCTGGACTCCCTCGGAAAGAGCGGCCTCGTCATCGCCAGAGGTAAAAACCCGCTGTCCCTTCTTGCCCATGATGATCGCCGTGCCGGTATCTTGGCACATGGGGAGCGTTCCCCCAGCGGAGATACAGGCGTTCTTCAGCAAATCCAAGGCGACAAATTTATCATTTGCGGATGCCTCGGGATCGTCCAAAATGCCCCGCAACTGCGTCAAATGAGCTGGGCGCAACAAGTGCGAGGTGTCGCGAAACGCCTCGAACGTCAGCGCGGTGATGGCGGAGGCGTCAACGGTAACAACATCCGCACCTCCGAACGTAGCTGTTCCCACGCCGTCGGAGGAAATCTTCCGATAGGGGGTCTCGTCGTGAGCCAAGGGGAAGAGAGGGTGATGAATGAAGTCGGACATCGGAAAGAACCTCGCCTTTTTAAGTCAAGCTCATGGTGGGATTGTGCTTGGAAAAAGCGGATTGGGTCAAGGGTCTCGGACCCTTGATCCAATTCATCCATAAGGAGAGTTCATGCTTGCAAGAATTCTGATCATCGCCGGCTCCGACTCCAGTGGGGGCGCCGGCATCCAAGCCGATATTAAGACCGTCACGGCCCTTAAGGGTTATGCCGCCACAGCGATCACTGCTCTAACGGCGCAAAATACCCAAGGCGTTTCCGCCATTCACGATGTCCCCCCTGCCTTCATTCTTCAGCAGATGGAGTCCGTTCTGACGGATATTGGTGCGGACTGCCTGAAAACGGGCATGCTCTCAACCGCAGCCGTGATTCAGGCGGTCGCCGAAGGTATCTCTCGTTTTGCCTCAACCCTTCCCCTGGTGGTGGACCCGGTAATGGTGGCCAAAGGAGGCACCTCCCTTCTCTCCGGGGATGCCGTTGGCGCATTATCGTCACTTCTTCTTCCGCGCGCGACGCTGCTAACCCCCAATCTCCCCGAGGCGGAGGTCCTCTTGGGCCGCTCGATCACGACTGTTGCAGACATGAAACAAGCTGCGCAAGAGCTCCTCTCCCGTGGTCCTCGGGCGATTTTGCTCAAAGGGGGCCATTTACCGGGGGATGAGGTCGTAGATGTGCTGATGGACGCCGAAGGAGTCGAGATCTTCAGCGACTCCCGCATCATAACGCGCTCGACCCACGGAACGGGCTGCACGCTCGCCTCGGCGATTGCGTGTGGTCTGGCGCAAGGCCAGACCCTGGTCGAGGCGGTTTCCCGGGGACGCTCCTACGTTCGCCGCGCCTTAGAGACGGCCCCCGGCTTGGGTTCTGGCCATGGACCGCTCAACCACATGCACACGGTTGGCACATGCACACGGTTGGTTCCTAGGCGATCATCCGGTGGAGACAAATCTCCGTCACCCGGGCCAAGAAAATGAGCAACTCGGTGCTTTGTCCGGGATGGAACGTGTGAGGAGCCTTGGTTCCCAGGGCGAGAAGCCCCCTGGGACACCCTGGGCCCGGCGAGAGCTTGGCCAGGGCATGGGAGGCCACCAACTCCGCTCTCCGCCCGAAGACCACAGGATCGCCGAGGATATCACTCTCCAGCAGGCAGGGTGCCTCTCCCAGCATAGCCTCGACGCTGTGAAGCGGAAGCGGCCAGACAGAGGGGAAGCAATACGGCGTTTCCTCTAGGGCAATCAAACCAATATCGACGGCGAGAAGTTCCGGCAGATCCTCGGCTACCGTCCGACACAAGGCCGTAATATCGTCGGCGGCCAACAACATAAGGGCCGCCTCGTGGGTCCGGCTTTGCAGGAACATGTTGACACGACTGACCTGGATGACGTCCTCGGCGGCTTCGCGCACGCGATCAATCTCATTTTGGAGGCGCTCAATCATAAAGGCTTGAAGGTCGGCTACGCCCTCCGCCTCGGGATAGCGCGAGGGGGGCATCAATTCCGGTAAAATCTCAGGATAACGCCGCAGAAAATCGGGATTTCTACGCAAATACGCCATCACTTGCTCATCGGATGGGAGGTGAGGCCCGGAAACGAGGCCGTCAAGAGAATTGGCCATAACAGGACTCCAAAGGGATACCCGCTGTATTGTGAGCTTCTTTCCCTTGCTGAATCAAGCCGCAAGGCGTGGTCGGGGCGAGAGGATTCGAACCTCCGGCATCCAGCTCCCAAAGCTGGCGCTCTACCAGGCTGAGCTACACCCCGATTGGGCAGAGGTTCTAGGGCGTTCTGCGCGAAAAGGCAAGCGCCTTCGGGAGGGGGCAAGGGGCTTTCGCCCCTTCGAGGGGGTGTCGGGGGGCAAAGCCCCTGACATGGCGTAAGCCATTTCCCCCTTCCTCGCCTCTCTTCTCTTTAACGTTACACCGAATAATACATCTGGAACTCAATCGGATGCGGGGTGTGTTCGAACTTGTAAACCTCCTCATACTTCAGCTCGATATAAGCTTCGATGAAGTCCTTAGAGAAGACATCGCCCTTACACAGGAAGTCATTATTCGCCCGGAGGTTTTCCAAGGCTTCACGCAGACTGCCGCAAACGGTCGGAACCTGCTTCAATTCTTCGGGAGGCAGGTCATAAAGATTCTTATCCATGGCATCGCCCGGATGGATTTTATTGATAATTCCGTCCAGACCGGCCATCAGCATCGAGGCGAAAGCGAGATAGGGGTTCGCGCCCGGATCGGGGAAGCGGACTTCGACGCGCTTGGCCTTGGGGCTGGTGGCATAGGGAATGCGGCAAGAGGCCGAGCGGTTGCGAGCGGAATACGCCAGCAACACAGGCGCTTCAAAGCCCGGAATTAGGCGCTTGTAAGAGTTGGTCAGTGGGTTGGTGAAGGCATTCAAGGCCTTGGCATGCTTGATGATGCCGCCAATGTAATAAAGAGCCATATCCGACAGATCCGCATAAGCCGAACCGGCGAACAGAGGCTTGCCAGCCTTCCAAATGGACTGGTGAACGTGCATCCCCGAGCCATTATCCCCATAAATGGGCTTAGGCATGAAGGTGGCCGACTTGCCGTAAGACGCAGCCACATTGTGCACCACGTACTTATAGATTTGCATCCAGTCCGCCGATTGCACCATGGTGCCGAACTTGCAGCCCAGTTCCGACTGAGAGGGCGCAACTTCATGGTGATGCTTTTCCACCGGGAGACCCATCTCGGCCATGATGGTCAGCATCTCGGCGCGCATGTCCACTTGGCTGTCGATGGGAGCGACGGGGAAGTAGCCGCCCTTGACATTGGGACGATGGCCCAGATTGCCCTCGGGGATCTTCTTGTTGGTACCGTAGGGGCCCTCTTCGGAGTCCAAACGGTACATGGCGGTATTCATGCCGATTTCGTAACGAACGTCATCGAACACGAAGAACTCAGCTTCGGGGCCGAAGAAGGCGGTATCGCCGATACCGGTCTCGGAGACGTAACGCTCGGCCCGCTTGGCGATCGAGCGAGGATCGCGGTCGTACAACTGACCCGTGGCGGGCTCGATGACGTCGCAGAACAGCACCAACTGGGGCTGCGCGGTGAAGGGATCCATAACAGCGGTAGAGCAATCGGGTTGCAGGACCATGTCGGATTGATCAATGGACTTCCAGCCGCCAATGGAGGAGCCATCGAACATGATGCCTTCGGTCAGAAGAGCCTCATCAACGGTGCAAACATGCTGCGCCGTGTGTTGCCACTTTCCGCGCGGATCGGTGAAACGGAAATCGACGTATTTAACGTCGTGTTCCTTGATCATATCGAGGACTTTTTGAATGTGATCGGCCATGGTCCAGTTCCTTAAGCGAGTTCTTGCTGTTTTAAGCGTTAAATGGCTTCGGTGCCTCTTTCGCCCGTGCGAATACGGATAACGTCCTCGACCGGGATGACGAAAATCTTACCATCCCCGATGCGTCCGGTGTGAGCGGCCTGTTGAATGACCTCCACCGCCCGCTCCACCAGGGCATCATCGATCACCAGTTCGATTTTGACCTTGGGGAGGAAATCAACCACGTACTCCGCACCGCGATAAAGTTCCGTATGCCCTTTCTGACGGCCAAAACCTTTGGCCTCGGTCACGGTCATACCCTGCAAGCCGATTTCGTGCAAAGCTTCCTTCACCTCGTCGAGCTTGAAGGGCTTGATGATGGCTTCGATCTTCTTCATGAAACCGAACTTTCCAATGGAGGGAACCCAAAAGCGCGGACAGCGCGTTGTAGGCTTCCTAGCACGGGGCGTGCCAAGAGCAAGAATGGCGGAAGTCCTGCCTGAATTTTGCTCCTGGGATAGACGATGCCTCTTTTTTGAACATCTGTCAGCCTGTTTTATGGGCAGAGTCGGAGGTGGGGATGCCCCCTCCCTCAAGGGCGCGGAGGATCTCGGTTCGCACCTGCTCCAGCTTTCTCTCGTGCTGAATTTTCAAGCCGAAGACGTCTTTCACGTAAAACACGTCAACGACCCTCTCCCCATAGGTTGAAATATGAGCGGAACTAATTTGTAAACTCAACCGCGTGATAGCGGCGGTGATATCGTAGAGCAGAGCCGGTCGATCCGCGCCATTGACCTCAAGCAGGGTATGGGTTGATGATGCTTTGTTATCGATCAACACCTGCATGGGGACCTTAAATACTTTCTTTCTGTCGCGGGTTTTGTTTTTTTCCAACTCTTTGTCGGGACGGACGCGCTCCGAGAGAACCCGCTCAATGGTGGCGGAGAGTTTCGCCAAGCGGGTGGGGTTGTCGAACGATTCCCCCGTGTGGTTCTGAATCCAGAAACTATCGAGCGCCATTCCATTGGGCAGAGTATGGATTTTTGCGTCCAAGATGCTCGCGCCAGAAATCGCCATCGCCCCGGCGATTTGAGCAAAAAGCCCCGGATGGTCTCCGGTATAGACGGTGATCTCGGTGACGGCTCGTTTGGAATCCACACGGGCGGCGATGCTTAAGGGGGCTTTGGTGGCTTCGGCCTCACGCACCTGGCTGGCGTGGCGGATCTGCGTGGCAAGGTCGAAACTGGTCCAATAGCTGCGATAGGCGCGGGCCAGATGGTCCTCGATTTCGACGGAAGGCCAGCCATTCTGAGTCAAGGCCTGGCGGAGATCCTCCCGTGCGGCGGCAACCCTGTCGCTGTGGCTTTCGCTCATGCCGCCCAGCATCATTTCTTCGGCGCGGTGGTAGAGTTCCGCCAGCAGTCCTCCCTTCCAGGCGTTCCAGACGCCCGGCCCGACGGCCCGGATATCGGCGATGGTCAAACAGAGCAATTGCCGCAAGCGCTCGGGACTTTGCACTTTGGCGACAAAATCGACGATGGTCTTCGGGTCGTCGATGTCGCGCTTGAAGGCGGTGCGGCTCATGGTGAGGTGCTCGCGCACCAACCAGGCGACGGTTTCGGTTTCCGCCTCGTCCAATCCCAAGCGCGGCCCTAGGCGCAGAGCAATCTCTGCTCCCAGCACCGAGTGATCGCCATTGCGCCCCTTGGCGATATCATGCAACAAAACCGCCAAATACAGCACGGCACGAGAGGCGATTTTCGGTGCGATCTCCCCGCCGATATCATCCCGAGAGCCACCCCCCGACTCCATCGCATGGAGCAGGCCGATGGCCCGCAACGTGTGCTCATCCACCGTGTAAACGTGGTACATGTCGTACTGCATCTGCGCCACCACCCGACCAAAGTCGGGGATGAAACGGCCAAGGACTCCGGCTTCGTTCATGTGGCGCAGGGCGACCTCGGGGTTCTTTTTGCTGGTCAGGACCGAGAGAAACAAACGGTTGGCCTGAGGATCATTGCGAATCCTGGCATCAATGCGCCGCAGGTTGCGATTCACCAGATCCAGGGCGTGGGGATGAATATCCAGCTCGTGCTCTAAGGCGGCGTGGAACAGACGAATCATCGCTACCGGGTCTTTCTCGAACTGAGTGTTGGAAGCGGTGGACAAGCGCCCGCCATCCAAGGCAAAGCCCGCGATATTCTGTCGGCGCAGGAACAACAAACGCGAAAGACGAATCTTCGGCTTGCGGTTTTGTTGCTCCTCGGCCAGGGCACAAAACAGACGGGTTAAATCGCCCACGTCCTTGGCGACCAGGAAAAAATGCTTCATGAAACGCTCTACGCCGCGGGTATTGCCGCGGTCGGCGTAGCCCATGGCCTCCGCAATGGCGGTCTGAACGTCGAAGGTCAAACGTTCCTCGGCGCGGCCGGTGAGGTAGTGAAGGTGACAGCGCACGGTCCAGAGAAAACTCTGCGCTTTCGTAAAGCGTTTGAGGGCCTCTGCAGAGACAAGTCCCATCTCCATCAGTTGCGTGATATTTTTTACGCCGTAAATATATTTTGCCAGCCAATATAAAATATGAAGATCTCTTAAGCCGCCTTTCCCTTCCTTGATATTGGGTTCGAGAACATAGCGGCTGTCGCCCATCTGAGTGTGCCGGATTTCGCGTTCTGCCAGCTTTCCCTCGACGAAGGCCTCGGCCGAACCACTGACCACTTGGGAGAGGAAACGCTGGCGCAATTCTGCGAACAGGGTCTGACTCCCCCACACCCAACGCATCTCCAGCAAGGCGGTTCGAATGGTCAGATCGCTCTTGGCCAAACGAACACACTCGGCGGTAGAGCGTGTCGCGTGGCCAACCTTGAAGCCGAGATCCCACAGCATATAAAGAATGTACTCGACGATCTGCTCGTGCCAGGGGGTTTGCTTGTAGGGAGTCAGAAACAACAGATCGATGTCCGATTGAGGACTTAACTCGCCACGCCCGTAACCGCCCACCGCAACCAGACTCATGGCCTCGCCCGAGGTGCGAATCCCCGGAGGAAACTCATGCTCTACGGCAAAATCGTGGACGACGCGGACCAATTGATCCACCAAGAAGCAGGTCTCGCGAACCGTCTCGGCACCTCGACCGCGTGCTTGAAACCGGCTGCGGATCTCGGCTTTGCCGGTGGCGAGGGTCTCCTTGAAAACCTCGAGAATCTTGGTTCTCCGCCGCGCCTTGGGGAGATCGTCTGCCGCCACCTCGGCGAGGCGCTGGAGCAAAGATCGACGGGAAATGATGGCGCGTTGGGCTGTGATCTGCAACATGGTAGGGGAAAGTATAAGGCGCTGTTCTGGTCAAGGAAATGGGGCCTTTGCGGGGTAGACCTTCGCGAAGAGATGGGTCAAGGGTCCGTGACCCTTGCGGGGGTGCAGGGGGCAGCGCCCCTTGCGAGGGCGAAAGCCCATGCCCCCGCCCCCCCCGACCCCCAACAAAAAACCCCCGATTGCTTCGAGGGTTTTTTTGTTGGGGGTCGGGG
>JAVBJO010000103.1:0-6977 GCA_031546925.1 Rhodospirillaceae bacterium
CCCCTCAACAAAAAACCCCCGATTGTTTCGGGGGTTTTTTGTTGAGGGGTCGGGGGGGATGAGCCGTTTGGCTTGCGCCGGGGCTGCCGCCCCAAACCCTGCCCGGGGCTATGCCCCGGACCCCCTTCTCTTTCACCGCAAGGGGCGCAGGGCCCGCAGGATTTCGGTCCAGGAAAAAGCAATCTAAATCAAAGGAATGGCGGAGGGAGAGGGATTCGAACCCTCGGTGGAGGTCAACCCTCCACGACGGTTTAGCAAACCGTTGGTTTCAGCCACTCACCCATCCCTCCGCAGGATGCCTGAGAACGTTGGCCAGAGAGAGGTTCTAGCCGACGGGGGCGCTTGCGTCAACCCATGGATTTCTTTTCCCTCGGGTTTTACGGTCTCAGGGAGAAAGACGCACATCCATTTCCTCTAAATTCCGCCGCGCAATATCTGCGGCTTGGGATTCCGGGACCAAGCGGATCACTTTTAGGAGATCTTCACGCGCTTTTGCCTCCTGCCCTTCCAGGCGAAGAAGTACGCCCCGCTCCAGCCGGGCATCGACGAAGTTAGGGTCGGTCTTCAGCGCTTTTTCCAGATCGGCCCGAGCCCCCTTCAGGTCGCTGAGAACGCGCAAGGCGCTGGCACGCAGAGTCAGAACCTCGACCCGATTGGGTTGAGACCGCAGTACCGCAGAGAGAAGCTCCACCGCTTGCTCGTTTTTTTTCAACTGTGCCAGCACCACCGCATGATCAATCATGATTTCAGCGTTGCGAGGCGCAAGCCGCAAAGCCGTCTTCAAAGCCACATCAGCCTGAGGGAGGAGGCCCTCGGAGACCCAGGCCTGGGCCGCCTGGGCCATCATTTCCGCGCGGACGGCATCCACTTGGATGCTCTCTGCCGCAAGGGCCTCAAGTCGGCTCGCCGCTTCGCCGAATTTCCCCATGCCAATCAGGGCCACGGCCGCGCAGTGACGCGCCTCCTCTCCCCCCCCGAGGGATTGCCAGGCCAGAGCCTCCTCCCAGCCCTGTTCTGGCTTGCTTTTGGCCAGACGGATACATTGTCCGTATTGCCCCTTCTCCGCACGGGTCTCAGCGGCGGCCTCGGGGGGAGGCGTTCTCTTCTTGGCGGCAAGAGCGGGCGAGGCCGAAAAAGCCAGGGCAACGGCAAAAGCAAAGGCAAAGCGGAACATGGCAGAAGCAAAACCGTGGTGATAAGGAGGTCTAGCCTAGCGTGTTTAAGGGGCCTTCGCTAGGCATTCCCCATCACCGGCGGGGTGTTTTGCAGGCTGCTCCACCCTCGCACCAGAGACTCCGCCCGGCCAAGATCACCGGGGTAATCCACCTCGGTCCAGCCCAGGCCGGTAATGGGAGAGGCCCCCACATGACCGCGGATCGCCAAGTCATCCACCGCAGAGAGATACCACCGCGCGACCCCGCGAGGCTGACGCATCACCGTCTCAATCGCGGCCACAAACAACGGGCCGCCTTGCTCCTTCAGGACCAGAAGGCCAATCGCCTCGCCATCCGTGGCCTCGGCGGGAAGAGTCTTCCCCACCCGAACCACCTTATCGCCAAGACGCTGAATTTTCATGTCGTCCGCGTCATAGCTGGGCTTGGCATCCGTCGCCAGAGTCAAAGGCCACGCAGAGGAGTCTTGGGTGCGAGTCAGGATCGAGGGCTCGAATAACGTGTCCCCGTTGATAACAACCACGTCGCCGTGGAGGTGCTCGCGTGCGGCCCAACAGCTGGCAATGTTGTCCGCGACGCCAAAAAAAGGATTGAACAGAGGCGTGATACTCATCCCAGGGGGAGCATGGTGAATTTCTCGCTCGACCTCTTGCGCCGCAAATCCGGTGACCACCACCACCTCGGTGATTCCTGCCGTCTGAAGGGACAACAATTGCCAACTGAGCAAGGGACGACGTCCAAACGGGAGCAGGCATTTGGGAAGATCGTGAGTCCAGGGGAGCAAACGACGCCCCTGGCCGGCGGAGAGGATGATGGCTTTCATGCGTCCACTTCCGAAAAGGTTGCTCTTTTCCGAATTTGGGGACCGGACGCAGGGAATGAAATGTGGACGAACTGGGGAAGACCAATGGGGTCAAGGGCCATCGGCCCTTGACCCTCTTAGCCTCTGCGCACCCGCGCCAGGAACTGATCCACTTCCGAGCGCAAGGTATCAGACTGACGTGACAGGTTCTCCGCCGAGTGCGCCATTTCTCCGGCCCCGCGTGCGCTGGCTCCAGCCACGGCGGTAATGCCCACCACGGCCTCGGAGACGTTACGCGATCCCACTGCGGCATGCTCCACGTTCCGGGCAATTTCCTGGGTCGCCGCAGTTTGCTCTTCGACGGCGGCGGCGATGCCGCTGGAAATGGCGCTGATTTGGTCGATGGTGGTGGCGATCTTGCCGATCACGGTAACCGCCTCGCGAGTCGCTTCTTGGATGGAGGTAATCTGACTTCCAATTTCCTCGGTCGCCTTGGCGGTTTGGTTGGCGAGGCTTTTAACCTCGTTGGCGACCACGGCGAAGCCCTTTCCGGCCTCTCCGGCGCGAGCCGCCTCAATGGTGGCGTTGAGCGCAAGCAAGTTGGTCTGACTGGCGATATTGGTGATCAGGTTCAAGACCTGACCGATACGCTGGGCTGTTTCCGACAAGCTGGCGACGATTTGGTTGGTGTGGCGCGCCTCTTCCACCGCCTGCCCCGAAATCGAGGTCGCTTGGCTCACCTGGGAGCTGATTTCCCGAATGGAGGCGGACAGCTCCTCGGCGGCGGCGGCTGCGGTCTGCACGCTGGCAGAGGTTTCTTGGGCGGTCTGACCCAGCATTTCCAAATGGCCCTGCGCCCCCTTGGCGGCATCGGCCATTCCCTGGGCGCTTCCCTGAACTTCAACAGAAGAGGAGGCCACCGTCTGGACCACCGACTTGACGCTGGCCTCAAAGTTGTCGGCCAGCTGCATCATGGCGCGTTTCTTTTCTGCTGCGGTCTCGGCATCTCGGGCGGCCTGATCGGCTTCCATGGCCTTCACGCGGAGCGCATTTTCCTTGAAAACTTGCACGGTTGCGGCCATGCCACCGGCTTCATCGCTCCGGTCAAGCCCGGGAATCTCGATGTTCAGATTTCCATCTTTCAAGGAGAGCATGCTCTGCATCAAGGCGCGGAAGGGGGCCACGACACCCACCTGGGCAATGACCACAGAGAGGGTGATCGCACCGATCAGACACGCGATGGTGATCATGAGCTGACGAAAAAGGTCGGCATGAACCTTGTCGGTTTCTTCCTTGCCTTCCTTGGTCAGACGAGCCCCCAACTCGCTCGCGAAATGGTCAATTTCCTCATAGATGGAGACCACGGTAGGACGACCATCCGCGCTCCCCCAACTTGCCCGGGCGTCCACATCTTGATTGGGTCCCCCATCGCGCTTGATTTTGATCGTCGCCTTAGCGGTCCGGTCAAGCTTTTCGAGGGCGGAGCGTATGTCATCCACGATCTTCTTGCTGCCAGGAACCTCATCTTGCGCGTTGATAGTTTCAATCTCGTCGGTCGCATTGCGGATGGTAGCAACTAAGTCGTTGACACTTTTCTCGAGAACATCCACGCCATCGGTGCCGTTACGGGCCAACAGCACATTGTTCATCTGACGACCAATGCTCTGCACATCCCCGCGGGCTCGTAAAACCTTACGAACAACGACAACATCCGAGTTGATAATGCTTGAGTAGTAAGCATCCGTTTCATTTATGGTGCCATAGGACAGCCAGAAATTTGCAACCACCAAAACACCCATGATGGCAATGACCATCATAAATTTTGTGACAATTTTTGTGTTACGCAACACGATTTTTTGCTCCCCGCTCTCGTTTTCTTCTCCAGCTCGGATGCAACCCCTTGGTTTACTCCATCTTAGGGAAAGAGAAAACGTCAGCCCTTCATGAAGATAGTGAAAGCAGATCCCCCCATTAGGATCTCTTATTCATTCCACATATTTTACGCTTAAAAGTCGATAAAATCAATTAGCAATCAGAAGCTCATCCCGATTATGACAGCGATAATACCCGGATAGAGTCTGCAATTTTTCCGGGAACATGGGTGTGTAAAGCACTTGCGAGAGCCGGCAGCCCTCGTTGTCCTTTCTTGCCACGCAAGGGGCAAGCAACAGACAAGAATGATCGCAATGACAATAAGGAGATAAGCCCGCGCCTTCTGCGGGAGCTATACGCTCTCCGGCAAAGGAAGGCCGCGTGCGACGAAGTCGGGGTTGAGGAATCTCGGCTTGCCATACGCCAGAGGCTCCCCCGCGAGAGTTGTCACGGATCCTTGTGCCGCGCGCAAAATGGCGTGTCCGGCGGCGGTATCCCACTCGCTGGTGGGGCCGAGGCGCGGGTAGTAGTCGGCGCTTCCCTCAGCCACGCGGCAGAACTTCAAAGAAGAGCCTAACACCTCTTGGACGGGGTGCTCCAGCGTATTGGCCCAGGCCTCGCCGCCGCTGGCATGGGAGCGACTGGTCAAAACCACGGCGCCTTGTCCAGGGGGCCTGCGGCAGCCAATGGAGCGGCGTCCCGTGTGATCCTCACGAAAGGCCAGGATCGCCCCGTTCCAGCGGGCTCCCGACCACAACACGTTGAGCGCCGGAGCAAAGACTACCCCCAGAACCGGTGTTCCTTGGACCACAAGGCCGATATTGACGGTGAATTCGCCGTTGCGACGGATGAATTCCTTGGTGCCGTCCAGGGGGTCCACCAGCCAGAAGGTGTCCCCGACCTGGGGAGTCTGGCCTTCGGCGGAGGCTTCCTCGGCGACGACAGGGACGCCTTGCAGGAGCGCGCGCAGTCCCGGCAGGATGATCGCCTCGGCGCGACGATCCGCCTCGGTGACGGGGGAGTCGTCGTCTTTCCGCTCGACCGTGAAGTCGGTTGCGTAGACTTCTAAGATCACCTCTCCTGCGGCCCGTGCCAGGGCCTCCAACCGTTCCAGCAGGGCAGCCGCTGCGAGGTCGACCATTCTTTTAGTCGTCTCCCATCTTCAGGGCGGCGAGGAAGGCGGTCTGGGGGATTTCCACCCGCCCGAACTGACGCATCCGTTTTTTGCCTTCCTTCTGCTTGTCGAGCAATTTCCGCTTACGACTGACATCACCCCCGTAGCACTTGGCCAGCACATCCTTGCGCAGGGCCGCAATGCTCTCCCGCGCCACCACACGCCCGCCGATGGCGGCTTGGATGGCGATTTGGAACATCTGGCGCGGAATGAGATCCTTCAGGCGCAAGCAAATGGAACGGCCTCGCGCCTCGGCATTGGCGCGGTGAACGATGAACGACAGAGCATCCACCGGCTCATGATTGACCAGAATGGCGACTTTGACCAGATCGCTCTCGCTATAATGATCGATGTCATAATCAAAGCTGGCATAACCGCGACTGATAGACTTCAGACGGTCATAGAAGTCATAGACCACCTCGTTGAGCGGCAACTTATAGACCGCCATGGCGCGGGTTCCCGCATAGGTCAGATCTTGCTGCTGCCCGCGACGTTCGGTGCACAACTGGAGAATCGGACCCAAATATTCATCGGGAACCATGATGGTGGCCTTGATCCAAGGCTCCTCCACCTGTCGGATGCGAGCCGGGTCCGGCATGTCGGCGGGATTGTGCAGCTCCATCATGGTGTCATCGGTGAAGTGAATGCGATAGACCACGCTGGGCGCGGTGGTGATCAGTTCCAGATTGAACTCTCGCTCCAACCGCTCCTGAATGATCTCGAGGTGGAGCAACCCCAGGAAGCCACACCGGAAGCCGAATCCCAAGGCGGCGGAAGTCTCCGGCTCGTACTGGAAGCTGGCGTCGTTCAGGCGCAGCTTACCCAAGGAATCCCGCAGCGACTCGTAATCCGCCGCATCCACCGGGAATAACCCACACCACACCACCGGAACCGAAGGCTTGAAGCCTGCAAGAGGTTCAAGAGCCGGCTTGCGATCATCGGTGATGGTATCGCCCACCTTGGTATCCGCCACCGCCTTGATCCCTGCGGTGATGAATCCTACCTCGCCCGGACGTAACTCGTCGCACCGCACCATCTTGGGAGTGAAATAGCCCACCCCATCCACATCATAGACCGCATTGGTGGCCATCATCCGGATCCTTTGGCCGCGCTTCAGCACGCCGTTGCGAATCCGAACCAGAATGATCACCCCAAGGTAGGAGTCATACCAGGAATCCACCAGCAAAGCCTGAAGCGGAGCTGTCTCGTCTCCCTCGGGCGGGGGGAGGCGGGTCACCAGAGCCTCTAGCACTTCGGGGATGCCAATGCCCGACTTGGCGGAAATATGCACCGCGTCCGAGGCATCCAAACCAATGACGTCCTCGATCTGCTGCTTCACGCGCTCGGGCTCGGCGGCGGGGAGGTCGATTTTGTTGAGTACCGGAACAATGTCATGGCCCGCATCCAAAGCCTGGTAAACGTTTGCCAGAGTCTGTGCCTCGACCCCTTGGCTCGCGTCCACTACCAAGATCGAGCCCTCGCACGCGGCGAGAGAGCGGCTGACCTCGTAGGCGAAATCCACGTGGCCGGGGGTGTCCATCAGATTCAACTGATAGGTCTTGCCATCGGCGGCTGTGTAACTCAGCCGGACCGTCTGCGCCTTGATGGTGATCCCTCGCTCGCGCTCGATGTCCATGGAATCAAGGATCTGCTCCTTCATATCCCGGGCCTCGACCCCGCCGCACAGTTGGATCAAGCGATCCGCCAGTGTCGATTTTCCGTGGTCGATGTGAGCGATGATGGCGAAATTACGGATGTGAGAGAGTTTTGTCATGGGCTCCTGCCCGAACCTGGGAGAGGGGGGAAGATAGGCCTTCGCGACGTTCTTGGGAAGGGGTGCACGTGCTGTATGACCATTAACACGTAAAAAAACAAACAACGCCACGGAGCCAAAACCAAAAAAAACCCCACAAAAACCACCACCCCAACTTAACCCCAAGGAATCCACCCAAACGCA
>JAVBJO010000099.1:0-11739 GCA_031546925.1 Rhodospirillaceae bacterium
ACCCCCCAACAAAAAAACCCCCGATTGTTTCGGGGGTTTTTTTGTTGGGGGGTCGGGGTGGGGGCACTGGATGGGCTTACGCCCTCGTCAGGGGCGTTGCCCCCGACACCCCCACAAGGGGCAGGCCCCTTGACCCGCTCAAAGCCAATCCCGGAGCACCGCTCGCAAGGGAATATCCGCAGGCGGCATGGGCACCGTCTTCATCGCCTCGGGCCAGAACCACTTGAGCACCTGTCCCTCTCGCGCAGAGAGCCCCCCACGCCATTGCCGAATGGCATAAAGCGGCATCAGCAGGTGAAATGTGTCGTAATCGTGAGAGGCAAACGCCAAGGGAGCCAAGCATCCTCCTCCCACTTCGATACCGAGTTCCTCGTTTAATTCTCGTACCAAGGCCTGTTCGGGAGTCTCCCCAGTTTGCACCTTGCCTCCGGGGAACTCCCACAGTCCGGCCATGCTTTTGCCGGGCGGGCGCTGGGTCAGTAGCACATAGTTGTCTTGGTCGATGAGGGCTGCCGCGGCCACCAGCAACAAAGGCCGAGCCCTATGAGCCGCTCGCCATGTTGCCTGGTTCAGTCCAACCCCCGCCTGGACCAACGCTTGCAAAGCAAGCGGATCCTCAGCGGCCTGAGGCGCAAGAGAGACCAACGCCACCCCACCATCCTCAAAGAGGTGGCGCAGGAAGCGCCGCGTTGCCTCAAGGAAAAAAACCTGGTTGTCCGCCAGGGGGGCGAAGACTCTTCCCGCCAAGCTTGCCCCCTGTTCGGAGAGGGTGCACCAGAGGATCCCAACCTCGCCGCCGTGAAGGGTGCTCTCCAGCGTCAAGGTCAGAACCCCGTCCTGGTACTTGGGCCGCAAGCGCAGATGCGCGGTGGTCAAGATCACGCCTTGCCAAGCTGAAGGCGTGGACCAGCAGCCTTCACTCATGTGCGGTAGGATCCGTTGATATCAATATAGGCATGGGTGAGATCGCAGGTCCACACCACGGCTTCGCCTTGACCGATCCCCACATCCACGGCGATGACGATGTTGCGTCCCTTCATATGCGCCGCCACCGGTGTTTCATCATATCCCGGCACGACGACGCCATGCTGTGCCACCTGGACGCCGCCGATATGGATGGAGAGCTTATCGCGATCCGCCTTTTCGCCGGATTTTCCCACGGCCATGACGACGCGCCCCCAATTGGCGTCTTCTCCGGCGATGGCGGTCTTCACCAGGGGAGAGTTGGCAATAGCCAGCCCGATGCGTCGCGCGGCAGAGGCAGAGTCGGCCCCTCTCACCTGAATTTCGATGAACTTGCTGGCACCTTCTCCGTCCTTGACCACCTGATGCGCCAAGTCGGCGAGCAGATCGAACAACTGAGCCTGGAAATCCCCCAACCGAGGATCATCGGCGCGTTCCACCGTCGGGTGAGAAACGCCCCCTGTGGCGAACAACAGCAGCGTGTCGGAGGTGGAGGTATCGCTATCCACGGTAATACAGTTAAAGGTGCGATCCACGCCGGCGGTCAACAGGCTTTGCAGCACAGCGGCGGGCAGAGTCGCATCGGTAAAGACGAAGCCCAGCATGGTGGCCATATCGGGCGCAATCATCCCCGAGCCCTTGGCAATCCCATTGAGGGTCACCGTCTGTCCCTCGATCAAGGCCGTCCGTGTGGCGGCCTTGGGGAAGGTATCGGTGGTCATGATGGCGCGGGCCGCCTGCTCCCAAGCGTCCTCGTGCAGCTTGGTGCGGAGGGCGTCAAAGTGGCGGGTGATTTTCTCGTCCGGCAGAGGAACGCCAATGGTGCCGGTGGAAGCGATAAACACCTCCGACGGGGCACAGCCGATCAGAGCAGCGGCTTTTGCGGCGGTGCGCTCCACAGAGGCGACACCCGCCGCGCCGGTAAAGGCGTTGGCGTTGCCGGAGTTCACCACCAGCCCCCCCCCTTTCCCCGCGTCCGAGGCCGCCTTGCACCAATCCACCGGAGCCGAGCGCGTCAAGGAGCGCGTATACACCCCCGCTGCGGTGGTCCCCGGTGCCATCTCCACCACCAGAAGATCCGGCCGCCCCTGATAGCGCAACCCGCACTCATGGATCGCCAGACGAACTCCGGCCAGACGCGGGAGCCGAGGAAATGCGGCAGGCGCCAAGGGCGAAACGGCAATCATGAATGAATATCCTTCTTCAACGGGTTTTGCGACAAGAGGCGGCGTCGGGTTACTTCTTTGGTTCGACGGGGGCGACAGGCTTTTCTTCGGACGTGGTCAGCTCGATTTTAGCGCCTTTGCGCAGGTCGGTAATCAGTTGCTCCGCCGCATCCTCATTCATTTGCTCGCGCAAGGGGCCTTCGGCTTCCTCAAACGAGGGAGGCGCAACATCGCGGCGCGCCTCCACCGTGATGACGTGCCAACCAAAGGCACTTTTCACCGGGGCCGAGATGTCCCCTACCTTCATGGCGAAGGCCACATCGGAAAACTCTGGCACCATCTCGGCCTTGCCAAAAAAGCCGAGATCGCCTCCATTGCTCTTCGCGGTGGGGTCAGTGGACTTGGTTTTCGCCAGCTCGGCAAAATTGGCACCCTTTTTCACTTCGTCGATGATGGCTTTGGCCTCGTTTTCGGTGGCGGTCAGGATATGACGCGCGCGAACTTCCTGGTCCGTCGCCTTAAAATCAGCCAGAAGCTTGGCGTACTTCTCCTTTAAAATCGCGTCCGTCACTTGCGACTTCAGCTTGCGGCTCACCCAAGCCTTGGCGATAACCTGCTGCGACACTTGCCGAAGAGCCTCCTGCACTTCCGCATCCTTCTCTAACCCGTCCTTTTGGGCTTGCTCTTGGATCAACTGGTTGATAATCAAGCTGTCCAGCAACTGCTCCTGCGGGAGTTGAGAAACAATTTGCGGCGGCAGCATCTTTTTATAGGCCTCTACGGCCGAGAGCTTAATCTCACTGCCGTTGACCTTTGCCAACACCGGGTCAGCCTCAGCGGCCAAGGCGCCGAACGATGACAACGCACCAAAACCAACCGCCAGTCCGAAAACAAGCGCAAAACGGTGGGGAAAACGAGCTTTCATCGGAGACACTTTCCTTGAAGAACGAGAGGGAGACCCGTCGCCTTAACACCACGGGGCGCTAAAGCCAACACGCGCGAGGTTGCCCTTGGGTTAACCACAACCTGAGCCGCTACACAAGAGGCCTGATGTTGCGCCCCCGTCCCAATCCCCACTTCGGGCGTGATGCCCGGCCCCCTTCCCTTTCACGATATGGGCTCTTTCGCGATTAGGAGACTCTCCTTTTGGATGAATGGCGGTCAAGGCTATGAACGCCCACCTATCCAACCATCCGACAACAACGGAGGGGGTTGGAACGATGACCGGAAAGCGGGAAGCCGTCCTGCTGATGACTCACTTCATCGACGACACCATCGTTGCGCACTACCGCCGCCTGGTGGAGGAGTCGGGAGATCGGGATGTGTTCGTGTTGCTTAACGGCAGCGACGACATCAATCCCACCTACCGCCGCCCCAAGGACATTCGCGTCTTCACCTTCACCGGCGAGGATCTGCGCGGAATGGGCTATCCCTTAAAAGGACGACGCATTCGCGACAAGGACATCGAGCTGTTTTCCTTCACCTTCTGGAAGGCGCAACGTGCCGTCTTCGAGCGGGTCTGGGTGGTCGAGTACGATGTCGTCTTCACCGGATGCTGGGGGACGCTGTTCGACCACTTCGCCGACAACGATGCCGCCTTGCTGGCCACGAGCATCCACCGTTGGGGCACCAATCCCAACTGGCCCAACTGGCCGAGCGTGCGGACTCCCACCGGTGCCCCCGCTGACCTTGCGCCGTTCGTGCGGGCGTTTATGCCGTTATTCCGTCTCAGCCGCGCGGGGTATGACGCCCTGGATGCGGCTTATCTGAACGGCTGGGATGGCTTTTACGAGGGCATCGTCCCCCGCATCCTGTTGGACGCGGGCCTGGCCATTGAGGACATCGGCGGCACCGGCGAGTTTGTTTGTCCGCAAAACCGTGGGCTGTTCTACCGGTCCACGCCGGGGGACGACACGCTTTCGCCGGGAACCTTTGTTTTCCGTCCGATTTTCACCCAGCCCGGCCCCGAGCCCGATCAATTGTGGCACCCGGTCAAGCCGCGTCAGGCCACCCATCAAACGGGCTGGCCCATCAAGCGCCGCGAGTGGCTGGTTCATCGGACCAGAACCTTCGTCCGCCACGCCACGGCGAGGGTGGTGCGGATGTTTCGAGAGAGTGCGCCATGATAAAGCCAAAATATCCAGAGCGAACGCTTAAGGATAATCCATTGTTTCCTCTTTCTCTGATAGGTCATCCGATGATCTCCGTTTGAACGTATTGCCGGAGTCGGCGCCTCGTGTCGATATTCCCCGGAGATAACCTTTCCACTTGCCGAAACGGTGAGAGGCTCGACAACCCTTCGAGCCGCTCTTTGCCGCAGTGCGCTCAACTGGAGCAGACAGATGGTGGCTGACGCTTCCGATGCCCGTGAGTCTCAGGACTCGCCTCAAGCCCTTTCGATTCTCTGGCAGCGGAAGGGGCTGGTTGCCGCCATTGTCCTCGGCGCCGTCGTGGTTGCGACGGGGACGTTGCAAATCCTCACCCCTCGTTTCACCGCAGAGACCTTGATCGCCCTCAACACCCGCAACGGTCCCACCGAGCCGCTGCTCACCACGCGGACCAACGTGGCCGCTCCACCGTTGACGCCGGTGGTGGTCTCTACCGAGATCGATATCTTGGAATCCCGCGGTCTCGCGAGTCAGGTGGTGGCGACCCTGGGGCTGGAGCGGGACCCCGAGTTCAATGCGGATCTCGCGCCCTCGCTGCTTCCCGAGGCGGTGGTTTCCTCGTGGAAGGGGCTGAAGGAGATGGTCGGCCTCATGTCCGAGCCTCAGGATGCGCAAACTGCGGCGGTGGATACCCTGCTGAAGCGTTTGAAGGTGAAGAACGAGTCGGAGTCCTATGTCATCCGCGTCAAGGTCGAATCCGAGGATGCCACCAAGGCCGCTCTGATCGCCAACACCCTGGCCGAGCTTTATATCCGCTCCCAGCGCGAAGGCAAACTGGCGGAAATGCAGAGCGCCAGCGACTGGATCCAACGCCAGATCGCCCAGTTGCAAGGCGATCTCAAAACCGAGGGCATCGCCGCTGTGGCCTTGCGTCATAAGTATAATCTCTCGCCGGTGGACGTGCGCGAGCAAGGCGGAGTCGCCTCGCAGCAACTGGTGCAGCTCACCGCCGAGCTGGGCCTGGTCGAGCGCGAACGGGCCGAGGCCGAAGCCGCCCTTGCCCAAGCCCGCAAAGTCACCAAGGGCGGCGGTGCCACCACCTCGCTCACCTTCGTGGAGGAATCGCCCTTCCTCCAGGAACTGCGGCGGGAGGAGGCCAAGATCCTCGGGCGGCTGGCGGAGCTTTCCGTGGGCTACCGCGATGACAGCCCCGCCTTAAAGGCGCTCAAAGGACAATTGGGAAGCTTGCGGGCGGAGGTCGACCGAGAGGTGACCAAGCAAGTGGGCCGCGTCGCCAACCGGGCCGCCCTGGCCAAGGCGCGAGAGGACATCCTGAAGGTGCGGATCGAGGCCATTCAGACGCACGCCTCCGCCTCGGACCAGGCCATGACCGAGATTGAGCAAAGCCAAAAACGCATCAATGCCAAAAACGTGCTGTTGGAAAGCTTCCTCACCCGCTATGCCGAGCTGACCAATCGGGTGGATGTCTCGGAATCCAATGCCCGGATCGCCTCGCGCGCCACGCCTCCCGCCAAGCCCAGCTATCCCAAGCCGTTGCTCTTCATGGGCGTGGCCTTCGTCGGCTCGGCGGGGTTGTCGGTGTCGCTCGCCTTCCTGCTGGAGCGCTTCCGTACCGGCTTTTTATCCACCCGCCAGGTGCGCGACATCCTGGGACTGCCCACCTTGGGTATCCTGCCCGATACGACTCGTCTCACGCCGCGCGTGCTGCCGGGGGACTATCTGGTGGATCGCCCCGAGTCCGTCTATGCCGAGGCCATTCGTTCGGCCCAAATCGCCACCCTCAGCGCCAGCGAGCGCAACGAACGCGGGAAGCCGGGGGCGTTGATGATCACCTCCTCGGTGCCGGGAGAGGGCAAGACCGCGTTTGCCGTCAGTTTGGGCCGTTCCCTCGCCCTGTCGGAGAAAAAGGTCGTGCTGGTGGATTGCGATTTGCGTCGTCCGTCGGTGGCGCGGCAGCTTTCCACCTATGAGGTGCCGGGCTTGGGCGATTATCTGGCGCAGCAGTCGTCCCTAGAGGAAATCATCCGCCACGACAGCCGCTCCGCCTTGGATTTCGTGGCCGCCGGACGCCACACCTCGGAACCGCAACGACTGTTGGAAGACCCCGCTCTGGCCTTGCTGTTCGAGCGCTTGAAGGAACGCTACGACATCGTGCTGGTGGATACGCCTCCCACCATGGTGGCGTTCGATGCGGCACTGTTGGCCCCGTTCTCCCTCTTCTGCCTCTACGTGGTGGAATGGGACCGCACCCCGCGTCGAGCGGTGGAAGCCGGGATTGATCACCTCCGCTCCTTCGAGATCCCCATCGGTGGCGTGGTTTTGAGTAAAGTCGATTTGGAGCGGCAGCGACAGTATTCAGACTACGTGGACTTCTGTTTCCGCAGTTCCACCTATTACGGGAACTGAAGCGCCAACCGGAAAGGTAAAGTTCCATGGACCCCAGAGTTCTCATCATTGTCGAAAATTTGCCGGTCCCTCGCGACCGTCGAGTCTGGCAAGAAGCCAAAGCCTTGGCCGAGGCGGGATGGCAAGTCTCGATCATTTGTCCGGCTACGCCTGCCTATCCGCGTGGCCACGAGGACATCGACGGGATTCACATCTGGCGTCATCCCCTTCCGCCCGAGGGGGAGGGACTGTTCGGCTATGTGCGAGAGTACGCCTCGGCGCTGTTCTGGGAGTCTCTGCTGGCGTGGCGCGTCTTCTTCGGGCGCGGCTTCGACGTCATCCACGCCTGCAATCCGCCCGAGACCCTGTTCCTGGTGGGGGCGTTCTTCAAGATTGTCTTCGGCAAGCGTTTCCTTTTCGACCACCACGACCTGTCGCCCGAGCTTTACGTGGCCAAGTTCGGTAAGAAAGGCACGCTTTACCGCCTGCTGCGGCTGTTGGAACGGCTGACCTTCAAAACCGCCGATGTCTCCATCGCCACGAATGAAAGTTTCCGCCACGTGGCCATCACCCGGGGCGGCATGGCTCCCAGCAAGGTGTTCGTGGTCCGCAGCGGCCCCGACATGCGCCGGTTGCAGCATGCTCCGCCCGACCTCGCGCTCCGGCGGGGGGCCGACCACCTGCTGGCTTACGTGGGGGTCATGAACAGCCAAGACGGCGTCGAGCACGTTCTCGAAGCCATGCACATTTTGACGGTAGAACAACACCGTAAAGTGCACGCGGTGCTGATGGGCGACGGCCCCATGCTGGAGCCCCTGAAAGCCATGGCGGAGAGCTTGGGACTTAGCCAAGCGGTCACCTTCACCGGGTGGGCCGACGACAGTGTGCTGATCCCCAACTTGAATGCTGCCGATGTGTGCGTCTCCCCCGATCCCGCCAACGAGTTCAATCATTCCTGTACCATGAACAAGATCCTGGAATACATGGCGCTGGCCAAGCCGGTGGTCCTGTTCGACCTGGTGGAGGGGCGTCGCTCGGCCGGGGACGCGGGTTTGTACGCCGAGGACAGCAATTCGCGCGACCTCGCCGCCAAGATCGCCCAGTTGCTGGACGATCCCGCTCTCTGCCAGGCCATGGGTGAGCGAGGCCGTCAGCGCATGGAACAAGAGCTCGCTTGGGAGCATCAGATTCCTCACCTGCTGTCCGCCTATGCCGCCCTCGACCGCAATCGGCGTCTGCGGGAGGAGCCCTCCGCGCTCCCCTCGGAGCAGCGCCCGCCAGAACATCTCTGACCCGTGGGAGGCGATGCCATGACCACCCCCCCTTTCGTCGATGTGATTATCCCGCACTTGAATGATCGCGACAGGTTGATGCTCTGCCTGGAAGATCTCGCGCATCAGTCCTACCCTCGCGAGAGGTATTCCATAACCGTGGTTGACAATGGTTCGGATCAGCCCATCGACGATCTTGTCGCACGGTTTCCCGGCGTCCAGGCGCTTTACGAAAGCGAGCGCGGGTGCGGTTCGGCCCGTAACCGGGGGGTCCAACAGACCTCAGGGGATATTTTGGCCTTCACCGACTCCGACTGCCGTCCCGAGCGGGATTGGCTGACCAATGGGGTGCGCATGTTGTCCGGACAAGCCGGCCAGCGGGTGGATATCGTCGGCGGAGAAATCTCTCTATTCGCCGTCGACGAGCGCAACCCCACCGATGCCGAACTGTTTGACAAGGTGTTCGGGTTTGAATGTCGTCGCTACGTCGAGCGCAAGCACTTCGCCGCTGGAGCCAACATCATGGTGACGCGGCGGACCTTCAACACCATCGGCCCCTTCTTGAACGGCTCGCAACCGGAAGATTTGGAATGGGGCCGACGGGCGACGGGGTTGGGGTTTCGCATCGGCTACGCCCCGGAAGTGTGCGTGCGTCACCCGGCGCGTCACACCATGTTGGAATTGCGCAAGAAAGCCGAGCGGACCTCGTGGCACGCCCGCAATCACATGGCGACGCAATCCTGGTTCCGTTTGCGATGGGGGGCCTATACCTTGGCCATGGCCTCGCCGCCGTTGCTCAAAAGCATGCAGGTACTGCGCTCTCCCGCGCTGCGCATGCGCGGCCAGAAAGCCCGAGCCCTCCGAACCTTGTTCTCCGTGCGCTATTTCCGCGTGGGCGTGATGGTGCGGTATCTGTTTGCGGCCCCACCACGCTCCGAGAACGAGGTGTAGAACGATGACCAAGTCAACGAGGAGGATTGCGGTAACACGCAACCTCTTCCGCCTAGGCACGGTCTTGCGCCGGATTGCCTCGGATCGCACGCGACTGCTCTCCTTGGTCGAACAGGCCATGCTGTCCGGCGCCAACTTCCTGAGCCTGCTCCTGCTCGCCCGGAGTCTCGATGCCAACACCTTTGGCACCTTCTCGTTCGCGTGGTTGATCTTGTTGTTCGTGGTGAATCTTCAGCGCTCGGCGGTGGTGGTCCCCTTCGTGATCCACACCGCTGATTCGACCGTTCTGCACCAAGAGGGCCACGCCTGGCGGCTGCTGAACCACTGGACGGCGGCTTTGGCGGCGGCAGCCCTGGGGATTGTTGCCCTGCTTCTGCCGCTGTTTGATGCGCCCATGTGGATGGTGACGGCTTTCCTTATCGCCGCAGGATGCGTCTTTCCCAGCTTTGAATACGAATTTCGCCGACGATGGTTGATCCAAAATAACCGCTTGGGGCCGGTGGTGGGGGCGGCGGGCCTTTACTTCACCCTCTACCTGCTGGGCGTGGGCGTCGCCGCGGCAACGCACAGCTTGCTTGCGGCTGCCCTGGGGTTCGCCTGCGCCAATCTGGGGGCGGGGCTCTTGTGCATGTTTTTAACGCCTCGGCAGAAGAAACCGGCGGATCCGATTGCATTTTTGCCCTTTCTGCGCCGCTTCCGTCACTTCATCGGTTGGTCGGTCGCCAGTAATCTCGCTTATAACGGCTACAGTCATATGCCACCGTTGATCCTGGGAGTCATCGCCGGTCCGGCGCCTGTCGCCCTGTTCCAGGCGATGCGTAACTTCACCCAGCCTCTCTCCACCGCGGCCACCGCCGTGGACAATTTCGACAAACCCCGCGCGGCGCGAGCGCTGGCCGTGCAAGGAATCGACGGGTTGCGTCGGGCGCTGGCCCACACCACGGCGGCCTTGGTCATCCTCACGCTCCCGTACCTCTTGCTGCTGGTGGTGGCGGGCGATCCCCTGGTGCACTTGGTCTACGGACCACGTTACGGCGATCCCAGCCACACCTTGCGCTGGTTTGCTGCGGTTCACCTCACCGTCTTGATGGTCTACCCGGTGGAGACCGCCCTGTTCCTGTTGCGCCGACCGGATTTGTTGTTCTTGGGGCGGATTGGCTCGGCGGTGGTGGGGATTGGTCTTTGCTTGTTGCTCGTCCCCACCTGGGGACTCGGCGGAGCCATGGCCGGCATTACCGGCGGCATGGTGTTTTCTGGTCTCGGCGCGGCCTTCCTCTTGTTTCGGGAAAAACCATGGACCACCCTCAAAAGCTGATGCCTCTGCCCCGTGGGGCGGGAAAGGCTCTGGCCTCCGTTTCCATCCTTGGGTTCTTGCTCTCCCTGGTGCTACCTGCCCTCTTTCCCGAGGCCGAAAACTTATGGGGTGTGCCCCTGGCCCTGGTCGTGCTGGTGTGGTCCATCCCCCTGATGTTTGCCCTGTTGCGCGGGGAGCCCTGGGCCTTCGTGCTGGCCTTGGCGGCACTGGTCTTCATCACCGACTCCAGTTTCCGGGCACGCTCTTGGGCCGATAAGTCCGTGGATGCCCAAGTGTTGGCGCGGGGTGCCATTTGGCTGGGATGCGGTGCCATTGGGGCACTCAAGGTCTACAGCAACCGCAAAATGTTCAGCCATGGAACGGTGCTCTGTACCGCCGGGCTGATTGGCATGTTTGGGCTTTCGGCGCTTTGGTCGCCGACACCCTCCTACACGCTGCAATCTGCTGTCGCGTACAGCTGGATGTTCCTCTTCGGGCTGGCGGCAGCGGCCGTGCTCAGCGAAAAGCAATTTCTGCTCGCCATGCTCATCGGTTGTGGGCTGATCGTGTTGCCCTCGCTGGCAATTGCCCCCTTCGCCGACGGGTTCGCTCCACCAAGTCCCGGAAGTACCGGGGAAGTCGGACGCTTGCGCGGGCTCACCGACCATCCCATCCCCTTGGCGGAAACTGCAACGCTCTTCACTTTCGCCTGCGTGTTTCTGCGCGCCATGCTGACGGGTTGGGGAGTCCGGATGATCTTGGGGCTTGCGGCGATGGCGGGGCTCTTGACGGCGGCCTTGACTCTGTCCCGCTTGCCGCCACTCGCCATGTTGACGGCGTGCCTGCTCTTCTTCGCCTATCGGAAAGGTGGAGGTGTGCTCTTGGTGCCAACCCTCATCGTGTGCGGGGGAACGGCCTTGACCATGGAATCTGTGGCGGGGTTTGCCAATCTTCTTCCCACCGACGTGGTGGAGATATTCGCGCGCTCGGGCAGCAGCAGCGAGATCCTCAGCATGTCGGGGCGGTTGGAGATTTGGAATTACGTCCTCGACCTGGTGGGAGAGGCGCCCCTTCTGGGACACGGACATGCCTCGGGAATGGTGGTGCTTAAGGACTTCGTGGGGTGGAAAATCACCCATGCCCATAACCTGTACCTGCAAGCCTTGCTCTACGGGGGGGTTGTGGGGGCTGTGCTTCTCTCGGGAATAATTATCACACAACTCCGCGTGTTCATGCTGGACCCTCGGCCGGTGCGTGACATCCTGTTTCTCTATTTGCTGCTGAAAGGCATCACGGAGCAATCGATCTTGTCGAATATGCCTTCGGGCACGGTGGCATTGTGGATGGTGACGGTTGGCATGACGGCGCTCACGAGGGGTCAAGGGGCCCTGCCCCTTGCGGGGGTGTCGGGGGTAGCGCCCCTGACCAGGGCGTAAGCCCACATCCCAGCCAACCACCCCGACCCCCCAACAAAAAACCCCCGAAACAATCGGGGGTTTTTTGTTGGGGGGTAGGGGTGGGTGGCTGGGGTGTGGGCTTTCGCCCTGGTCAGGGGCGCGTCCCCCGACCCCCCCGCCAGG
>JAVBJO010000042.1:0-30142 GCA_031546925.1 Rhodospirillaceae bacterium
ATCCTGATGTGTCAGGATGGATGGGGTGGGTTTGTCGGGTGGAGGGGCTGGCTGGCTTAAGCCAGGTCAGGGGCGCTGCCCCCCGACACCCCCCGCCAAGGGGCAAAGCCCCTTAGGATCCCTTTCACAAGCAAAGCCCCCCATGAGCAATAGCATCCGCGTCCGCGGCGCCCGCGAACACAATCTTAAGAACATCGATGTTGATATCCCTCGCGATAAGCTTGTCGTGATCACCGGCCTTTCCGGCTCGGGCAAGTCCTCCCTTGCCTTTGACACGATTTATGCCGAGGGACAGCGCCGTTATGTGGAGTCTCTGTCGGCTTACGCCCGTCAATTCCTGGAATTGATGCAAAAACCCGACGTGGAGAGTATAGAGGGCCTCTCCCCGGCTATTTCTATCGAGCAAAAAACCACCTCAAAAAATCCCCGTTCGACGGTAGGCACGGTAACGGAGATTTACGACTACATGCGTCTGCTTTGGGCACGGGTTGGCGTGCCTCACTCCCCGGCCACGGGTCTTCCCATCGAGAGTCAAACCGTCAGCCAGATGGTGGATAAGATCCAGGAGATGCCCGACGGCACACGGCTTTATCTTTTGGCGCCCTATGTGCGCGGTCGCAAGGGGGAGTACAAGAAAGAGTTCCAAGAGCTGCAGCGCAAGGGTTTCCAGCGGGTCAAGATCAACGGCGAGCTTTACGAGATTGATGACATTCCCACCCTGAACAAGAAGAAGAAGCACGATATCGAGGTGGTAGTTGATCGCTTGGTGGTGAAGTCGGGTGGACTTGGCAATCGTTTGGCCGATTCCATCGAGATCGCCTTGGAACTCTCCAACGGCCTTTGCATCACGGAGACCGTTGGTGATGGCACTCGGACGGTGTTTTCAGCCAAGTTCGCATGTCCGGTTTCCGGCTTCACCATCGAGGAAATCGAGCCTCGTCTGTTCTCCTTCAACAATCCCTTCGGCGCATGTCCCTCGTGCGATGGCCTGGGGGTGAAGATGTACTTCAACGCCGCCCTCGTCGTCCCCGACGAGAATCTCACTCTGTCGGAGGGGGCCATTGCCCCTTGGGCGAACTCGACCTCCCAGTACTACCAGCAGGCCTTGGACGGATTGGCGCGGCATTACGGGTTTGACCTCTACACCCCATGGCGGAGGCTCCCTGTCGCGATCCAGGATATCCTTCTCCATGGCTCCGGGACCGAAGTTGTCCCCCTGCACTACCAGGACGGACAGCGCGCCTACACCACGCAGAAGCCCTTTGAAGGCGTCATCCCCAATATGACGCGACGGAGTAAGGAAACGGATTCCGCCTGGGTGCGCGAGGAGCTCTCGCGTTTCCAAGACACCACCCAATGCGAGACCTGCCAGGGAGCACGTCTGAAGCCAGAGGCGCTCGCGGTGAAAATCCACGGCCTACACATCAGCCAAGTCACCGAAATGTCGATCTCCCAGGCACACACTTGGTACGCTGGCCTGTCTCAACACCTCCGCCCCAAGGACCAAGAGATTGCCCGACGTATCCTGCGCGAGATCAATGATCGCCTGGGATTTCTGGTGGATGTGGGCCTGGACTATCTGACTCTGGCCCGCAACTCGGGAACGTTGTCCGGCGGAGAGAGCCAACGCATCCGTCTCGCCAGCCAAATTGGCTCAGGCCTAACGGGCGTTCTGTATGTTCTCGACGAGCCCTCCATTGGCCTGCACCAACGGGATAATGACCGTTTGCTGGCCACTCTGCGACGCCTGCGCGACATCGGCAACACTGTCGTCGTGGTCGAGCACGACGAAGATGCCATTCGCACCGCCGACTATCTCATCGATATGGGACCAGGAGCCGGCATCCATGGGGGCCATATCGTCGCCGAGGGAACCCCCGCTGAGGTCATGGCCCACCCCGAGAGCCTCACCGCCGCCTACCTGACGGGGAGACGCCATATCCCCGTCCCCCCCATACGCCGTCGTGGGAATGGCTCAGCCTTGACGCTAACAGGAGCAAGCGGAAATAACCTGAAAGATGTTTCGGTTCAGATCCCACTGGGGACCTTCACCTGCATCACCGGAGTTTCCGGGGGCGGCAAATCCACTCTGGTGATCGAAACCCTCTATAAAGCCCTGACCCGGCAACTCAACGGCTCCCGCGAGCGCCCCGCCCCGTTCGAAGGCTTGGACGGAGTGGACAACCTCGACAAGATCATCGACATCGACCAATCGCCCATCGGCCGGACGCCGCGCTCCAACCCCGCCACCTATACCGGAGCCTTCACCCCTATCCGGGATTGGTTCACCGAACTGCCCGAATCCAAGGCGCGCGGCTACAAGCCAGGTCGCTTTAGCTTCAACGTCAAAGGTGGACGCTGCGAGGCCTGTCAAGGAGATGGGGTGATCAAAATCGAAATGCACTTCCTGCCGGATGTGTACGTTCGCTGCGATGTCTGTAAAGGGCGACGCTACAACCGAGAAACCTTGGATATTACCTTCAAGGGCAAGAATATCTCCGATGTTCTCGACATGACGGTTGAGGAGGCTGCCGAATTCTTCAAGGCAGTTCCCGCCATCCGGGACCGTATGACCGCCCTGCGCGAAGTGGGCCTGGACTACATCCACTTGGGCCAACAGGCCACCACCCTTTCCGGCGGCGAGGCTCAACGGGTCAAACTCGCCAAGGAACTGGCACGTCGCGCCACCGGCCGCACCCTCTACATCCTGGATGAGCCCACCACCGGACTACACTTCGAAGATGTGCGCAAACTGCTGGAGGTGCTCCACACCCTGGTGGAGGGCGGCAACACGGTCCTGGTGATCGAACACAATCTCGAAGTGATCAAAACCGCAGATTACATCATCGACATGGGACCAGAGGGCGGTGATGCGGGCGGTCGCGTGGTGGTCTCGGGAACGCCAGAGGACGTCGCAGCCTGTTCTGACAGTTATACTGGAAAATATTTATCACAGTCCCTTAGGATGAAACTCAGAAAAAAGAAAGTATAATATGAAAATGAGGAGGGGGCACTGCCCCCCTCTCATGAAGAAAAAGAAGATCGTCTTAATTTACCCTCTAAATCCAATATTTTGTTCTGCAATTTTCTAATTTCTTCTTCTAACTCAGGAACCTGATTCCCCAGCACATAGTACAAACGTTCACGTAAGAAATTTTCTTCCATCATATCATAATTCATTTGACTAATCTTTAAAATCACATCTTCCTGGTAAACAGGTTCTTCAGTGTATACATATCCATTGATAAAATCTTCAAACTGATCTACAATCTTATTTCTATATTCCACTGCTCTGGACTTATCCTTAATGAATACAGATACGTAATCACTCAAGTCGTATTCACAGCGCTTCGAGGTATAAGACTCCAACAAAGCCGGATTAAAGCCGCTTCGCTTCGCCCACGTTACCAGGGCTCTGCCAGCATCGGGATAGAATCTCCAGCAGTCCACAGGGTAGCGATGAAAAATGCCATTCGCTGGAACATTTAAGTAAAAAATCCCACTGGGTTTTAAAATCCTCAAGACCTCATTGAAGAGCAGCCAAAACATCTCTGAGTGTTCAAAACAAGAGGAACAGACAACAACATCAACGGATTCATCTTCCAAAGGAAGAGAATAAGGATCTGTCAGAACGATATCGACGCCTTTGGCCCTCTCAAAATCTAAGCCGATGTAGGTGGCGTTTGGAGGACAGACCTCGCGCAAAGATCCATTGACATCCTGGGAGCCAATATCAACGACCTTCACTGGTCCTAAGTGAGAAACGTATATGTCAAAAAACATCGTAGCATTCTTCATTGCACCCGGATGCATTGCTTATTCCTCCTGCGTTTACGTACATTTCAATTCAAAAATACAATACTTAAAATTTTATTTTCATTTTTGCTAATTTCAAAAGATCTCTTTCTATGATCATATCATGATTTACCGCACTTTCTTTTATGATATCGTCACTTCCATAAATGTAACCGTTGAGAAACTTGACATCACTGTTCAGAATTCTTTTTTTATGATCTTCTATTCGTGCCTCATCTTTAATAAACACCGACACAAAGTCGCACCATTGTTCCTCCTCTGCAATCCTCGCACCATTGTTCCTCCTCTGCAATCCATGGATTTTCCCCTCGTAAAGAGGTATAGGATTCCAACAAAGCGGGGTTAAAACCACTCCGTTTTCCCCAAGCCACGAGCGCTTTTCCGGAATCAGGATAGAATCGCCAACAGTCCACAGGATAGCGATGGATGGGACCATTGGCAGGAACATTTAGATAGAAAAGTCCATTGGACTTAAGAATTCTTAGGACTTCATTGAAGAGAAGCCAAAACATCTCTGAATGCTCAAAGCATGAGGAGCAAACAACAATATCTGCAAACTCATCTTCTAGAGGAAGCGAATATGGGTCACTAATGATAATATCAACGCCATCATCTTCCATAAAATCCAAACCAATATATGTCACATCAGAGTGACAGACATCGCGTAGAGAACCATTTACATTCTGGGAACCAATATCAACGACTTTGAGAGAACCTGTTTGCTGAATATAGGTATCGAAAAACATTTTAGCATTTTTCATTGCACTTATATGCATGTTTTATTCCTCTGCTTTCTTTCGGGGATAGGGGGAAACCCCTCAGACGGCCACCGCTACGCCGCAACTATGTACTTTCATCTGGGGAATGCAACCATATGCTCTCATCTGGATGAAAATGCCTCTCTACTCTCCTCCGAGCAAGCTGTCCGCAGCCGCGCGCGCCTGCTCGGTAATGACCTCCCCAGCCAGCATGCGGGCGACTTCCTCGCGGCGCTCCAGCGCTTTTAGCGTTTCCACCGAAGTGCTCACACCGCCTCGTCCTTCTCGCTTCACAACACGATAGTGATGCCGTCCTCGGGCTGCAACCTGCGGCGAGTGCGTTACCACCAAGACTTGAAGATCGCTTCCCAATCGCGCTAGACGGTCTCCCACCGCAGCAGCGACGGCACCGCCGATACCGGCATCCACTTCGTCGAAAACAATGGTGGAGGTGGCGGAGATGCGAGCCAAAACCACTTTCAAGGCCAACATGAAGCGCGCCAACTCACCCCCAGAGGCGATTTTACCCAAAGCTCCCGGAGGGGCTCCGGGATTGGTCGAGACCATGAATTCCACCCGATCTACCCCATCGGGTCCCCACTCTGGTTCCGCCAGGGAGTCGACTTGGGTATGGAACCGAGCTTTCCCCAGTTTCAACGGGGCCAATTCGGCGGCAACGGCCACATCAAGACGTTGAGCGGACTCACTGCGCAGCCGTGACAAGGTTCGAGCCGCCTTAATATAATCCTCGCGTGCAGTGCGTTCAGCGCGCGCCAGCAGAACGAGTCCTTCGCCACTCCCGTCCAATGAGGCCAACTGCCCTTTGATGCGATCCTTAAGGGCTTCCAGCTCGTCGCTCCCTACACCATGCTTACGTGCCATGGCTCGGAGGGCAAACAATCGCTCCTCGACCTTTTCCAGCCGCCCTGGTTCCATCTGAAGGTCATGAGCGAGTTGCTCCAACATTGCCACGGCCTCCGCCGTCTCGGCGGAGGCTCGGTCTAACGCGGCGATGGCGGGAGCGAGACGCCCCTCTGCCCGATCCAGCACGCGCTCCAGGGTTCGCTGCGCCGTTCGCAGGGAGCCCGGCACGTCTCCCCGCCGCACCAGGGCCGCCATAGCCGCTGTCATGGCTTCCATCAGCTTCTCCCCATGCCGCAGGAGAGTTCTCTGGGAGGAAAGCTCGCTTTCCTCCCCTGCCTTGGGGTTGAGAGCGCTCAATTCATCAAAGGCGTAACGCAGATCCTCTTCCACGGCCCGGGCCTGGGTCAGCGCGGCCTCGGCCTCTTGGAGGGCTTGAGCGGCGCGTTGCCACTCTTTCCACCCCTCTCGCGTGGCCTTTCGTGCCAATCCGGCACCAGCGAAGGCATCCAGAACGGTGGGATGCGTCTCCGGCGAGAGCAGTCCATGGCTTTCAAATTGGCCGTGAATTTCCACCAACTCAGCCCCAAGCCGCCGCAACAAGCCAATACTGACCGGTTGGTCGTTCACATGAGCCCGAGACCGTCCCTCTGCCGTCACCACCCGGCGCAGCACCAAAGGAGCCCCATCCACTTCGATATCTTGCTCGGTCAGTAAGCGGCGCGCTGGATGCCCTAAAACGGGATCAAATTCGGCCACGACGGTCAACTGGGTCGCGCCATGGCGCACCAACCCGGACTCCGCTCGTGCCCCCAAGGCCAGGGACAGCGAATCGAGCAGGATAGACTTCCCGGCACCGGTTTCGCCGGTGAAAACCGAGAGTCCACCACCGAAAGACAAATCAAGCCGTTCGATCAGCACAACATCCCGGATAGAGAGCGACACCAGCATCAGAGGTTCACCACAACCCGAGCCAACCCGCTTTCCCCCCTTTGTCATTGCTCGCTGGCGTCCCTGTCTTGACCAGCGAATAGGCATCCCCGTACCAATCGCTACCGGGGAAGTTATGGCCGAGCATCGCTGCCGATTTCTGCGCCTCCTCCTTCAAGCCCAGCGTTATATAAATTTCCGTCAGACGGTAGAGGGCTTCCGGAACATGAGAGGTTGTTTGGTATTGTTGCGCCACAGTTTCATAACGGTTCAGGGCAGCAACCCACTGCCCTTTCTTCTGATAGTAGTGGGCAACGGACATTTCCTTTCCGGCCAAGTGATCCCTGGTCAAATCAACCTTCAACCGTGCATCACGAGCATATGGACTCGTAGGAAAACGATCAGAAACTTCCTGAAGGTACTTCAGTGCGAGATCCGTAATTTTCTGATCCCGTCCCACATCTGTAATTTGCTCATAGTAACAAAGACCCTTAAGATAGTAGGCATATGCCGTATCTTTATTCCCAGGATGAAGCTGGATAAAACGATCAAGCTGAATGATCGCATCATCATATTTATTGCGTTCGTACAGAGCATATGCCGACATCAATTGTGATTTTGTAGCCCATGCTGAGTAAGGATGCTGCCTCTCTACTTCATTAAAGGATTCTGAAGCTTTATAATACTCGCCAGAATCAATGAGATCCATTGCTTCATTATAAAGCTCTTCCACCGGGCGTTCCACATATTCATCTTTTTTGTTCGAGCAGGCGGAAAGTGCCAGCACGGCGGCGATGAGACCGAAACGGAAAGCACGGCGCGTGGGAGAAAGAATCGAAACGGGCGTGATCATAGGGTTCCTTGAGTCAAAGCTCTGCCCTCGCGAATCTCGCAGGGGGATCCCCGGACTATACCACGGAGTGCTCGAAGAGGAAGAGGACAACAAGCACAGTTTCCCTCACGCCATGAGTGAAGGCTCCCTCTCTCTCCTATGGAGGTCTTGTGGAGGAGAAAACCTTGAAATTCCTGCCTCTCCCCAGCTCAATGAGGGGATTATCCCTCCTATACCTCACGCTTCAAAAGTATAACTTACACATAACCAAAAATATCAATCTAAAATTAAACATAAGTATATGCAAACTTTTTTCATATATTTCATATCAAGTTCATATGACCTTTGAAACACCTGTCTTTTGACTGAGAAAACACAAATGGAGTGTATCTGGACTCGGACTCTCCCCGTGGCCTTACGCGGAGAGAAGCAGGAGGTTTACGTTCATGCGTATTGTTCAAATGGTCATAGGTGCAGGATTGGTTGTGGCACTGTACGGGATCACTCCCGTACGGGCGGAACTCCCTGGATGCGGGCCAGAGGCGGTCGCCGCAGCCCTCACCTGGAGTGGCATTTCCATCGACGCTCAAGAATTAGAAGGTTCCCCACATCGCGAGGTGCCGCGCCGCCTTCTTCTTGACGCCGCCCATAGCCAAGCCCGCATCGCCTATCCCATCACTAAGGGAGCCGCCGTAGCCGAGGAAGTTAAAGCCGGATATCCCGTCATCCTGTTGCGAAGCATCCAGGTTGAAAATGACGAAGTGACTGAGAAACCCTCCTTGAATGGCCCGGCCTGGAGTTGCAACGTCGCAACCGATTACAGTCAAGAGGAGGATACTCTTGTCTTGCACACCGATGCTGGAGAAGACACCTCCCTTCCTCTCGGTGAACTCACTGAAGAGTGGGAAAACGTTGGCGGTTTAGGATTCGTGATCCTTCTGCCGGGAGAATTGCCCACCACCGTCAGTAAGCGCGAGTATCTTCGCGCCGTCCACGATTTGGATAACGCCGGTCATCATTGGGAGGCGGTTACCGCTTACGATACGGCTCTGGCAGAGTGGCCCGATGATCCAGAGGCCTTGATTGGACTGGGGTTGAGTTTGTTCGCCTTGAGAGACACCGTTGGAGCGACCGCAGCCTTTCAATCGGCCCAACGACTGAATGCTGTTCAGGGCATCAAAGCAGCGACGGCTGTGAACGTAACGCCCTGAAAAAAAGGGGGTCCGGGGCAATGGTGCCCCATACCCCGCTTAGGGCGCCATTGCCCCGGACCCCCTTTTTCTTTCATCGCAAAAGGGGCGTTCCAAACGGTCTCAGGCCGCGCCGAGAGCGCTTTGCACCGCTGTCAGAAGATCATCCCGACGAAAAGGCTTCAACAAAACGTTTGCCGCATTGGGCGCGGAAGCATTTCCACTCAGAACCGCCAAAAGCCGAGCCCCCACAAACTGGTCCCGAGAATCAGACGGAACGGTATCACTCAACACCAGATCAACAGGCTCTTTGGTATGAATCAACCCGCCTTCGGCCAGGTCGCCACTCAACTCCACGTCATAGCCTGCGGTGGAGAGAATGCTCCGCAGGGACATCCGAGTGCTCACTTCAGAATCGATCACGAGGATACGCGCCATCCAATTTCTCCCTATATCATGTTGGGTTGACCCCAAACTCTGCTGGCAGAATATTGCCAAAGCGATAATAACATGGAAACTATACAGAAGACATGCCTCTCGTTGTTTTTCTCTGACGTTTTGCTACTGCGAAGGTAAACACCCCCCCAGCGAGCTTAGGATTTTTCGCGAAAAATAATTCTTTTCTCGCGATTGCGAGAAAGGCATCCTGTCTCCCCCAGGCTGTCTCCAGGAGCAAACCCCATGAAACTCGACGAAAACCGTTTTTCCAGTCTTGCCAATGAGATGCTTGAGCGAATCGCCGATGCGGTGGATGAGACCCTGGGCGATAAAATCGACGCCGAACTCTCAAGCGGCGTCCTGACCCTGACCCTAGAGACCGGAGGCCAGTACGTCATCAACAAGCAAGCCCCCAACCGTCAAATCTGGCTGTCCTCTCCGATCGGAGGCGCGTTCCGCTTTGATTGGATCAAGGGACAGTGGATTAGCGCAAGACCGCCCCACATTACCCTTCATGTGTTGCTGGAAGAAGAATTGAAGACGACCTTTGGCGTGGTGGTGGAAGGCCTAAGACCACCTGGAGATCGATAAAAGAAAAAGGGGTCTGGGGCATTGCCCCCAGGCAGGGTATGGAGCGGCAGCCCCAGGCGCAAGCCTCTCTCCCCCTTCGGTCACCGACACCTCAACCGATAGCCGACCCCCGGATCGGTCACAATCAGCGCTGGACGGGCGGGATCCTCCTCCAGTTTCTGCCGCAACTGGTTAACATAGACTCGCAGATAGGCGGTATCTTCCAAATGTGCCGGTCCCCAGACCGCCTTCAGAATGGTTTTGTGGGATAGAACGTGATCTGGCCGCTGCGCCAGGAAGGCCAACAGCTCCCATTCTTTCCGAGAGAGTCGAACATCTTCCCCATTCTTAGTCACGACCATGCGGGTCAGATCGATTCGCAAGAACTCGGTCTCGATGGTGGTTGTGTCCAGGGGTTTACTGTTCCTGGTCCGCAACACGGCGCGGACACGCGCCATCAACTCGGCAATTCCAAAGGGTTTAACGACATAATCATCGGCACCTCGATCCAAGGCCTCGACTTTATCGAATTCGTCGGCGCGGACCGAAAGGATGATGATGGGGACATCGGAAAAGCTGCGAACCTCGGAGACGACTTCTTGCCCATCCATATCGGGAAGCCCCAGATCCAGGATAAGCAGATGGGGAGAAGTCTCCCTGGTGACTTTCAATCCTGCGCTTGCGTTTTCCGCCTCCACCACATCGTATCCATGGGCGCCCAGGGAGATGCGCAGAAACTTGCGGATTTGAGGCTCATCATCGAGCACGATGATCCGCGGTCGTCCTGTTGGAGGCTCGTTCATCCGCGTTCAACCGGCAGAGGCAGGTGAATCACCATGCATGCTCCGATGCCATGAAGCCCGGGCTCCGCATGGAGCGTTCCGTTGTGGGCCTGGATGATACCTCGGCAAATCCCAAGTCCCAGGCCGGTTCCTGCGGTTTGACTGTCGGTTTGAGAAACGCGATAGAACATGTCAAAAACCCTCTCTCGATCCTCGGCGGGGATGCCCGGTCCTTGGTCGGCAATCTCGATGGCGACGTGCGTTGGCAACACGCGTGCCCACACCTTTACGGTTGTCCCCCCGGGAGCGTATTTACACGCGTTATCCAGGAGATTGAAGAGCATTTGTTCCATTAACAAGGCATCAAGGCATAAAAGTGGCATTTCGGGTTGGATTTCAACGCGCAACGTGTGAGATCGCGCCAAACGCTCCATCCGCTTGACCGCCGCCTCGACCACGTCGTGCAGATCGACCCAATCCACCCGAGGCTTAAGGGCGCCGCTCCCTAGCTTGGTCATGTCGAGGAGATTCTGCACGAAACGGTTCAACCGCTCCGCCTCGTCTTGGATGGTCTGGGCGAGATCGCGCCGGTTGGTGGAGTCCAGCACCCCGTCCAAGGTGACGAGACTAGAGGCCGCGCCCATGATTGACACCAAGGGCGTGCGCAGATCATGGGAGAGAGACGTCAACAACGCCGTCCGCAAGCGTTCCCGTTCCCCGGCGACTTTAGACGTCTCCATATCGGCTGCCAGGGTAGTGCGCTCCAGGGCGACGGCGGCTTGATCGGCGAGGGTCTCCAGCAGACGCATGGTCGCGGGGGTGGGAAGATCGGCATCGGTGGTCATTTGCACCCCCACCACGCCGACCGGCCCCCGCGCCGTCCTCATGGGAAGAAACAACCAATCGGCGACAGGCAAGGTGGTGGAGCCTCGCCCCGCCGGCTGTCCGTGACTCCAGGCCCAATCGGCGGCGGCGGAGGATTTGTCGTCCAGGATATCCTCGGGCGGATACCCAGCGGCGATGACGAGATCTTCGCCCTTGGGCAACAAAACCAGAGAGCTTCCGGTAATGGTGGCCGCGATGTGATGAACCACGGCCCACAGAACATCGTCGAGCGTTGCCGCCGCCGTAATCTTTCGGCCAAACTCATAGAGGTTGGTCGTTCGTCTGACGCTTTCCTGAGTCGCCTCGATTTGTTTTTTCAGACGCGAGGCAATATTTGAAACGATCACCGCGACGATCAGAAAGAAGGCTAACGTCAGCCAGGCTTGCGTGGTAGGGACGATCAGAGTCCAGCGGGGTTCGGTGAAAAAAACCGTGATCCCGAGGATACTCCCCATGGATGCAAGAATCGCCGGACGCAACCCACTCCAGAGGGCGACCATCAGAACCGACAACAGATACGCCAGGGCGATGTTGCTCTCCGGCAGATTAAGCCCGTCAAGGATAAATCCGACACCAGAGGCCGCCATGATCACCGCCAAGGCCACCAAATACCCCAGCCAGTTCTCTTGTTTCAGGGGAGCAAGAGGCGCGGAGGAAAGGCCTGCCTTCTCACTTTCCCCCTCCCCTCCGCTCACCACCAGGACGTTAAATTTTCCGGCGCGTTCAATCAGGCGCTGGGTGATGGTTTTGCCAAGATGCCAGCGCCCCCCTTGTGCCCTGCCAACAATAATCTGGGTGCAGTTGTGTTCGTGGGCATAGGCCAGGATCGCGGTCACCACGTCCTCGCCGTGCAGGGTCGCCGTCTCGCCTCCCAACTGCTCCGCCAGACGCAGGGCGGCGGCGGTCCTTCCTCGCTCGGCTTCGCTTAAGGGGTGGAAGGTCTCCACGGTCACGGCTATCCAGGCGAGGCCTCGACGCTCTGACATGCGCTTGGTCACACGAACCAGGCGTTCGGCCTCGACCTTTTCGTCAAGACACACCAGCACGCGCTCTCGGGTTGGCCACGGCCCGGCGATGGCGTGGGCGCGCATGTAGGTCACCATCTGCCGGTCCACACGCTCGGCGGTATGACGCAACGCCATCTCACGCAACGCCGTCAGGGTACCGGGGGAAAAGAAGTTGTTGACGGCGCGACGGGCCTGCTCGGGGACGTAAACCTTGCCCTCGTGGAGACGCTTGATCAGATCCTCCGGCGGCAGATCGATCAGTTCGATCTCGTCGGCGGTGGCCAGAATATCGTCTGGGACGGTCTCGCGCACACGCACACCACAAATCTGCTCGACCACGTCGTTCAGACTTTCCACATGCTGGATATTGAGCGTGGTGTAGACATCGATCCCAGCGGAGATTAACTCCTCCACATCCTGCCGTCGCTTCAGATGCCGCGAGCCGGGAATGTTGGTATGCGCCAACTCGTCCACCAACACGAGGCGCGGCCTTCGCGCCAATACCCCGTCCAGATCCATTTCCCAAAAAGACCGTCCCCGGTAGTCCAAGGAGCGTTGCGGCAGAACCTCGAGCCCCTCCACCAGAGCCTCGGTTTCGCGGCGTCCGTGGGTTTCGATCACGCCCGCCACCACGTCGATGCCCTCACGGACTCGATCATGGGCCGCCTTCAGCATAGCGGTGGTTTTCCCCACCCCTGGAGCGGACCCCAGGAAGATTTTTAATCGCCCACGGCCTTCCCGTTGCGCCTCGGCCAGCAGAACATCGGGAGAAGGACGCTGCTCCTCATCGGACATCACTTAAGCCATTTTCAAGAGCCGTATTCAAACGCAAGACATTCACCCGAGGCTCGCCAAGGATACCGAAAGTGTTCCCCTCCGCATGGGTTTCGATCAATGCTTTTAAGCTGTCCTCGGGAAGATGACGCGCGGCGGAGATTCGCTTCACCTGCCACTGGGCCGCCACCAGAGAGATATGGGGATCGAGCCCACTGGCCGAGGCGGTCACGAGATCCACCGGGATGGGCGCCTCTTCACCCGGATTGGTCCACCGCAGCTCTGCCACCCGTGCGGTAAGGGTTTCCACCCAAACCTTGCTGGACGGAGCCCCATTGGCCGCTCCGGACCCGTTGGCATCGTAGCCTCCCGCCGAGGGTCGCCCCCAGAAAAAACCGGGCTGGCGAAACGATTGTCCGATCAAGGCGGAACCGACGACCGTGTCTCCCTTTCGCATCAGACTCCCCCCGGCCTGGTAGGGAAAAAGCGCCTGGCCAAGAAACGTCACCGCCAGAGGATAGACTCCTCCAACGATCCCCATCATGACGAACAGCAGAACCAAGGTAGAGCGAAGTTGCTTTAACATGAGACCCCCTTCCTATCCCGCCAACCCCAAGGCATTGACGAGATAATCGATGATTTTAATCCCCACGAAGGGCACGACCAGCCCCCCCAATCCGTAAACCAAAAGATTGCGCGTCAAGAGAGCCTCGGCCCCCTCGGGGCGGTAGCGCACCCCTTTCAACGCCAAGGGAATAAGCCCGAGAATAATCACGGCATTGAAAATGATCGCCGACAGCACCGCCGACTGCGGACTCCCCAACCCCATTACATTGAGAACCTGAAGCTGAGGATATGAACTGATAAACAAAGCCGGAATGATAGCGAAATACTTAGCCACGTCGTTGGCCATGGAAAACGTGGTCAACGCGCCTCGGCTCATGAGCAACTGTTTGCCGATCATGACGATTTCGATCAACTTGGTCGGATCGCTTTCCAGATCCACCATATTGCCCGCCTCGCGGGCGGCCTGAGTTCCTGTGTTCATGGCCACGCCCACATCCGCCTGCGCCAAGGCCGGAGCATCGTTGGACCCATCCCCGCACATGGCCACCAGTTTTCCTTGAGCCTGCTCGGCGCGGATGAGCTCAAGCTTGCGCTCCGGCGTAGCCTCCGCCAGGAAGTCGTCCACGCCGGCCTCGGCGGCGATGGCTGCCGCCGTCAGAGGGTTGTCTCCCGTCACCATCACCGTGCGAATGCCCATCTGACGCAACACCGCGAAGCGCTCGCGGATGCCGGGCTTGATGATATCCTTCAGGTGAATGACCCCCAAGGCGCGACCATTGCGAACCACCACCAACGGCGTCCCGCCTGTCTTGGCGACGCGCTCCACCAGGGGAGTCAACGGGCGTGGGGTCTCGACCCCGCTCGTGGTGAGATACGTCCGGATGGCATCGAAGGCGCCCTTGCGAATTTCCACCCCTTCGCCCTTCACACCGCTCATGCGGGTTTGGGCGGTGAAGGGCACAAAGGAAAGTATCGCCCCTCCGGCATCCTCGCAGCCAAAACGCAGCCGCGCCAAGGCGACAATGGATTTGCCCTCTGGGGTGTCGTCCGCCAGGGAGGAGAGAAACGCCGCCTCGGCTAAATCGCGCTCGCCCACGTCGGGCAAGGCGAGGAACTCGGCGGCCTGACGGGCACCCAGGGTGATGGTGCCGGTCTTGTCCAGCAGCAGGACGTCGATATCACCTGCCGCTTCCACGGCGCGACCCGACTTGGCGATGACGTTGAACTTCACCAGCCGATCCATCCCGGCAATGCCGATGGCGGACAACAATCCACCGATGGTGGTGGGAATCAGGGTCACGTACAACGCCAACAGGAACCCCACCGGGATCACCGTTCCAGACCACGAAGCAAAAACGGGCAGCGTCGCCACCACCACCAAGAAAATCAAGGACATCCCCACCAACAAGAGCGTCAGAGCAATCTCGTTGGGGGTTTTCTGGCGCTGAGCACCCTCCACCAGGGCAATCATGCGATCAAGGAAACTTTCGCCCGGATTGACGGTGATCCGCACCACGATGCGATCGGACACCACGCGGGTTCCGCCCGTCACCGCCGAGCGGTCTCCGCCACTTTCCCGGATCACCGGAGCGCTCTCGCCGGTAATGGCGCTTTCGTCCACGGTGGCGATGCCCTTCACCACATCCCCATCGCCGGGAATGAGATCCCCCATCCCGCACACCACCAGATCGCCGGAGCAAAGCTGTCCGGCGGGAACGGTGGTGGCGGAGTCGAGAGCATCAATAGACGACACCCGCTTAGCGGTGGCCTCGGTCTTACTGCGGCGCAGCGAGGCGGCTTGGGCCTTCCCCCGCCCCTCGGCGATGGCCTCGGCGAAGGTGGCGAACAGGACGGTAAACCACAGCCAGGCGGCGATTTGCAGCATGACGCCCCGATCCGGGCCGCCTCGGACCGACAGCACCGTGACACCCAGCGCCGCGATTGCCGTGGCGAAAATCACCGGATTACGAATCAACTGGCGCGGGTCGAGCTTGCGAACGGCATCCCCTCCGGCTCGCACCAGGAGCGCGCGATCAACCAGAGGCAGCGGGGCAGGACGATGAGCACTCATGAAGGGCTCTCTTTCAGAACAGGGTTCCACCGCCGAGCAAAACATGCTCGACCACCGGCCCCAACACGAGGACAGGAAAAAACGTCAACCCTCCCACCACCAGGATCACCCCGAGCAAAAGAGCGACGAACACGCCACCACGGGTGGGAAAGGTTCCAGCCGATGCAGGCACCACCTTCTTGGCGGCCACCTTCCCCGCGATGGCGAGAACGGCGATGATGACGATGAAACGTCCTCCCAGCATGGCTACGCCCAGCAGGAGGTTGTGCCAGAAGGTGTTGCCACCAAATCCCGCGAAGGCCGACCCATTGTTACTGGTGGCAGAAGTATAGGCGTACAGCAGTTCGGACAACCCATGAGGCCCCTCCGCCGGGATCGAGACCGCTGGTCCCAGCAGCAACCCCAGGGCTCCCAATCCCAAAATCCCTATGGGAGGCACCAGCAAGGCCAAGACCGTCAGCTTGATTTCAGCGGCCTCGATTTTCTTACCCAGGTATTCCGGCGTCCGCCCGACCATCAGACCGGCGATAAAGACCGTCACCAAGACAAACAGAAGTATGCCGTAGAGTCCGGCACCGACGCCACCGATGACCACCTCTCCCAACATCATGAAGATCATCGGGATCATCCCGGCCAGGGGCATCAGGCTATCGTGGGCTGCAACCACCGCCCCGCACGAGGCCGCCGTCGTGATTGCCGTGAACAGCACGGAGGTGGCAACGCCGAAACGAACCTCCTTGCCCTCCAGGTTGGCCCCATCGCCCAGGAGCGCCACCACCGCCGGATGAGGCTGGCTTTCGGCCCAAAACAGGAGACCTAACCCGACCACAAACAAGATCCCCATGACGCCAAACAACGCCCAGCCTTGCCGGGTATCCCCCACCATGCGTCCGAAGGTGTTGGTCAACCCAGCGCCGATGGCGAAAATGGCCAACATGTGGATCAGATTGCTCAATCCCGTGGGATTTTCGTAAGGATGAGCGGCATTGGCATTGAAAAAACCGCCACCGTTGGTACCCAGATGCTTGATCATCATCTGACTGGCGACGGGGCCTTGGGCGATGATCTGGTGTGTCCCCTCCAGGGTGGTCGCCTCCACTGAAGAGAGGAAATTCTGCGGCACCCCCTGCCACACCAGCACCAAGGCCCCCACCAGGCAAAGGGGCAGCAGGAGGTAAAGGATCGTCCGCGTCACATCCACGGTAAAGTTCCCCACCGTGTGCGCCGAGCCTCGGGCAAATCCTCGGATCAAGGCCACAGCCACCACGATGCCCGTCGCGGCGGAAAGAAAATTCTGCACCGCCAATCCCATCATCTGGGTGAACAGACTCATGGTGGTCTCACCGCTATAGGCCTGCCAATTGGTGTTGGTGACGAAACTGACGGCGGTATTAAACGCCAGACCCGGAGGGACCGCTGGCAGTTCCGCCGGATTCAAAGGCAACCAAGGCTGAACCCGTTGCAGGAGATAAAGGACGAGCACCCCAGCCAGATTGAAGGCCAACAAGGAAAAGGCATACCCCGTCCAGTGTTGCTCCTGCTTCGGTCCTGTCCCGGCGAGCCGGTAGATCCCCCACTCCAGCGCTCCTAGTCCCCTCTCCAGAAGCACCCTCCGCCCGGTGAACAGCCGCGCCATGTACCCTCCCAACAGAGGGGTCAAGACGAGGATCAACCCGACGTAGAGACCCATCGGCAGGAGATCGCTGATATTCATGGCGTGCCCCTAGAACCGTTCGGGATGAAGCAGGACGTATCCCAGATATCCCAACAGAACGATGACGAGTGCTCCCCCAAGGCCGAGGCCGAAAAGATCGCTCATAACCGCTCGCAGCCGCGCACCAAAAGGGCACATCCCGCAAAAACCACGAGGATCAGGGCTAAGAACAGCGCATCGAACATGGCGGTTCTCCTCTTATAGAATGGGATCTCACTCTCCTCCAAAGGGGCATTAGCGTTCCATGGGAAGTTTAGGGGGAGGAAATTTATATCTTCTTTATATATGCGTCCCTTAAGGAACATCTCTCCCGGCCATTCTCATGGACTGGGGAGGGAATATGGAGTACGTTTCCTGCAAGAGCTGGATTGGGAACAATAATGATGAGCGTACAATTCGACGAAGAATACTATCGTGCCTGGTACCCTGACGTTGCTGCGGCAATCGCTGCGGGATACTTTGCCTCGGGACAAGACCATTACACCCAGTTTGGCATCCACGAAGGCCGTCAACCCTGCATGCCCAGGCGGGTGGAAAAAGCTCTTTCCGTGATCGATAAGAGCGGCCTTGGCCTTGAAATTGGCCCAAGCTACAACCCACTTGCCCCAAGGAAATTGGGATATAACGTCCATATTCTTGATCACTTGAATGCGAGCCAATTACGGGAAAAATATGCCAATGGGGCTCAAGATATCAGAAACATAGAAGAGGTTGATTTTGTATGGAAGGGCGAAAAATTTGCTGATTTAATTGGAAACAAATCCTGCTATGATTGGATTGTTGCCAGCAATGTTATCGAGCATGTTCCAGATTTTATTGGATTTCTACAGCAATGCCGTGGCCTTCTAAAGCCATCTGGGGTTTTATCATTGGTCATACCAGATAAAAGATATTGTTTCGATTATTTTAGCCAACTTGATTTAACGGATTCGTTTCTAGATGCTTTTTATGAACAGAGAACAAAGCCAACGCCAGGGCAGGTTTTTAGTTATTTTTCAAATTACACCATCCGCGACAGTTTCGTCGCATGGCATCCTGGCTACACAGGTGACATAAAATTACGGTATACCTTTGATTATGCAAAAGAAATGTGCGATAAAGCGATATCTCATGACGATTATATTGATGTCCATTGCTGGAGATTCATCCCAGAAAGCTTTCGCCTTATCATATCCGACCTCAACAAGCTCGGATTGCTTGGAATGTCCATTGTTAAGGAGTTTGACACTGAAGGATTTGAATTTCACGTCACTTTGGGAAAAGGGGCTCCCGAGTCTGCGGAAAACCGTCTTCAGATGTTGGCGCAAATTGCCGATGCCCCTCGATAAGATTTTTCAAATAAAAAAGCACTTAAGAACGTTCCTCACGGGCGGGGCCTCGGGCTGGGAGGGCTAAGAAAGAGAGCAAGGCCCCTTGACCCCTCTTCGACAGGGCGCATACTCTCTGGTCATGGACACACTTTCCCCTTATGCCTGCCACTCGGAATCCTCCCGTGGCCGCCTCCATCCTGAACCAGAGAGCTGCACCCGTACTGCATTCCAGCGTGACCGCGACAGGATCATCCACTCTGCTGCTTTCCGTCGCTTGCAATACAAAACCCAGGTGTTCGTCTACCACGAGGGGGATAATTTCCGCACCCGCCTCACCCACTCCCTAGAGGTGGCGCAGATTGCTCGCTCCATCAGCCGAGTCCTCGGTCTGAATGAGGACTTGGCGGAGGCCCTGGCTCTGGCCCACGATCTCGGTCATACTCCCTTCGGCCATGCCGGAGAGGACGCCTTGGACGAGATGTTGGCACCCTTTGGCGGCTTCGATCACAACGCCCAGAGCCTCCGGGTGGTCACGGAGCTGGAAAACCGTTATGTGGGCTATGAGGGCCTCAATCTGACTTGGGAATCCCTCGAAGGACTGGTCAAGCACAACGGCCCCTTGATAGGACCCTCCGCGCGGCATCAGAGGAACGTTCCCACGGCGATCCTCAGCTATACCGCTCGTCATGATCTGGAGATTGACAGTTTCGCCGGAGCGGAGGCTCAAGTCGCGGCCTTGTCCGACGACATTGCTTATAACAACCACGATATCGACGATGGCCTCCGCGCTGGATTATTCCGCATGGAGGATCTGTCCGATGTGCCCTTGGTTGGCCCGGTGCTCCACCAGGTTGCCACGGAATACCCCGGCATCGACTTCAGCCACCACATCCACGAGGCGGTTCGCCGCATGATCGGCTTGATGGTGGTGGACCTGATCACCGAGACCAAACGACGCCTTCAAGAGGCCGCTCCGACCGATGCGGATGCCGTGCGCAGGCTCTCCTACCCCCTGGTGGCGTTCTCGGAGAGCATGGCGGGGAATGATAAAGCGTTGAAAGCGTTTCTCCTTCCCAATATGTATCGTCATTTCAAGGTCAGTCGCATGACCTCGAAGGCGCGGCGCGTGGTCAAGGCTCTGTTCCTCCTCTTCCACGCCGAGCCGGAATGTCTGCCGCCGGAATGGCGGAATCTTTGCGATGGGGCGAAAACGCCTCGGACGGCGGCGGTGGTTTCCGACTATATCGCAGGGATGACAGACCGATTTGCCCTCGAAGAACATCGCCGCCTGTTTGATATGCAGGAAAAGCCTTAAACTCTGGAGTTTGTTAATGAAAAAAAAAGAAGACGTCTGGCATAGCTCCTCGCAGGTAGGACTATGAACCTCTTTAGATTCTTCAAAGACGCCATCGCAGCGACTCTCGCCACTCTTGTGGCGGAGGGACGGTTGCCGTCCGGGCTCGACACCTCCAAGGTGACGGCGGAGCCCCCGCGCGAGCCTGCCCATGGGGATGTCTCCACCAATGCCGCCATGGTGCTGGCCAAGGCGGTGGGGATGAAGCCGCGCGACCTCGCCGAAATGCTGGCCGAGCGCTTGCGCGCCCATCCCGATGTGGTCACGGTCGAGATTGCCGGGCCGGGCTTCATCAATCTGCGCCTCGCCACCGCCTTCTGGTTCGATCGCCTAGCCGAGGTTCTCGCGGCGGGACCCGCCTATGGCGATGGCGAGAACAAGCACCATCGGGTCAACGTGGAATATGTGTCGGCCAATCCCACTGGCCCCATGCACGTCGGCCATGCGCGTGGCGCGGTGGTGGGCGATGCCTTGGCGTCCCTGCTGGCCAAGGCTGGATTCGAGGTCACGCGAGAGTACTACATCAACGATGCCGGGGCACAGGTGGATACCTTGGCGCGCTCGGCCTTCCTGCGCTACCGCGAGGCCTTGGGCGAGGACATCGGCGAAATCCCCGAGGGACTGTATCCGGGGGACTATCTGAAACCAGCCGGTGAGGCCCTCGCGGCGCAACATGGCCCCTCCTATAGGGAGGCCGGGGAAGAAGTCTGGTTGGCCCCCATCCGCCGCTTCGCCGTGGACGCCATGATGGAGATGATCCGCGAGGATCTCGCCGCCTTGGGCGTGAAGCACGACGTTTTCGTCTCCGAGCGCTCCCTGGTAGAGGACGGTCAGGTGGAGGCTGCCCTGGCGTTCCTAGAGGAACGGGACGAGTTGTACACCGGCGTGCTAGAGCCCCCCAAAGGCAAGCTGCCCGACGATTGGGAGGCCCGGCCCCAAGTCCTCTTCCGCGCCACCCGCTTTGGGGACGACGTGGATCGTCCGTTGCGGAAGTCCGATGGCTCGCACACTTATTTCGCCTCGGACATCGCCTATCACCGCGACAAGAACCGTCGGGGTTTTTCCGACATGATCGACGTGTGGGGCGCGGATCACGGCGGCTATGTCAAACGCATGCAGGCAGCGGTCTCGGCCATCACCGAGGGCAAGGGCACGCTGGATGTGAAGCTGTGCCAGATGGTGAACCTGCTGAAGGGGGGGCAGCCCTATCGCATGTCCAAACGCGCCGGCACCTTCGTCACCCTGCGGGAGTTGGTGGAGTCGGTGGGCAAGGATGTGGTTCGCTTCATCATGCTGACCCGCAAGAACGATGCCCATCTGGATTTCGATCTGGATAAAGTCCGCGAGCAATCCCGGGATAACCCGGTGTTTTACGTCCAGTATGCCCATGCCCGATGCCGATCCGTGTTGCGTCACGGGGCCGAGTTATGGCCAGAGTTGGATCTCTCCCCTACCGCCTTGGCCAGGGGACCGTTGGCACGCTTGACCGATCCGGCGGAGATTGCTTTGATTGCGGCTCTAGCGGGATGGCCCCGCTTGGTGGAAAGCGCCGCCGAGGCTCATGAGCCTCACCGTATCGCGTTCTATCTTTACGAGGTGGCTGCGGCGTTCCATGTTCTATGGAACAAGGGAAAAGACGAGGCGCGGTTGCGCTTCCTGGTCGAGGCCGATCGTGAAGTCTCCCTGGCTCGTTTGGGCTTGGTGGGCGCGGTAGCGACGGTTATTGCCTCGGGGCTCTCCGTTTTTGGCGTAACACCGGTGGAGGAGATGCGCTGAGATGGTCAGTAACCTGGATGACGATTTGGACCGCGATATTCTGGATATTATCCCCGAACGCTTCGATGCCGATGCGGATTCCCGTCAGGCTCGGACAGGGTACCGCTTACGCTCCATCGTGATGTTTGCCGTCGCCGTGGTGGTAGTGGCCGGAGGCGTAGCCGGAGGACTCCACTTCTTCGGCAAAAAATCCGGGGCAGGCCCCGACGGTGTCCCCATCATCCGCGCCAGCGACCAACCGGTCAAGATTCCTCCCGCAGATCGAGGCGGTGCCGATATCCCTGGTCGGGACATGCAAGTCTATAACGTGGGGAAAGGGGAAGGTGGCACGGGTTCTTCGAGCCTGGAGAGTATTCTCCCTCCCCCTGCTGTTCCCGATGCGGTTCCCCCGGCGAGTGGTGGAATGATGGCTCTGCCTCCGGCGGTTTCTATGCCTCCTCCAGCGGCAAACAACCACGCAGGGGGGCCACCTGCGATAACACCTCCGCCAGCGGTAACACCTCCCCCGCCAGTCATTGCTGCGGTACCTCCGCCGCACCCGCCAGCCGTTGCACCTCCGCCAGCGAACCGGCCTGCTGTGGTTGCTCCTCCTCCGCCGCCGCCCCCCGTGGTGACGACAGCGCCGCCGCAACCTGCAGTGGCGCCTCCCTCTTCCCCGCCAAAACCGCAACAGCCGCGCACGCCGGTGGCGCTCAGTGGTGGCGAGTGGCTGATACAACTGGGAGCCGTCCGCTCGGCTGCGGATGCGGATAAGGAATGGAATCGCATCCAACGCACCAATGCGGATCTCCTAGGAACCTTGAAGCTCGACGTACTTAAAGTCGATCTGGGCACGAAGGGAACCTTCTGGCGCTTGCGGGGCGGACCTCTGTCAGAGGCCTCCGCGCGGCAAGTATGCACCGATCTTAAAACTAGAAACCAGGGATGTATCCTTGTCCGAAAATAATGCTATCCCCTCGGCCGTTATCTTCGGCTGCGCGGGAACGACCCTGACCGATGAAGAACGTCGTTTCTTTCAGACCGTCAATCCTTTGGGATTCATCCTCTTCGCTCGCAACGTGGAGACTCCCGACCAAGTGCGAGCCCTGGTCTCCGCGCTCCGCTCCACCGTGGGAAGAGACGATGCGCCGGTGCTCATTGACCAAGAAGGGGGACGCGTTCAGCGGCTGCGCCCTCCCGCTTGGCGCGAGGCCCCTCCCGGAGCGGCCTTCGTCGGACGCCCGCCCGAGGCCTTGCGGCTCAACTTCCGCCTGATCGGACGCGAGCTGGCCGAATTGGGCATTAACGTCGATTGCGCTCCCGTGCTCGACGTCCCCATCTCAGGAGCCCACGATATTATCGGCAATCGGGCTTATGGACAAACGCCCGCCCAAGTGATCGAACTGGGACGGGCCGCTTGCGACGGACTGCTCGACGAGGGAATCCTCCCCATCATCAAACACATCCCCGGCCATGGCCGAGCCCTGGTGGACAGCCACCTTGCCCTGCCCGTGGTCGAAACGTCTCGGGAAGAACTGGAAACATCGGATTTCGCTCCGTTCCGAGCCCTCCGCGATGCGCCTTGGGCCATGACGGCGCATGTGGTCTATAAGGCGATCGATCCTCGCGCCCCTGCGACCCTCTCGCCCAAGGTTATCGGAGAGATTATCCGGGGCACAATCGGCTTTGGCGGCGTGCTCGTGTCAGATGACCTCTCCATGAAAGCCTTGGGGGGCAGATTCGACGAACGGGCAACCCTCGCCTTGGAGGCCGGTTGTGATGTGGTCTTGCACTGCAACGGGATGCTGGAGGAAATGCAGGCGGTGGCAAAGGCCGCGCGACCACTGACGGGAATAGCCCAGGAGCGTTTAGCGAGAGCAAACCGAATGAGACGGACTCCGCAAGCGTGGGATGTGGCGGAGGTTGGGGCACGAGTCGAAGCGTTGCTGGCTTAAGGGTCAAAGACCCTTGACCCTTTACCGATATCTTACAGTCGGCAATACTCCCTCTCATGAAGAATTTTTCACCCTATATGAGTGTGGCCCCTCCCCGTCCAGCCGAAGAAGGCCGAGTATGAACAGCCCCAACCGTTATCTTTTCCGCATGATCGTCTTCCTTGCCGCGGTTGGTGCGGTTGTCTCGCTGTTATACGGCGGTCTTCTGGGAGCATTCCGTGCCAATCCGGCCCTCAACGGTTTGATTGCCGGGGTTTTCCTGATTGGAATCATCATCAATTTCCGGCAAGTCCTGATCTTAAAGCCGGAAGTTTCATGGCTAGAAAGTTGGCGTCGTGGTCAACCGGCGTTATCGGGCAGCAAGCTCCGCTTGTTAGCGCCGATGGCGACAATGCTGGGAGAGCGTCAAGGCCGGATGGCTCTTTCGGCGATGGCGTTGCGCTCTCTTTTGGATTCCATCGCCTCGCGTTTGGACGAAGGACGAGAATTAGCGCGTTATTTTGTTGGTTTGCTGATTTTCCTGGGTCTGTTGGGAACCTTCTGGGGACTGTCGCGGACGGTTGGCTCCATTGGCGAGGTCATTGGGAATCTATCGGTTTCGGGAACGGATGTAACGGGTGCGTTTGCGAAGCTGAAGCAAGGACTAGAGGCTCCGCTTGGCGGTATGGGGACAGCCTTTTCCACCTCTTTGTTTGGCCTCGCGAGTTCCTTGGTTCTCGGGTTCCTCGACCTGCAAGCAGGCCAAGCTCAGAATGCGTTCTACAATGAATTAGAGGAATGGCTTGCTGGGCAGACTCGTTTAGGCAGTGGCACGCTGTCCCATGAAGGCGGAGACCAGTCCGTTTCAGCGTATACCCAGGCCTTGCTCGAAAAAAGCGCGGATTCTCTCGACGAGTTACAACGGATCATGGCGCGAAGCGAGGAAAGCCGCATTTCGACCAATGGAAATATTCGTTCGTTAACGGATAAGCTCTCGATTCTGACAGAACATATGCGGGCGGAACAAGCCTTGATGTTGAAGTTGGGAGAGGCTCAAATCGACATGCGCCCGCTTCTGGTTCGTCTGGCGGAGCAAGCCGGGCAAAGCGGCCTGGATGACACCGTACGAAATCACATTCGTAATATTGATCTTTCCCTGAGTCGTTTGGTAGAAGACAGTTCGCAAGGACACGAGGAATTGGTCAACGAGCTCCGCTCGGAATTTCGTTTCTTGGCCCGGACGATCTCGGCAATTGCCGAGGATGCAGAGGGATAACGCCTTATGTTAACCCGGAGAACACGCCGCACCTTCGATATCTGGCCTGGTTTTGTCGATGCCCTGGCGACTTTACTGCTCGTGATCATTTTTGTTTTGCTCGTTTTTGTCATGGCTCAATATTTCCTGGGAGCCGCCCTCTCCGGGAGAGAGCAAGCCCTAAGCCAATTGGGCAGTGAAATGGCCAGTCTCGCGGAACAACTGAGCCTGGAGAAAAAAGAGAACGAAGCCCTGCAAACCGACCGCACCGTCCTGTCCGAACAACTGGCCGCCGCAGCGAACGAGCGCGGAAAATTGACCCAAAGCGTCGCCGCGTTGGAGGCCTTGAAAGCACAACTTCAGGCGAAAATTACCGATCTGGACACCAAACTCAGCGACGCCGGGGGAGCCATCCAATCGGAAAAACGCACCAGCGAGGAAGCAAGAGCGGAAATCGCCCTCATGTCGCAACAAATGCAAGGCTTAAGAGACCAACTCACCCGAGTCATGCAGGCCCTCGATATTTCCGAGAAAACCGCCACCGAGCAAAAAGTCCAAATCGTTGATCTTGGGAGAAGGCTGAACAACGCCCTGGCAAGTAAAGTCGAGGAACTGCAACGGTACCGATCCGAGTTCTTTGGAAAACTCCATAAAGTTCTGGGGGATAAACCAGGGGTCAAAATCGAAGGCGATCGGTTCGTTTTCCAGTCAGAGTTGCTGTTCGATACGGGATCAGCGGAACTTGGCTTAGAGGGAACCGAACAAGTCAAATCCTTGGCAAAAACATTGAACGAGATCGCTGGGCAAATACCAGAGGAAGTCCATTGGGTGCTGCGAATCGATGGCCACACCGATAAGAGGCCGATCACCGGACGCTATCCTTCAAACTGGGAGCTGTCCGCCGCTCGGGCCATCACCGTGTTGCGAACCCTCGTCGCCAACGGCGTGTCGGCAAACCGGGTCGCCGCTGCTGGATTTGGCGAATTTCAACCCCTAGATACGGGGGATACAGAGGTGGCGTATGCGAAAAATCGAAGGATTGAAATACGATTTGACGCACGATGAGAAAGACTAAAGAGAACCCGTATCCCCTTGTGGGAGCTGCCGAAGAGGGGCTTACCGGCCGCTTGATGAATGAGCCTTCTTGATCCAGGGGAAGAGCGACAGAGAGGATCATCTTACCGAGCGGCTGGGAAATCCAAATCACTAGCACTTCACCGGTTCAGGTGCGGGTGGCATCCCTCCTCTGGTTCGGACCTTTGGTGATCGGTGCCTTCAAGCTTGGCTGCCTCGCGGCGCGCTGAACGATCCATTGCCTCCCTCCCCTCAAATTCCGAGAGAATCTGGAAATCTTGAGGAGTCACCTCCAGCCTTGGCTGGTCAGACCCGGGGGATTCGCTTCTACAATATCCTCAGGTCACACCAATTTCAGATATCGCAGAGTGAAATTAACGAGATATCTCTTGTTGATTTTCCACCAAAAGGCTCTACTGTGGAATATTAAGTTCTAGTGAGCAAATGGGGGGGCCCATGGCAACGACGAAACCGGTAACGATTCAAGACGTTCAAGCCATCTCCGTGGCCGATGCCCGTAACTTTCCCGTCAACGCGGCGAAGGGGTGGACCCCCGACTTGATCGCGGCCTTGACGTCGCAGCAAATCCAAGCTTTCCCGCCAGATCCCTTTTATAACTTATTGTCTGGCACCTCCTCGATCCCAGTTTCAGAGCAGGTCGGCGCCTTGACGACCAATGCGATTAGAGGAATCACCTCAGAACAGATCAGAGGCCTAGGGAACGGAAGTCCCGTCCTTGCTGCCTTCTCGTCCGCTCAGCTTGGGGCGTTTGGCGCCTCTGCGCTTTGGGGCATCAGCTTTTTTCAGATTGGCATTTTTACAACCGAGCAACTCGCAGGTTTCTCCGGTTCACAAATCGGTTGCCTGTCCCCTGCCACAGCCTCAAGCTTGACGACGAATCAGATTCGAAGCTTGACCCTCGACCAAGTGTCAGGCTTCTCGTGGATGCAGATTGCATCGATGAGCGGCGGGGAATTCGATAACGATGAGGAGCAGCTTGACGCCTTCTCATCTGATCAGCTCCGGGCATTGAACCCCTCGGCGGTTGAAGGATTTAGCGCAAGACAAATCGCCAATTTCACGACCGGACAACTCGTCGGCTTCACCTCCGAGCAAATCAGTCACTTCGACCCCATCGAGGTCTGGGGCTTCACGACGGACCAGATCCCAAGCTTGACCGCCGATCAAATGGCCGGGTTCGTGAGGGACCAGATCGCTTGTTTGACCACCGAGCAATTCACCGCCTTCACCTCCGCACAAATTAATGCCTTGACCCCCGACGCGATCAAGGGCTTGACGACGGAGCAGATCCACAGCTTGACCTCCACTCAAGTGGCGGGGTTCACGTCAAGCCAGATCGCGGCTTTAAGCGGTGGCAATCCCGGCAACGAATCCGAGCAGCTCGACGCTTTCTCGTCCGCTCAGCTCCATGCCTTGAGCAGCGGGGCGGTGGCAGGATTCACCTCGTCCCAGATCGCTGATTTAAGCACCGGGCAATTCGCCGGATTCGACTCCGCGCAAATCCACAGCTTGACCCCCGACGCGATCAAGGGGTTGACGCCGGACCAGATCCACGGCTTGACCCCCGACCAAATCGCGGGCCTTACATCAGGCCAGATCGCGGCCTTAAGCGGTGGCGATCCCAACAACGAATCCGAACAGCTCGACGCTTTCTCCTCCGCTCAGCTCCATGCCTTGAGCAGCGAAGCGGTGGCTGGCTTCACTTCGTCCCAGATCGCTGATTTAAGCACGGAGCAATTTGCCGGCTTCACCCCTGGGCAAATCGACAGCTTATCCTCCGACGCGATCAAGGGCTTGACACCGGAGCAGATCCAAGGCCTCGGATCGGACCAAGTGGCAGGGTTCACGTCAAGCCAGATCGCGGCGTTGACGACTGCGGCCCTTGCCAACTTGACCTGGGCGCAGATCCACGCCTTGACGACCGAGGCGATCAAGGGATTGTCGTCGGGCCAGGTCGCGGCCTTAAGCGGCGGCAGTCTCACTAACGAATCCGAGCAGGTCGACGCCTTCTCGTCCGCTCAGCTGCATGCCTTGAGCAGCGCGGCCGTGGCTGGCTTCACCTCGTCCCAGATCGTTGATTTGACCACCGGGCAGTTCGCCGGTTTTACCTCTGCGCAAATCCACAACCTGTCCCTGGACGCGATCAGAGGCCTCGCGTCGAATCAGATCCAAAGCTTGATCCCCAACCAAGTGACAGGGTTGACGCAGGACCAGATCCGAAGCTTGTCCCCCGCCCAAGTGGCGGGCTTCACGTCGAGCCAGATTGCGGCGTTAAGCGGCGGCGATCCCAACAACGAATCCGAACAGATCGACGCCTTCTCTTGCGATCAAATCAGGGCTTTGAGCACCTTAGCGATTCACGGATTGAGCCCCGCCCAGCTCGCTGACTGGACGACCAGTCAGTTGATGGGCTTCACCTCCGAGCAGAAGGCTGTGTTAACCAAGGCGCAACTCGCGGGACTGAGCCCAGAGCAGCTAGCAATCGTGGGGACGAATAAGAGCCTTTCCGATGATAGGTTGAGAGACGCGAGGAACATTCCCAATATAACTCCGGCGGAGTTCTCCTGCATAACCATCAATCAAATTAGAAACCTCCTCACCAACGCTCATCTTTCCAAGATGAGCCAACAACAGATGGCCGTGCTGGAGGTCGATCAAGTTCAGGCACTGGCCGAAAAGATGTCCGGTTGGACGGACGCTCTCTTCCTGGGCGTCACCCCCGAGGCGATCCAGGCCTTGACGACAGAGCAAGTTCAAGCCTTAACCATCCGGCAGATCAGCTTGTTGAGCCGGGAACAGATTGCCGCCTTGACCGCCGCAGGCATCCAACTGAGCGCCACTCAGGTGCTTTCCCTCGTCCCTGGGCAAATCGGGGGTGCCGACCTAACGCTGCTCAACCTGAAGCAGATTGCCGGCCTGACCTTGGACCAAACCAAGGCCCTGACTTCGGCGCAAATCCGGGCATTGTCGTCCGACTTGGTCGGTGCCTTAACCACGGCGCAGATCAAGGCGATGACGTCCAGTTTATTGGGTCTGGAAAGTGCCGACTTCGCCGCCTTGGGCTCGAAAATCACGGCGATTGGGCAGGGGATACTTTTGTCGCTTGACCTGACCGTGCTGCAAGGTCTGACCAGCACCCAGATATCTCTCATGACCACGTCGCAGATCAGCGCCTTCTCGCCGGCGCAGATCGCGGTTCTGGGCGGAAGCGATGGGGTAAGCGGTCTGACCAAGGCACAGGTGGCAGTCCTGAGCACCTCTTGGGGCGGGAGCGCCGATTCCAACCTGGACCAGATCGACGCGTTGACCGCCAAGCAGATCCGGGGGCTTTCCACCACCGCCGTGACCGGGTTCACCAGCGCCCAGATTGTAGATCTCTCTGCAGGCGGTTCTGACACCAACGACCAGATCGATGGTTTCACCTCCGCTCAAATCCGGGCGCTGGGGCTAATGGTGACCAAGTTCACCACCGATCAGATCGCCGATCTGGACACGGAACAAGTGAGGGGGTTCACCTCGGCTCAGTTGAGGGCATTGACCTCCGACGCGCTGCGCAACCTCGGCAGCGAAGAAATCGCAGCCTTGTCCTCCGTCCAGCTGCGAGGCTTGACCTCGGTCCAAGTGGGAACGTTGACCTCCGACCAGATTCAGGCCTTAAAGGTCAATCAGATCGGAAGCTTGTTCTCGACGCAAATCAAGGGTCTGGTGGCCAGCCAGACGAGTCTCTTCTCCGCCGATCAGGTGAGGGCCTTGACCACGCTCCAGATGCCCGCTCTCAGCCCACAGGCGATTGCCGGCTTCACCAGTCGGCAGATCAAGGCCCTCAGCGGTGCTCAAATGATCGCCCTGGGGCTGTTGGTTACTGCGTTCACCCCCAATCAGATCGCCGATCTGACCTGGGAGCAAGTGAAGGGCTTCACTGCTATTCAGGTGGGGGCCTTGTCGCTTGACGCCGTGCGCAGCCTCGGCAGCGAGGAAGTCGCCGCCTTGAGCGCCACTCAGTTGTTGGGCTTGACTTCGCTCCAGCTGGGGGCATTGACCTCCGACCAGACCCTGGCCTTGGGAGGCAGTCAGATCAAGGCCTTGTCTCCGGCGCAAATCAAAGGGCTGGTCGCCAACCAGACGAAAATCCTCACCACCGATCAGGTGAGAGCTTTGACCACGCTCCAGATGCCAGCTCTCACCGCCCAGGCGATTGCCGGCTTCACCGGTCTACAGATCAAGGCCCTCAGTGCCGATCAAAT
>JAVBJO010000118.1:0-10052 GCA_031546925.1 Rhodospirillaceae bacterium
CCCCGGGGGGGTTTTTTGGTGGGGGGTCGGGGTGGCTGGCTTGGGCATGGGCTTACGCCCTCGTCAGGGGCGCCGCCCCCGACACCCCCGCAAGGGGCGAAAGCCCCTTGACCCCACTACGCTTTCTCGTCGTTGAACCCATCCAACAACCGCGCAATCCGCGCACTATCACTCTGATCCATGATCACCCGCGCCCGCCGCGTCGCCGCCATAAGGTCAAGCGAGCGGATCCGCTGCTTAATCACCCCCAGGTGCATCGCCGACATGGACAGCTCTCGGATTCCCAACCCCAGCAAGAGAGCGGTAAAGCGTGGATCGCCCGCCACCTCCCCACAGACGCTAACGGAGATATGGGCCCGATGAGCAGCCTCGGCCGAAAACTGGATCAAGCGCAGCACGGCGGGGTGCAGGGGGTTGTAAAGGTGAGCAACGCTATCGTCCGCCCGATCGATGGCCAAGGTATACTGAGTCAGATCGTTGGTCCCGATGGAAAAAAAGTCCGAAATTTGCGCCAAGGCATCCGCAGCGAGAGCCGCTCCCGGGGTTTCGATCATGGCCCCCACAGGAGGCAGAGGATCGGAAACGGGGATGCCTTGCTGCCGGAGGGAACGGGCGACCTCTTCGATAATGCAGCGTGCGGCGCGCATTTCCTCCACCGCCACCACCATGGGAATGAGGATGCGGATCGGGCCAAACACCGACACACGCAAGATGGCGGCCAGTTGGGCGCGGAACAGCTCGGGTCGCGACAGGCTGAGGCGAATGGCCCGCAGTCCGAGCGAGGGATTGGGACCGTTCTGGATACCCAAATTCGAGGCCAGTTTATCCCCCCCCACATCCAGGGTGCGAATAGTGACCGGACGCCCCCCCATGCGGACGACGACATCTTTCAGCAATTGAAATTGTTCTTCTTCCGAGGGGGTTCCCTCACGGTTCATAAACAGGAATTCCGAGCGCAACAGGCCGATCCCCTCCGCCCCGGCATTCAGCACCGAGCCCACTTCGGAGGGCAGTTCGATATTGGCCTGCAAGGTCACGCGCACGTTGTTCGTGGTGACGGCGGGAAGATCGCGCAGCCGCGCCAAGGCGCGCCGTTCGCGGAGAAAATCGGCTCGTTCGTGACGATAGGCATCCATCAACCGTGGGGACGGATTGATGATAACGCGTCCGCTGCGTCCATCGATGATGGCGATATCGCCGGAGTTTCCCACCTTCATCAGGCCCGCCACCCCAAGCACGGCGGGCAGACCCAGGGACCGCGACATGATGGCGGTGTGATTTTCCGCGCCCCCCAGAACGGTGGCCAGCCCGGCGACCCGACGCGGGTCCAGCAAAGCTGTTTCCGCCGGAGTCAATTCGTCGGCCAAGATGATGGCGCGGCGCGGTAGGACTTGGAAGGGGAGGCCGGGAACTCCCATCAGGGTGCGCAGCAAGCGACGCTCCAGATCGCGCATATCCGCCGCTCGGGCCGCGAGGTAAGAATCCTCCATGGCGGCGAAGGTCCGCGCGATTTGCTCGATTTCCCGTTGGACGGCGGCCTCGGCATTGATAAGCTCGTTGGTAATGCGCCCCGCCACGCCCCGAATCAGACGCGAATTGTGGAGCATCTGCCGGTAGGCATCCAACAGATAACCCATTTCCTCGCCAGCGATTCCGCCCAAGGTTTCGGCCTTGGCCTGCAACTGAGCCACTTGGCGTCCGGCGCGATCAGCGGCATCCTGGAACCGAAGAAGCTCGGCGGGGACCTGTTCCGGGGTGATTTTGTAATCGGGGACGGCCAAGGCCTCGGCATCGTGGCGGTGGACCACGCCGATGGCGATACCGTTGCTTACCCCAGTTCCTTCCAGAACCAGATCGTCGCGGATACCTGCCTGAGAAGTTAGATTCATCGAATTCCGTATCACTTGCTCAGAGGGATATTAAATCGATACGCTGAATGTCCGCTATCCATAAGGTAGGTTGGTTAGTCCTCCTCGTCGAATTTTCGATCAATGAGGGCACATAGGGCTTCGAGAACGATGCCGGCCTCTTCCCCCTCTGCGGCCAGATCCACCCGACATCCGGGCGCGGCGGCCAACATCATCAGGCCCATGATGGACAGCCCAGAGACTTCTGTCTCGCGATGGGTCACCGTGACCTTGGCGTTGAAGGTTGCAGCGAGCTTGACGAACTTGGCGGCGGCCCGAGCGTGAAGTCCGCGACGGTTGGAAATCATTGCCGAGCGGCGCGAAACGTCCCCGGCACCAGAGAGCGAGGCGTCGATAATTACCTCCGATCCCGCATCAGGAGTTTGGATGCAATGTTGATGTATTTCCGTCCGGCCTCTTGAGCCGATCCGACCGCATCGGCCAGGGATTCCGAGTTCCGCACACTGGCCAGCTTAATCAACATGGGGAGATTAACGCCGGTAATCACCTCGACCTTCGCCTTGTCCATGATAGAGATGGCGAGGTTGGAGGGCGTCCCCCCGAACATATCTGTCAAGACCACCACGCCGCTTCCGTCGTTACAGCGGGTGATGTAATCGAGGATATCGTTGCATCGTTGCTCCATATCGTCATCGGGACCGATGCAAACGGCGGCGACGGCCGCTTGCGGTCCGACCACGTGCTCCATGGCGGCGATCAATTCTGCCGCGAGTCGGCCATGGGTGACAAGAACCAGTCCAATCATTGTCGCATCCTCGTCAACAATGTCGGGAGCGTAAAAGCAAGAAGCGTTCCGGTCGGCATCTTGTGGTCATTCTTCTAAAGCCCTTTCCTCAGTCCAGATCCCGATGACGCAACTCCACACGCGCGTTTTGTGTTTTTAGCCACGCAAACAGACGTTCCGCAAGACACACTGAACGATGACGTCCCCCGGTGCAACCAAAGGCGATGGTCAGATAGCTTTTTCCTTCGGCTGCGAAGCGCGGCAGCAAGGGGGCCAGCAATCCCGTCAAAGCCTCGAAAAACGCCGGAAACGCCGGATCGGCGGTCACGTACGCATCCACCCCTGCATCTTGCCCGCTTAATGGCCGCAGATCTTGTACATAATGCGGGTTGGTGAGAAAACGCACGTCAAACACCAAGTCGGCCTCCCGCGGGAGACCATTGCGATAGGCAAACGAGGTCACAAAGACCGACAACCCCTTATCGTCCTCCAGCGCGAAATGTCCGGCCAGCAGGCGCCTGAAATCCCGCAACGCGAGGCTGGAGGTATCACACACCACGTCGGCGCGGCGTTTCAGCGGAGAAATCAAGACACGTTCGTGGTGAATTCCATCAATCAGCGGACGGTCCGCCGCTAAAGGATGACGCCGCCGAGTTTCGGTGAAGCGTCGACACAAAGCGGTATCCTCGCAATCCACAAACACCATGCGCACCAGCAGGCCCTTCTTTTCCCGCAGGGCATCAAGAGCGGCCGTGATCGAGTCCACGCCAAACTCCCGCGAGCGAATGTCAATTCCCACCGCCAGAGGACGCAACAGCCCTCCCTCGGGACGCACGAGGCTGCTCAGCAGGGAGAGGGGTAAATTGTCCACCGCTTCGTACCCAAGATCCTCCAGGATCTTCAAGGCCGAGGTCTTTCCCGCCCCAGACAAACCCGTGACCACAACCACCCTTGGGGCAGAAGGCGCAAGCGGCGAAGAAACAAGAGAGGGTGTCGGTTCGGTCATCGTGTGATCAGTATAATCCCTTCCGCCTCCGCTGTCGCTGTTCGCATCGCCAGGCGCACCTTCGCCGTGGCGGAGGTCTCGAAAGCGGCCAGAGCCAGGCGCGGAAGAGAAAGACCAAGGAGTTCGGTTGTGTCTCGTTCGGGAAGACGTTCTACGCTTTCGGGGGGAACGAGATCCACCACCAGCGTCACGGGCGAACGCTCCTGCCAGGGGAGCGCGATAATCCCGACACCTCGGACCTCCAACAATCCCGCTAGAGTCGGGGGCGGCGACGCGACCAGCCGCGAGCCTTGACGCTCCAGTTGGGTTTGGTCATCCGCAACAAGGAGCCCCCCCTGGTCAATCAAACGAAGGGCAAGATCCGACTTGCCGCTTCCCGAAGGCCCGCAGAGAAGGACAGAGGTGCCGTCGAGGGCGACCGTGGTGGCGTGGAGGCGAATCATGGCCGAATGTGTCGAGGGCTGAGCTTGGACGAAAGAAAAGAGCGCGTTCCCATCGGGAGGAGCATCCTTAACCCGTTAAACACCACCACCAAGGAGGCTCCGGTATCGGCGGCGATGGCCCCCCATAGGGTGGTTTCTCCGAAAACCGCCAACAGGGTGAACACCCCCTTCACCCCCAGGGCGAGGGCGATATTCTGCCAGAGAATCCCGCGCATCCTGCGGGAGTGCCTGACCAACCAGCTCAGTTTCCCCAGATCGTCCGACATCAAGGCGACATCCGCCGTCTCGATGGCGACGTCGGTTCCTGCCGCTCCCATGGCGATGCCAAGGGTGGCCTTGGCCATGGCGGGGGCGTCGTTCACCCCGTCTCCCACCATGGCCACCCGCCCGTAGCGGGAGGTCAGCGCCTCCAGCGCCTGAACTTTGCCCTCTGGCAGGAGATCCGCGTACACGGCGTCGAGGCCCAAGGATGCCGCCACCCGTTCTGCCGTTTCGCGGGTATCGCCCGTCAGCATCACCACCTGGGCAATTCCCGCTTGGCGCAAGGCGACCACGGCCTCGGCGGCATGGGGCCGCACGCCATCCTTGAGCCCGATCATCCCGCAAACATGGGCGTCGTTGCCGATGATCACCACCGATTGGCCCTTTGCGATCATGTCCTCGGCCACGGCACGGAGGGCGGGAGTGTCCTGCCCGTTTTCCGTCAGCATCCGCAGGGAGCCAAGCCAAAAGGGACGGCCCTCCATGTGGCCCCGAGCCCCTCTTCCCGGGAGAGTCTCCAGGGTTTCCGTTGGGATGGGGGTCAATCCTTGCGCGCTGGCATGGGCCAGGATGCCATGGGCGATGGGGTGCGAACTTCGTGCCTCCAGGGCGGCTGCGCGGGAGAGAACCTCTAGGGCGGTGTGACCGTTCAGGGGGACGATGGTTTCGACCCGGGGACGGCCCTCGGTCAAGGTTCCGGTCTTATCGAAGGCGACGACGGTCAACCGGGCCGGGAGTTCCAGGAAGACGCCCCCCTTGACCAGAACGCCCTGCCGCGCCGCAGTGGCCATGGCGGCGACGACGGTGACCGGCGTCGAGATGACCAAGGCGCAGGGACAGGCGATCACCAAGAGCGTCAAGGAGCGGTAAATCCATGTCTCCCAATCCCCTCCGAGCAACAACGGCGGGACCAGCACGAGCAGAATCGCAAGCCCCAGGACGATGGGGGTGTAAATCGCCGCGAAACGATCCACCCAGCGCTCGGTGTCGGAGCGGTTGCTGCGTGCCGCCTCGACCGTGCGCGCGATGTGCGCGAGGGTAGTGTCTTGGGCGGGCTTCAGGTTCCGGGCGGTGAGGACGCTCTCGCCGTTGATGGTGCCGGCGAAGATTTCGTCCCCCTCGGCCTTGGGGACCGGCAGGCTCTCTCCGGTGATGGGGGCTTGGTTGACGCTGCCTTGGCCGGAGAGCACACGACCGTCCAGGGGAATGCGCTCGCCGGGATGGACGAGGAACACCGCTCCCACGGGGACATCTTGGGGCAGAATCTCGTGTTCCTCTCCCTCGGGCGAGCGCACCCGCGCGGTGGGAGGAGCGAGATCCATCAGGGCGGCGATGGCGTGACGGGCGCGTCCGGTGCTCCAGGACTCCAGCGCCAGGGCTAGGGCGAAGAGGAAGGAGACCGAGGCCGCCTCGAACCAATCTCCCAGGAAGAGGGCCCCCGCCACCGCCACGGTCATCAACAAGTTCATGTCCGGCCGCAGTCGCCGGAGCGCGAGCCACGCCTTGGGCAAGACCAGGGCTAAGCCGGCGCCCACCGCTAGCCCAAAGGCCACGCGGGAGGGCACGACTCCCAGGTTGAGGGCTCCCCCAAGGGCACCCAAGGCCGTCATCAAGGCGCTGAATCCGGCCAGGATCGCCTGGTTGCGACGACGCGAATCGGGTTCTGCGATCGATGTGTCCATCCAAGGCCGGGCCGTCATGCCCGTGCTTGCCACCGCTTTCATGATGGCGTCCGCAGGAAGACCTCCGCCCAGGACGGTCATCTTTGCGTGCAGCACATCAAAGGCGAGGCGATCCGCGCCCCCCACCAGAGGCCCAACCGCTGCTTTCAGAAGCGAAATTTCCTCGGCACAATCCAGGCCGGACACGTGAAAGGCAAGCGGGCCGTCAACAGCCATCAAGAGGCCTCCTTTACGATCTCTTCTCCCCTAGAGATGGGGAGGCCTAGGATAGGGAGGAAAGCCAAGCATGAACACAATTTCGTCGCGGTTGCCACAGACCCCGCTCCAGGGCTTCTCGGAGGCGGGCTTGGATTTCCTCTAGGGCTGCGGGATTGTTCTCGTGCAGGAAGTCTCGCACGGTCTCGTCCCCCAGATAGGCGTCGGCGATGAGGTCGAAGTGGTGACTCCCCACCGCTTTGGTGGTCACGGCGAAGGCAAACAGGTAATCAACGGTGGCGGCCATCTCGAAGCCGCCCTTGTAGCCATGACGCATCACGCCGGCGATCCACTTGGGATTGACCGCCCGGGCGCGGACTACGCGAGCAATTTCCTCCTCCAGGGTGTAAGCGCGGGGGGCGTGCGGGCGAGAGTGATCCATGTGGTAGACCACCGGAGACACCCCTCCCGAGGCATGGGTCACGGCGGCGGTCAGCCCGCCCTCGAACTGGTAGTAGTCGTCGGAATCCAGCAGATCGTGCTCGCGGTTGTCCTGGTTCTGGACCACGGCCTGCACCTGGGCGAGGCGGGTGCGGAAGAGGGTATGCTCGGCCACACCCTCGGCCCCTGCGCCGTAAGCCCATCCGCCCCAGGTGATGTAGGCTTCGGCGAGGTCGGCGGGCGTGTTCCATCCCCGCTCGTCGATCAGCGCCTGCAACCCCGCCCCATAAGCCCCAGGCTGAGACCCGAAGATGCGTGCCCCGGCCCGCGCCGCACCTATCTCTGGGGTTTCGGCGCGAACGCGAGCGGCGAGGGGATTGATGTCCTCCGGCTCCTCCAGGGCGGCGACGGCGCGGACGGCGGAATCAAACAAGGCGATCAAGTCCGGGAAGGCATCGCGGAAGAACCCCGAGATCCGCAAGGTCACATCCACCCGAGGCCGATCCAACACCTCGTGGGGGAGGATCTCGAAGCCGGTGACGCGACGCGACGCGGTATCCCAGCACGGTCGAACCCCCAGCAAGGCGAGTCCTTGAGCGATATCATCGCCACCGGTGCGCATGGTGCTGGTGCCCCACACGGTCAGGGCGAGGGTTTTCGGCCACGCCCCGTGATCCTGGAGGTGACGCTCCAGCAAGAGCGTGGCGGAGGCCCATCCCAGAGTCCACGCCGTGGGGGTGGGGACCGTGCGGGTATCGACGGAAAAGAAATTCTTCCCCGTCGGTAGGACATCGGGGCGGCCTCGGCTGGGTGCGCCGGAGGGGCCAGGCGGGACGAATCGCCCCTCCAATCCGGCCAGCAGACTGCGTCTCTCCTCCGCGCCGCACGCGTCCACCGCTGGAGCCAAACCCGTGCGGAGGCCGGCGAGAACCGCTGCGGTGGCAGACCAGGCGGGAGGGCACGTCTGGGACTCCTCCACCAAGGCGGTGGCGAGGGTTTCCAAACGCTCCACGGTATCGCCCACCGTGCGCCAGGGGGTGGCAAGACAGGTCTTTAGAGCGGCGGGATGCGGGCCGCTCCAAGGATCGCCCAGATGACAGTCCAAGGGATCGAAGCCCGCGAGACCCAGATCGCAGGCCAAGGCTCGGGTGAGAGAGGCGTCCTCGGCCCTGTTGCCCCGGGGCATTCGGGCCAAGGCCACCAACAAATCGATGCGCTGCCGACCCTGGGGGGAGCGTCCAAAAATATGCAAGCCATCCCGGATCTGAAGTTCCTTCAACTCGCACAGATGGTTGTCCAACCGCGCCAAGGCGGCATCGGGGTCGTCTGTTGTCGAGATGCCGAGATCCCGATCCAGCCCCGTCACGCTCACCAAGGCAAGGATCTCACGCCGCAAGAGCGCCATCCGACGCGGGTCCAATCCCGCCGCATCGTAATACTCGTCCACCAAGGCCTCGAGATCCCGCAAAGGGCCATACGTCTCGGCGCGGGTCAGAGGAGGGGTGAGATGAGACACAATCACCGCTTGGGCACGGCGTTTGGCCTGGGTGCCCTCGCCGGGGTCGTTGACGATGAAGGGATAAAGATGGGGCAGAGGACCCAACACCGCCTCGGGAAAGCAAGCTTCGGAGAGGGCGAGCGCCTTGCCCGGCAACCATTCCAGCGTCCCATGCTTGCCCATGTGCAGGAGGGCATGGACCCGGAAGTGATGCCGCAACCAGGCATAAAAGGCAAAATAGGAATGGGGCGGCGTTAGAGCTGGATCGTGGTAAGAGCGTACCGGGTCAATGTTGTACCCTCGGGCCGGTTGGATCCCCACCACCACCTGCCCCAACCGCAAAAGCGGAAGCCGGAATCCTTCCGAGCCGTCACAGAAGGGATCGCTTTTGGGGTCTCCCCAACGCTCCTGCACCTTTATCTGCACGGAAGAGGGCAGCGTGGCGAAGAACGCGGTATAGTCCGAGAGGGGAAGAGTCTCTCGCCGCTCGCGCTCCGCCAGCTTGCGCCAGTCGTTGGTGGGGCCGTCTTGGAGGCGACGCAGCAAGGTGTTGCCATCGGCGGGCACATCCTCGACCCCGTAGCCCGCTTGGGCGAGGGCATGCAAGATCTCGACGGTGGCAGCGGGCGTGTCAAGCCCGACGCCATTGCCCACCCGGCCATCGCGGTTGGGATAGTTGGCCAGCACCACGGCAACACGGCGCTCTGATACCGCAGTCTGTCGCAGGCGTGCCCAGGAGGCCGCGAGATCTGCCACGAAAGCAACGCGATCCTTCACCGGTTGATGGTGGGCGATATCGCATTCGGTCATGGGATCGCGAACGGCTGCCTTGAACGAGATGGCTCGGGTCAGCAAACGCCCGTCCACCTCGGGCAGGGCCACATTCATGGCAATATCCCGAGGCCCCAGGCCGTGGGTTCCTGCCGCCCAGGAGGCTTCGCTCCCCCCCGCGAGCACCACCTGGAACACGGGGCAATCCGAGGCGGCAAACGGCGACGCCTCCGCCTTCGCCGGAGTCGCCACCGCAAATCCTGTGGTGTTGAGGATCACCGCCGGACGCATCTCTGCCAGAAGACTCTCGACCACCGCCGCAGCGACGGGATCCTTCAGGGAGGGAACGAACATCGCCCGAGGATGAAGCCCTCGTTGGCGCAGCGCGTCCAGCAGCGCATCAATGGGGGCGGTGTCTCCCGCCAGCATCAGGGAGCGGTAAAATACAACCGCGATAGAGGCGCGGTCGGGATCGGGAGTCCAGGGGGAACGCTCGGGGTAAACGCCCGCTACGGGGAGGGGATGGAGCGTGTCCTCCTCGCTGGGGAGGCCCTGCAATCGAGCCAAGGTCTGCAAAATCTGTTCGGTGTTGACGGGGCCACCAAGACTGAGGGCACGCCACAGCCGCTCCAGGACAGGGGGGGGGAGGGTGCTTTCTCGCATCAGATCGGGGTCCGGCTTATCGTCGCCGGGAAGACAGGCAAGGAGGATATTGCGACGGCGGCAGAGGGTGGACATCTGCTCCAGACCATAGGACCAGTACGAGCGGCCTCCGAGCAGACGCAGAACCACCACCCGAGCCTGGCTTACCACGCGATCAAGGTAAAGATCGACCGAGAGAGGATGGCCCAGTCGTCCCAGATTGGCCATCCGCAGGGAAAAAGAGGGGGATATGCGCTGGTAAGCTGTGGCGACTGCGGCCAGTTCCGTATCCGCAGAGGAGAGAAAAACCACTGCACCGGGGGTCTGTTCCAAGTCCACGGCTTCGGAACCGTCGGAGAGAGTGCCGGGTTGGGTGGCGAGAAGGTGCATGGCGTTAAGGGGCCGGGACTGGGGCGGTGGGAAACAAGCGATAAAAAAGAAGGGGGTCCGGGGCATCGCCC
>JAVBJO010000032.1:0-5908 GCA_031546925.1 Rhodospirillaceae bacterium
GCAAGGGGCAAGGCCCCTTGACCCCTCTCCCTCTCAGGCGCTTTCCACAGCATGACCCTCGACGACGCCCGCAACGAACATACGACGCTTCTTTCCCAGATCTCCCGCTGGGACCGCCTTTACCACACCGATGATGCTCCGGAAGTCGAGGATGCGGTTTACGACGCCGCTCGCCGTCGTCTTCTTGCGCTTGAGGCCGAATTTCCAGAACTGGTATCCTCTCCAACGGTCGGGGCTGCTCTGACGAGTGGTTTCCGCACAGTTCAGCACCGTATCCCGATGATTTCCCTAGAGAATGCTTTTTCCGACGAGGATGTTGCGGACTTTTTGGAGCGGACGCGGAAATTTCTGGCTCTCCCTGAAAGCATGTCGGTGGTGGTTGGAGCGGAGCCGAAGATTGATGGTCTTTCGGTATCGCTTTTGTACGAGGACGGCGTTTTCGTCCGAGGAGCCACCCGCGGCGACGGAAGCCAGGGAGAGGACATCACAGCGAATTTGCTGACGATTTCGGCAGTTCCCCGGCATCTCCCACCGCCGTTCCCCTCAATTTTGGAGGTCCGCGGCGAGGTTTACATGCGTAAGGAGGATTTTCTAGCGCTCAACCGAGTTCAGGAAGAGGCCGGAGGCAAGACGTTTGCAAATCCGCGCAATGCGGCAGCGGGAAGCTTACGCCAGCTTGATGCAAAGATAACGGCAACGCGTCCCTTAAGTTTGTTCATTTATGCCCTTGGCGATGTTTCTGAGACAATTGCAGAGACGCATCATGATATCCTAGAACGCCTGAAAAATTGGGGATTCCCTGTTAATTCCCTTTCTCGTTCCTGTACCGGAATAGAAGAAATTTTGTCCTATTACCGGAGCATTGGCGAGATGCGATCTGGTCTGCCCTATGACATTGATGGCGTTGTCTACAAGATCGACCGGTGCGACTGGCAGCAACGTCTCGGCGCGCGCAGTCGGAGCCCTCGCTGGGCTATCGCGCACAAGTTTCCCGCTGAAGAGGCTCGGACTCTGCTGAAGGCGATCCGTATTTCGGTAGGACGCACGGGGATTCTCACCCCTTGGGCGGAGCTGGAACCGGTCAACGTGGGCGGAGTTCTCGTCAGTCGCGCCACCCTCCACAACGAGGACGATATTTCTCGCAAGGATCTTCGCGCAGGAGATACGGTGGTGATTCGACGTGCGGGGGACGTGATTCCTCAAGTGGTTCGCCCGGTGCCGGAAAATCCTCGGGGGGCCGAAGCGTTTTCCATGCGACAAGCGCTCACGCCCGAGGGAGGGGATCATCCCGTCTGTCCCGCCTGCGGCAGTCATGCGGAACGTCTGGACAGCGAGGCGGGATGGCGTTGCTCGGGGGGATTGGTCTGCCCAGCTCAAATGGTGGAGCGGTTGATCCACTTCGCCGGACGCTCCGCCTTTGACATCGAAGGCCTGGGGGAGAAAAATATCGTGTTTCTCCGCCACATTGGTCGGCTGAACACCCCTGCGGACATCTTCCGTCTTCAAGCGGTCGAGGAGGCTATTTCCTTGGATAACAAGGCCGTGTGGGCGGCCAAGGGGAAAACGAAGCTGCCTCGCGACATTTCCTTGGACATGCTTTCCGTTCACCAGGGGAGGCTGGGAATCCTTCCTTTGACCGCCTTTGCCGGGTGGCAAGAGCGCTCGGTGGAAAAGCTGTTCGAGGCCATTGCCGCGCGGCGGACCATCGCTATGGAACGCTTCATTCTTGCCTTGGGCATCCCTCAGGCGGGCGAGGGGACCGCAAAACGGTTGTCCCGGTACTATGGAGCCATCGGGAAATGGTGGGATGCCATGAGCCAAGCCGCGACCGGAACGGATGAAGATCGGGCTCGCGCTCTCGGGGAATTGACGGAAATCGAGGATATTGGCCCCTCCGTCGCCGGGGCTATCCTCGCGTTCTTTGCCGAGGCGCATAATCGGAGCGTGGTGGCGGATCTTCTCGATCTGGTGACCGTGGAAGAGGCTCGGAAAGCGGCAACCACCTCTCCGATCAGTGGGAAGACCGTGGTGTTTACCGGCGAGTTGGTCACCATCACCCGCGCAGAGGCGAAAGCAACCGCCGAGGCTCTGGGCGCTAAAGTCTCTGGTTCGGTGTCGGCGAATACGGATTTTGTCGTGGCGGGGGCCAAGGCCGGAAGCAAATTGACCCGGGCCAAGGAATTGGGACGGACCATCCTGACAGAGGAAGAATGGGGGACGTTGATTGCGGGGGTCAAGGGTCAGAGACCCTTGACCTCTTAGCGCCCGATCTGACTGGAATCCGCCGTCGTCAATCCCAACTGCGACGCCGCGACCACCGCCCTCGTCCGGTTGTTGACGTTCAATGCTTTTAGGATAGCAGTGACGTGCAACTTCACGGTTCCCTCGGCCAACTGGAGCACACGAGCGATTTCCTTGTTGGATTTCCCCTGTCCCAAGAGGGTCAAGACTTCTCTCTGACGAGGAGTCAGGAAGGAGACGGCATTATCGTTTCCGGTCCCGGAAGAATCGCCCAATCCTCCCCCTTGTTCCAGGAGCGCCGGAGGCAAGTAAACACCGCCAGACAGCACCAGGTTAAGGGCAGAGAGCATGACGCGGCTTGAGGAGGTTTTGGGAATAAACCCTGCTGCTCCGAGATTTACCGCCTGAAGCACATGACGTCGGTCATCGGAGGCCGAAAGGACAACGATGGGTGTTTCCTCGGGCAGGAGCTGGCGCAATTTTTGGAGTCCATCGCTCCAGCTCATTCCTGGCATGGAAAGATCCATGAGAACAACATTGATTCCTGGTTCAGTTTCCGCCAGGGCAAGAGCCTTAGGGAAATCGTTTGCCTCGATGACTTGGAGATCCTTCTCGAGTTCTTCCAAAACATGGCGAAGCCCGTCTCTAAACAATTCGTGATCGTCAGCAATTAAGATTTTCATGTTTCCCCACTCTTTTCTTGTTTGTGAGCGTTCTTGTTGAACTTGCGTCTCTTTTGATGATCTTCTGACTTAGGAGGCCTCCTTCCCTGATCGGCTGCGGTATGGTGTTTTTTCAAATACATAAAACAAGCTACCGTCCTGTCCGAAAGGGTTTCTCCCTGTCCTTGGTCTCGTAGATGGAAAATATGCGTTTCGCCTGGGATTGCAATGCAAAATTTGTTTTGGCGGGTAGATTTATACCATGGTCATAAATATAAAACTTCCTTGCTCTCCTTATGTTTTAGGTCAAACTGGTGGGATCTGATTTTTCCGTAAAATTTATTTTAAATGCGAGGGCACCCCTACGTTTGATCTAGAAGGACAGGCTTGTTTTCTCACCAAAACACAGCTTTATGGTGTAATGCGGCTTCGAGACGGAGGAGGGTGGGGGCATGCCTCTGTGGTTTGAACCCCCTTCCTTTCGTGTTATACTCTTCGCACTATGATGATACGCTGCTTCAAAATATCCCTCCTGGCTGGAGCCGTTTTGGCGGTTATCGGCATCTCCTCTCCCCGCGCTGTCGCAGACGAGGGGAACGGCGTGGGGCGATTCTTCCGGGACAATTGGGGCGCTCCCCGTTTGGCGGAAGACGTCGCTCGTGAAGAGAGCGAGCGTGCGGCTGCCGCGCGTGCTTCCGCCAAGAAACCGCCTTTGGAGACTGAGGAGGCCCCTCCTCCACCCGGGGAGTCCCTTCAAGCTATGCCGGGGGTTTTTGAGCCACCCGTGCGGAGCATCGCCAAGCCACCGCCCACCGCCAAGCCGATGGTTGTGAAACCGAAGGTGGCCACGGGGGGGCGTCTCCCGCCGGAACCGCCCGTCGAGCCGCTTCGGAGCCACGTTGCCGCTACGGCGACGCGGTCTCAGATGATAAAGTTGACCTCTGGCTCAACGACACCGTAAACGTAAAAAAAGCCCTCGAACATCGAGGGCTTTTTTTACGACCTCAGGCGACCGCGTTTAGCGGCGGAGCGAGAAAAACACGTGATGACCAATCGTCATGCGATTGGTGACATTCCGAGCCCACGAGGGCTTCAGTCCCACATGATGGAAATAGAGCGCCCCCCGGGTTGGATCGGGCTCCCCGGCCAGGGTCCTGTCCGCGATTTTCTGGGCAAGAGCCCACGCGTCGCGGTCTGTGGGCTTGTCAGATACACTGTCACAATACCAGTTGAATTGGCACGACCCTTTCGTTCCTCCTTGTTGGACGACGCCGCAGATGGAGGAAGGAAAGCGTCCCGAACCGGCCCGGTTCAGGGTGACGTGAGCGACAGCGGCTTGTCCTGGGATGGGTTGTCCCCGAGATTCCCAATAAATATTGAGAGCAAGACAATTCCGCTCTGCGGAAGAAACTTGTTTTGCTGCCCGAATCGGCTTCGGGGCTGTGCGTGAAGAAGAGGGCCATGCAGCAAGTTGTTGTGAATCATCCTCAGAGTTTTGCGTGGCGGGTTTCTCCGTAGCAGCATGGACGCCGCTGTCGAAGCCTACAATCGCCAAAAGAGCGACTGCGGCCAGAGTGGTGAGTTTTCTGTCCATTGAGAGAGTATTGTCATCCCCCTCGGAAAAGTCCACCAACCAGAAGTCGATCTGCCTATGCCATCTGGACTTTAAGGTGTATCAAAAGGGAGAAGGGGCCCTCCCGATGTGCGTTGATCATAGGTCTCCCTTGGCTTTGAGGTACTCTCGAAAGCGCGAAATTCTCTCCGAAAGAAAGTATGAAAAGGCGTAGAAAGTTTGCCACATTGGGGTCTGACCCAGGATCTTTCCCCTCCCGATCCTGCGGCGTCGGAGCATTCGCCCTTGTATTTAGAGACCATCGAGGACTCCCCTTTCACCCCCGAGAGCATCGCCGGGTTGGGAGCGGAGACCCTTTCTCGCCTGTTGCTGGAGCACATGGGTCAAGATCCGGCCTTGCGAGACCGAATTCGCTCGGTCCTCGTCCAACAGCGGCCACGGGGGCGGGTGGAAGAGGCTCCGCTGGCAATGATCGGCACCGGCAGCGCCATTCAACGGGTGCGCTCCACCATCGCTAAGGTGGCTTATGCCGAGGCCCCCGTGCTGATTACCGGGGAGAGCGGAACCGGGAAAGAAGTCACCGCCGTCGAGATCCACCGTCGCTCCGCCCGCAGTCAGGGACCGTTCGTCCCCATCAATTGTGCCGCGTTGCCTCAGCATCTTATCGCGAGCGAACTGTTCGGACACGAAAAAGGGGCTTTTACCGGCGCGGATCAACGACGAATCGGACGGATCCAAACGGCCGATAAGGGAACCCTGTTTTTGGATGAAATCGGCGATCTGCCCCTTGATCTTCAAGTTCATCTGCTACGATTTCTTCAGGAAAATACCATTGACCGAATTGGGGGCAGTGCTCCCATCAAAGTCGATGCGCGCATCATTGCCGCAACCAATGTCCCGCTCCGCAAGGCCGTGGCGGAAAATCGCTTCCGTGAGGATTTATACTTCCGTCTTAACGTTCTAACCATCGAAATGCCTCCTTTGCGGGAGCGCGGTGCCGATATCGACCAATTGGTCAGCTTCTTCTCTTCCCGCTTCGCCCGAGAGGCCGGGAAAATCATCGAAGGCTTCTCCCCCGAAGCCGCAGCCTTGCTCCATCGCCACCCGTGGCCTGGGAATATCCGCGAGTTAATCGCAACCCTGCGCCGCGCTGTCATCATGGCCGATGGTGCCTGGATCAAGGCCGATGATCTCGCTCTCCCCTCGGAGGAAGCCGAAGAACACGGCGGAGGAGCCCTCAGTTCCGCCCGAAGAGGCACCGAGGAAAGCCTCATCCGCAAAAGCTTGGAAGAGCATCGCCACAACATTAAGCGCACGGCGGAACATCTTGGCGTTTCCCGAGTGACGCTTTATCGATTGCTGGGGAAGTACGGAATCAAACGTCCGTAGGGTAACGATGAAAGAAAAGGGGGTCCGGGGCATCGCCCCGGGC
>JAVBJO010000058.1:0-33562 GCA_031546925.1 Rhodospirillaceae bacterium
CGCAAGCCAAACGGCCCCACCCCAAAAAAACATCCTGGAAAACGGGATGTTTTTTTGGGGTGGGGCCGTTTGGCTTGCGCCGGGGCTGCCGCCCCAACCCCCCCCCCGGGCATCGCCGCGGACCCCCCTTACTTTCATCACCGCCTTATCCGTGGTACTCGCACCGATCCGAGGTCACATCCACAAAGCCCCGTGCGCCTGGCGCGATCGTAAAGCGGTGTTCGTAGTTCTTAACGACCACGGAATAATGAAGAGGCAGAGGGCCGGAAACCTGGGCCTCTTTTCCACCAATAACCGTAAAGGTTGCGGTTAGAGGCTTTTCCACATCAAACCACTGTTCGGTATTGTTATTGGCACCAATCCCTTCGGCGGTGACGGTAATCACGTCGGCGAAGCGAACCCAAGTCGCAGATCCATTGAACTTTGGTGTTTTGACAATGAAACGCCTGGTTTCCTCGCCCCCGCATTTTTTAGGAGGCTCGGCGTTTTCCAGGACAAAGACGAGGCGCTTACTATCCAAGCCGCTGTCGAGCTTTTTCTTCAAAAGCCCCATGAGCCGCACCACCTCTTCCGAGGGGGCAACCTGCTGGTATTTGGTTTGTAATTCATCGGCGCGGGTCTTAACGGTCTGCAATTCGGATTGCAGCCGGGTGAGTTCCTGGGTCTTTTGAGCATCAGCCGCCGTCAAGGTCTGAATCTGTTCGTCTCTCTCGGCAACGTTTCTCAGCCCCAAGGTGTGGCCGGTCTCATAAGCCCAGATACAAGCGACGGCAAAAAGCCCCAAAAGCACGGCCAATTTGAGCAATTTGGCCCAAATTCGCCAGTTCTCCTGGCCTCGGCGTCCTCTGTGGCGAGCCATCTCTCCTCCCTCGTGCCTCTTTTTAGGGGACGGAATCATCGCTCCATCCTCGGGAGGGTATAGCGGTTACGGGAAATCCTCGCTAGTCGTTTTCCTCTATTGCCGAGGTATGTCTCCTGTTGTCCGTTCTTCCCCTGCATCAAGCGGCAGACTTTTGCCTCGGACCCTGCTAGAACAGGAGCGCGACCGAATTCTTGAGGAGCTCCTCATGGAGAAATTCACGACTTTTACGGGTCTTGCGGCCCCCCTGCCCATGATCAACGTCGATACCGACATGATCATCCCCAAGCAATTTCTGAAGACTATCAAGCGCACGGGACTGGGCAAGAACCTGTTCGACGAAATGCGCACCACGCCCGACGGTAAGGAAATTCCGACTTTCGTTCTCAATCGTCCAGAGTGGCGTGCCGCCACCATCTTGGTTGCGGGGGCCAATTTCGGCTGCGGATCCTCGCGGGAGCACGCGCCATGGGCAATTCTTGATTTTGGCATCCGCTGCATCATTGCACCCAGCTTTGCGGATATCTTTTTCAATAATTGCTTCAAGAATGGTGTCTTGCCGATCTGCCTGCCTCAAGATAAAATCGATCTTCTGATGAAAAGGGCGGAAAACAAAGAGATACTCACCATCGATCTGGAGCAGCAAACCATTGCGAGTGCCTCTGGGGATGGTGCCAAGATTGCGTTCGAGGTTGATTCCTTCCGCAAGCACTGTCTCTTGAACGGATTGGATGATGTTGGTCTGACCTTGCAGAAAGAAGAGCGCATCACCGCGTTTGAGGACGCTCGCAAGCAATCCCAATCTTGGTTGTGACGCCCTGATTTGACTTTAGTATCACGAGGAGACATCTAAACTATGGCGACCAAGAAACTGTTGCTTTTACCCGGGGACGGCATTGGCCAAGAGGTCATGGTCCAACTTCGTCATCTGATTGATTGGATGGCCAAGCGGCGCAACGTGAGTTTCGATGTTTCCGAAGGTTTGATCGGGGGCGCGGCCTATGATGCCCATGGCTCGCCCCTGTCGGACAAGACTCTGGAGGAGGCCCTCCTGGCCGATGCGGTGCTGCTGGGTGCCGTGGGTGGGCCGAAGTGGGACTCACTTCCGTTCGACAAAAAGCCCGAGCGGGGCTTGTTGAAAATCCGCAAGGAAATGGGGTTGTTCGCCAATCTGCGCCCGGCGGTGGTGTTTGATGCTCTGGTGGATGCTTCCACGTTGAAAAACGAGGTGGTTCAAGGTCTCGATCTGATGATCGTGCGCGAGTTGACCGGAGGGTTGTATTTTGGTCAGCCTCGGGGCATCGAGACTCTGCCCAATGGCGAGCGCAAGGGGGTCAATACCCTAACCTACACCACCAGCGAGATCCAGCGCATCGGCCGGGTAGCCTTCGAATTGGCGCGCAAGCGCAACAAGAAGGTCTGTTCGGTGGATAAAGCCAATGTCCTGGAATGCACCGTTTTGTGGCGTGAGGAAATGATTGCTCTGCAACAGGCGGAATATTCCGATGTGGAATTGACGCATATGTATGTGGATAACGCCGCCATGCAGTTGGTGCGCAATCCCAAGCAGTTCGATGTTATGGTGACCGAGAATATGTTTGGCGATATCTTGTCAGATTGCGCGGCGATGCTGACGGGAAGCCTTGGGATGTTGCCGTCGGCCAGTTTGGGGGCGCCGGATGCCTCGGGGCGGCGCAAGGCCTTGTACGAGCCGGTCCATGGTTCGGCTCCCGATATCGCCGGTAGGGATATGGCCAATCCCTTGGCGACTATTCTGTCGTTCTCCATGTGCTTGCGCTACTCCTTCGGCATGGAGGAAGACGCTGCCATGATTGAGAAAGCCGTGCGCAACGTGCTGAAGGGCGGCGTCCGGACGGCGGATATTATGGGAACCGGCAAGGCCAAGGTCTCCACCACCGTCATGGGCGAGTCGATCCTGCGCGAGCTGGAAAAGGTGGCCTAGAGCCGATAAGGAACGTTGGGCAATGCCCTTCGCTCTTTCAGCCCCCCCCTTTCAGGAGGCCCCCCCGTTTCGGGGGGTTGGTCTCGGCTGCCTTCGGGGGGGGAGGGTGGTTTTCGTTGGCCTCAGCTTCGCGCTGGCCCCGGGGGAGGCCCTGCTGTTGCTGGGGCCGAATGGCTCGGGCAAGTCCAGTTTGTTGCGCGTGATGGCGGGCCTGTTGAAGCCCTCCGTCGGCAAGGTGCTCTGGGGCGAGGAACCGGTCACGGAAAACCCCGAGCTTCATGCCGAACGGACGCATTATGTCGGCCACCATGACGCTGTGAAGCCAGTGTTGTCGGTGGCGGAGAACCTGCGGTTCTGGGGACGCCTCCACCAGCCTGGCCCGGAGGCGGCCCTCGCCACCGAGCGGGCCTTAGCGCGTTTCGGCTTGAGTCCGCTGCGCGATATTCCCGGTAAGATGTTGTCGGCGGGACAAAAGCGACGAACCAATTTGGCGCGTCTTTTGGCGGCTCCCTCCCCCTTGTGGTTGTTGGACGAACCGACCACCGCCTTGGATAAGGGCTCGATCCGGGTTCTGGAGGCCGTCATGGCCGAACATCGCGCGCAAGGGGGGAGCATCGTGCTGTCCACCCATCAGGATGTGGATCTTCCGGGTGCCACGACCTTGTTCCTCGATCAGTTCGCGCCCGCTCCCTTCGAGGAACCCGCTTTCTTCGAGGAAGAGATCCAGGCATGAGCCGGTTCATGGAAATCATCCGGCGCGATCTGCGCTTGGCGCTGCGGCAGGGGTCCGATAGCGTGATGGTGGTGACCTTCTTCGTGCTGACGGTGGTTCTGTTCCCCTTCGGCATCGGACCCGAGGCGGGCATCCTCGAACGGGTTGCGGCGGGCATCCTGTGGGTGACGGCTTTGCTGGCCTCGATGCTGTCGTTAGACCGTTTGTTTCAGGCCGACTACGAAGACGGCTCGTTGGAGCTGCTGCTGTTGACCCCCACCCCGCTGGAAATCGTGGTGGGGGCGAAACTGACGGCCCACTGGTTGACAACGGGTCTGCCTCTTTTGATTGCCTCTCCCGTCTTGGCGGTTTTGCTCCATATGAATGGAGAGGGATTCGCCACCTTAGTGTTGACGATGCTCATTGGGACGCCAATCCTGTCGTTGATCGGCGGGATTGGGGCGGCCTTGGTCTTGGGGGCCCGTCGAGGGGGCGTCTTGCTTTCCCTGCTGATCCTGCCGCTTTATGTGCCGGTGCTCATCTTCGGCGTGGGCGGCATCGAAGCGGTGGTGCATGGACGTTCGGCCGACGCGCATTTGTTGATCCTCGGCGGGATGCTGGCGGGGAGTCTGGTCTTGGCCCCGTGGGTCACGGCGGCGGCGTTGCGGCAAGCGCTCGAATAATTCGGACGTTGGAATAGGAGATCGGCTTCGTGTTCAAACGCATCCTTGTGTTCAAACGCATCCTTTCCTTGCTCCTCTTGCTGGGGATTGCCTTTCCGGCCGAAGCGCAACAAGCGCCCCGAAGCTTTATCCGCGACGCAGAGATCGAAAATATCCTGCGCACCTTCTCTACACCGCTGTTTCAAGCGGCGGGGTTGGACCCGGATGCGGTGAAGATCCACATCGTTATCGATCCCTCGTTGAACGCCTTCGTCGCCAATGGACAACGCTTGTTCATTCACACAGGGCTTTTGATCCGCACCGAAAACGTCGAGCAGTTGTTGGGGGTGATCGCTCACGAAACCGGACACATCGCCGGGGGCCATTTGGTCCGTCTGCAAGGGGCCGCCGGCAACGCCACCAGTCAAGCCTTGTTGGGAATGCTGCTGGGAGCCGCTGCGGGAGTCGCCTCGAAGCGCGGCGATGTGGCGGCTGCCGTTCTGATGGGCTCGCAAGAGGCTGCCATGCGCGGCATGTTGTCCCACAGTCGCGGCGAAGAGGCCTCAGCCGATCAAGCCGGAGTCCGCTTTCTCGAAGCGACCGGACATTCGGCCCGAGGCATGTTGGAGTTCTTCAATATCCTGGGAGATCAAGAGCTTTTGGCCGTCTCGCGTCAGGATCCTTACATTCAAACCCACCCGCTGACCCGGGATCGCGTTTCCTTCGTGCAAGAGCAAGTGGATCATTCGCGTTTGAAGAATGCGAAGGAAACGCCTCAGTTTGAGGAAATGCACAAGAGGATGCGGGCCAAGTTGTTCGGCTTCCTTGAGCCGCCGGGAAGAACCTTCCAACGCTACAAGGAAACCGATGACAGCATCCCGTCGCGCTACGCCCGAGCCATTGCCGCGTACCGCAAACCCGACATGCCCATGGCCCTCTATTTGATCGATGGCTTGATCGCCGAACGACCGAATGATCCTTACTTCCACGAACTCAAAGGGCAAATGCTGTTTGAAAATGGGCGCGGACGTCAGGCGCTAGAGCCCTATCGTCGCGCCGTGGCGCTGTTACCGGAGAATGCGTTGCTGCACCTCCAGTTGGCCCAGATCCAGGTGGAACAAGAAGATCCTGCCCTGCTTGCGGAGGCCGAAAAACACCTCAGTAAGGTCGTGCGCATGGAGCCGGAGAACTACGCCGCTTGGCAGTTCTTGGCCATCGCCTATGGGCGGCAAGGGAAAGAAGGCCTGGCCGCTTACGCCATGGGAGAGCAGGCCTTGCTTGAGGGACGGACCTCCGACGCCCTGTTCCATGCCGGGAAGGCAGAGAAGCTCTTGCCCCACAAAGGGCCGGTGTGGGTCAGGTTGCAAGATATTAAGGTGCGGGCGGCGCAGATCCGAGAGGACCGGTGAATCCAGGCGGAGTCGCTTGGCTTTCGGCCCCTTGGCTTTCGGCAATATACTGTCGTAAGGCTTGTTTGACCTCGCCGGCTTGCCACCCGAGCTCCCGTTCGATTTTCGTCGCGGCGTAGGTGTAGGTGCTGCCGTCCATAATTCGCAGCGCCTCGCTCGACAAAGGCATCCCCAGCCCCATCCGTGCCAGCCAATCCATCCCCCACGCCAGGGGGCGCAGCAGAGACCGGGAACGCTGGGGCAGAAGGGGACGACCACTCTCCTCGGACAACAGGGAAAAAATCTCGGGCATGGAGAAATCTTGCCCGGTGATCAGATAGCTTTGCCCGATGGTTCGCGGGTCCAGCAGACGCACCAGGGCATCAGAGACCCGTTCGACGGGACACAGTTGGAAGCGGCTTTCGCTGGCCACTTGGAAGGGAATTTTCCCTTGGAAGAAGGCGCTCACGGTAGAGGCGAGCACACTGGTATCGCCTCGTCCGAAGACGCCTCCCAAAATGGCGAGGCAGAGCGGCATGCCTTGGCTCTGCCGAGCGCGGAGCAGTTCATGGGCGATGTGCTTGGTTTCCTCGTAGGCGCTGCGGAAGGTTCCGTTATGGCGATGGGTTTCGTCGGGTTTTTGCCCGTGGGTCTCCCCCAATGCTGCGGTGGTGCTGGCGTAGATCAGGTGAGGGACGCCGGCCCCATAAGCAGCCTCCAGCAGGGCGAGGGCTCCGGTCACATTGGTTTTGAACATCTGGGAGCGCTCTTGAGCCCGCACCAGCCCGATCCGGTACGAGGCCGCGAGGTGATAGACGGCATCTTGTCCCGGCAAGGCCTCCGCGTAGGTTTCCGCTCGGGTGATATCGCCGGTGACAACGGTGACCGTTGGGGGCAGGGGCCGAGTCGGGGGGCTGCGGACCAGAGCGGTCACCTCATGCCCTTCCGCGAGCAAGTGTCGTACCAGGTAAGAGCCAATGAAGCCACTGGCCCCCGTGACGAAGATTTTTTTCATGACACGGTCTCTCGGCTGACAAAGGATACCAAGGCGGGCAGAGGGAAAAACCCATCATGGGAAGCCGACAGGGGGCGGCAGTGCATGACTCCCAAGGGACAAATCCGCGTGAATGGAGATAAATCCGGCGTGGGCTCCCTCCCCCAGTACCCCACGGTTTGTAAGCGTCCTGGCCACAAGGCGGCCGCTCGGTCCAAGGAGAGGCGCAACGGTCCGGTGATGATCTGAAACCCCTTGGGGAGCCAGAGATCCGGGGCGAGGCAGGGCGTTAACGTGATCCCCCACCCGCTGTGAGGATCGTGGACGGCTACGCTCTGGCGCAACGCCAGTTCTCGGGCTTTGGCGAATTGGGCCAAACGCTGCTCCAAAGGCAGGGTTGGGGCCAAACTCAGGCGGGGACGTAGGGCCTCCAGCAGACGCTGCCCCTTCGTGGGATCGGGGAGCAAAATAAACCGGGGCGAGCTGCATACCTCTTGGAGAAAGAGCGTCGTCTCAGCCACCAGGGTGTCAAGAGGGAAGGCCTCTTCCCCAGCGGGATCGAGAACCAGGGCGCTGAGCTTCGGGCCAAACTCGATCAAGCGGACGGAGGCCGGGGTAACCCTCCGGTAGTGACGGATCAAGTCTTCTCCGCCCGCAAGCACCACGCCGTCCACGCCCCGCAAGAGGGCACGATCGTCTTGCCCCGCACTCTCCCAGTCGAGGATCGTACAAGCCTCATCCGGAAGAGAAAGGGCATCCTTCAGGTGTTGCAGCAAGGTCAGGGAGCGCCGCGCCTTGAGGCGCATCCGATTTCCGGTGAGAAAAGCCCCCAGAAAGCCGCTCAAGGTTCCCAGGGGATCGGACTCCGAGATCACCAGCAAGAGCATCCCCAGCGGACGCCAAGTGTGTTTCCCAAAGGCCTCCCGCAGCGTTCGGCGGAGAAGAGGCAGGTCTTGGAACGCTTGGAGTCGTTCCCGACAGAAGGCATCAGTGGCGGGGTCGTCGGAAAACGAGATGCCCTCGATCTGCTCCAGGCCCCGGTGGAGACGGAGCAGACGCTCCTCCATCAGAGGGTCGAGGTGGTGGTGGTCGCTGCGCATGTTCCCTCATGGGTTCCCACTCGTCCCAGGAAGCGTAGGTACGGCAGGGACTCGCCGCAAGGGCAATTCTCCCCACGGAGGCCGTGGTCCTGGGTCAAGAGATCATGGGCGGGGAGAGCGGCAAAAAAAGGATTCTGCAATCGGATCAAACCAGGCTCTCCCGTTTGTGCCTCCTCCCCTGACGGGGTGAGAAGGGAAAAGCGGGAATAACCCGGCAGATGGAAATGTCCCTCGGCGCAACTGACGTAATGCAAAGGATGTTCCGTCAGACCATAGATATCTCGGATGTCCACCAGGGGGGCCTTGAGACTCCCACGCAGACTCTCGATGATGGCGCTGCGCTCCAGGGTTTTGCTCAAACCCTTCCAGCCGCCACCAGTCAGGCCGCGAATGGGGCCTTGCAGAAGGAGAGGCGACTCCGCCACGCCAGCGAGAGCCAGATGCTCGAAATAAACCGTCAGGCCAAAAATGAAAATCGGCGCGCAATCGCTGCCCCACCGTTTCAGAGTTCGCAGCGCGAGAGAAGCATCGAAGCATCCAGCGGGATCCACGGCGAAGACCACCTCTTGCACGGGGGCACAGGCGGTAAATTTCACAAAGGCCGTCGCATATCCCGCGTGATCCCCCTTGGTCGGATCGGGAGACAGCAGCAAGAATCGCGCAGGGGTTGGCGAAAATATCCCCTGGTGAAAGAAGATGCGTCCCATGGCCTGCTCGATCCGGCGCAAGCTGGGCGTATCAAAGAACACCTTGGTTTTTCCCCCGTCTCCCGTCCCCGAACTGCTGAGCCAGCGCCCCTCAGCCTCCACCGGCGTGGCCAGATCGATCTTCTTGAAGAGGGAAACGGGGAGCAAGGGGCGGGTCTCGCCCTCCCACAGACGGGCATAAGCGGGGTTACGCTCTTGATGCCAGCGATCCGCCTCGGCCATGGCCTCCGCGAACAGAGGCGTCTCCTGAACCAGGGCGTAAGGCTCGGCCAAGGCCGCAAGGCGATCACACAGCGGAAGGTCTGACATGAAGCGATTCCCCCTCTAACCCGGTTCTTTTCGTCGCACGAAGCGTTGATCCAACCGGAGAGCACACACCGACACCCCCAGCAACGCCAACCACACCACTCGGTTCTGGTAGCGGTCATGGGGATTGGAGAGCGCTCCGCAGACAAACGCATTGCCCAGCAACGCCATCAATACCACGATGCACACGCCGCCGCTGATGCGATCACGCCGTCGCCAGGCCACCACCAACAGACCCAGCAGAGCAACCTCCGCCGCTTCGGCGATGGAAACATGCCAGGGATTGACGAAGCCGAGGATGGTTTGGAAGCGATTGGGGGTACCGCGGAACAGGTCGCGTTCCCGGTGCTGCTCGGCAAAGCGGAAAGAGCGGTAGTCGCGGGGGTAATGGTCTGGCAACACTTTGACGAAGTGCCAGGTCAGTGCGATGAGATCCTCGCCATCGGCAATGAGGGTGAATTGCTCCCATGTGTTGCTCCCCATCGCTTCCAGGGTTTCCAGGGGAAACATCTTGATGGTTTCGCGAACGATGTGGGAGGCTTCGTGACGCATGCCCTCCCAGCCGCCCATGTCGTCGAAGGAACTTTCGCCCCAGAGGAATTCATCGGCGGTCGCGGGGAGTTCGTCCTTGTGAGCGCACAGTTTCAACGAGGCCTTTAAGGGACAGACCTCATCCAGGTATTTCTTCGCCAGCCCGTCCTGAATGAACAGGGCCATCTGCAAAACCTGTCCCGATTCGGTGAAAAACACCCGCCCTGTGGCCAGCCAATGCACCGTCGGGACCCAGGCGACGCCTCCGAGCACAGCCACCGCGACCAAGAGGATGCGCGGTCGGGGCATTCTTAAGTAGCGCCGTCCCGCCAGCCAAAGTAGTGTCACCACCAACAACAAACCCAGCGCCACCGCCACATGGGACATGTGCACCGAGATGGCCAGGATCACCAGGGGCACCAAGCATACCCTGCGCCAACGAGGCAAGGCCTCGCCGAAGGCCAGGACGCTGATGCCCAGGATCGCCATCCCGGCAAAGCCGTCGGGCATGACTTGGGAAACCACCCAGGGCAAGCCGGTGAAGACGCTGAGGATCACGCCCAAACCCAGGTAGACATAAGGTCGCCAGCGTGCCACCCACGCCCATACCGCCTCGTGGAGCAGCCAGGCCATGGCTGCGGTCTGGATCCAGATGACCGCCCACAGGGTCTCAAAGGGATGCGCCACACTCAGGAACATTCCGTAGGTCATGATCCGGTAAACGATGGATTGCGCGGTGAAGGACATCACCACGTAGTCCTCTGTATCGTAGTAGATCAACGGGTAGCCGTTCCACAGCGCCGGCCACGCCAAAAGCAACATCACCGCGAGAACGGTAAGGGCTCTCAGACTGTTCCTGACGAAGGCCGGAGGCCCCTTGACCAGGGGGATCGCCGGCACCAGGGGAATCGCCGGAGGAATGAGGCGAGCCCTCAGGCTCTCTTCCATGTTGTTCCCCGTGGCCCGTCTTCCAGCAGCACCCCCTTGTCGGCCAGGTCTTTGCGGATGGAGTCTGCGGCGGCAAAATCCTTGGCCTCGCGCGCGGCGCGGCGCGCGGCAATGGCGGCATCAATGGCGTCCTCGGACAGGGCATTCGCCTCTGCTCCGGCCGGGTGCCAGCGGAACCAGGCCTCGGGGTCCAGACGCAACAGACCCAAGCTTTCCCCCGCCGCCAGAAGAGAGGATTTCGCCCAGATCTTATCGCCCTCGGTCTCGGCGCGGTTCAAATCTGCCGTCAGCTCGTGCAAATGAGCCAGGGCCAAGGGGGTGTTCAAGTCGTCTTCTAAGGCGGCGCGGATCTCGATGGGTATCCGCACGCCGGCGCGGACGGGAAGATCGGCCACATTCCTCAAGGCGGTATAAAGACGATCCAGAATGGACCGCGCCTGACGCAACCCCTCTGCCGTCCAATCGAACGGCTGGTGGTAGTGGGTCGAGAGCATATACAAACGGATCGCCTCGCCGGGGGCCTGCTCTAGCAAGTCCCGCACACTTAGGACGTTGCCCAGGGACTTGGACATTTTTTCGCCCTCGACCATGAGATGGCCGTTGTGAACCCACGTGTGGGCAAAGGGCGCTCCCGTAGCGCAACACGATTGGGCAATCTCGTTCTCGTGATGAGGAAAGACCAGATCCTGCCCTCCGCCGTGGATATCGAAGCTGGCTCCCAGGTATTTGGTGGACATGGCGCTGCACTCGATATGCCACCCCGGGCGGCCTCGCCCCCAAGGAGACTCCCAGCCCGGCAGATCGGGGGTCGAGGGCTTCCATAACACGAAATCCGCTGGGTTTTTCTTGTAAGGCGCAACCTCGACCCGAGCCCCGGCGATCATTTCCTCCATGCTCCGGCCCGAAAGGCGGCCATAGTCCGCCATGGACGGCACCGAGAACAACACATGCCCCTCTGCCGCATAGGCGTGACCCTTGGTCAGCAGTTGCTCGATCATGGCGATCATGGCGTCGATGTGCGCCGTCGCCCGAGGCTCTAGATCGGGGGGTAACACATTCAGCGCGGCAATGTCGTCGTGGAACAGGCGCGTGGTCCGGGTGGTGATGGTCTCGATGGACTCGCCGGATTCCGAGGCGCGACGATTGATCTTATCATCCACGTCGGTGATGTTGCGAACGTAGGTTACCGAGGGATACAGCGTCCGCAGCAGCCGATACAACACGTCGAACACGATCACCGGCCGAGCATTGCCGATATGCGCCCGATCATACACCGTCGGGCCGCAGACGTAGAGCCCCACATGGCTGGGGGACAGAGGCTTGAAAACCTCCTTACGGCGGGAAAGGGTATTATGGAGCATCAATGGCACGGTGAGGTTCTCCCTGTGGGTGCGAGAAACGGCGCTATACCATTCCCCCCCCCAGTCTCTGCGCCACTTTCGCATAGCCCATCAACGGGAACAATATTTTCAATTCCGGACCCTTGACCCGTTATGCCGTTTCCCCTCCCAATCGCCGCACGGCCTTCGCCAAGCCAATCAACGGTAACAACAACTTCAATTCCGGCCCGGTCTCGCGCCCGGTCAGGGCCAGCCGCAAGGGGTGGAACAGCGCACGCCCCTTCCGTCCGGTGGCGGTGCCGACGGCCTTGGTCCAGAGGCTCCAGGTCTCGTGGCCCCAGGGTTCGGCAGGCAAAAGATCCCGCGCCGTCGTGGTGAAGCTCGCTTCCTCGATGATCGGCGAGAGGTGTCCGTTCGTGACCTCCCACCAGGGAAGAACCTCCGCCAGGGTGGGAAGGTTGCCGCGCACCGCATCCCAGAACGCGGGGGAGACTCCCGTCATGCCGAGTCCCTCCAGACGTTGCCGCACCGCCTCGAAGGGCAGGGCGTGGAGGACGCGGGCATTCATGTGACCCAACTCCACCGGGTCGAATTTTGGCGTGGCGCGGCTGAAATGCGCCATATCGAACTCGGCCACTAAGGCGTCGAGGGAAAGACGCGCCTCGATGGCGTCCGAACTCCCGAGCTTGGCCAGCAGACTGGCCAGAGCCATGGCCTCGATCCCATCGGCACGGAGATCTTGCAAGGCTCGCGACCCCAACCGCTTGGACAGCCCCGCTCCCGAGATATCCGTCATCAAAGGCAGATGCCCAAAAGTCGGAGCCACCGCGCCCAGCGCTTGGAACAGCTGAATTTGCGGGGCCGTGTTGGTGACGTGATCCTCTCCCCGGAGAATGTGCGAGACCCCCAGTTGGATATCGTCCACCACCGACGGAAGCGTGTACAAAAATGTACCATCCGCTCGAATCAGCACCGGGTCGGAGAGTGACGCACAATCCACATGGCTCTCGCCCCGCACGAGATCCTGCCAGCGCACCACTTCCAGATCGAGCCTGAAGCGCCAGTGGGGTTTGCGTCCCTCGTGCTCCAGCTTCAAGCGGTCTTCAGCAGACAGAGCAAGGGCGGACCGGTCATAAACCGGAGGAAGCCCCCGAGCCAACTGACGCTTGCGCTTGAAGTCCAGATCCTCGGGCGATTCGTAGCACGGATAGAGCCGTCCCGCCGTCTTCAGAACCTCGGCCGCTTGATGGTAGTGGGATAAACGCTGGGATTGAAACGCCTGCTCCTCCCAAGTGGTCCCTAGCCAACGAAGATCGGTGACGATGGCCTCGACGAATTCCGGCTTGGACCGTTCCAGATCGGTATCGTCCAGGCGCAACAGAAAGCGGCCCTGATGAGCCTTGGCAAACAACCAATTGATCAAGGCCACGCGAGCGTTGCCCACATGGAGCAAGCCGGTCGGACTGGGCGCAAAGCGGACGGTAACGGCGGACACGGGGATACTCCGGGAGATCGGTTGCTCTAGGACCGTCTTGCATACCACCGCGCGGGGCAAAAGTCCCGTCGGACTTTCAAGCAAGCCCCTTCCCCCAGGCCTATTTCGAGGAAAGGCTCCTCCTTTTCTCCAAGCATACCTGGGTTGCAACTTCCAGCGGTCTCGTCGGCTTCAGCAACACCTGCTCCATGTCTTCGGCACGCCCGGCGATGACGGCAGGCATGGTCCAAACACCCACGCGCTCGTAATCGGTCTCGAAATCGGCACCAAAGGGGGGCAAGACCCCAGAAGATACGCGCTTTTCCCCCTTTGGCTCATCCAAGACCCACGCAGAAGCGATTTTTTCACAAGATGTGCGTTCCAAAGCTGCGATTATGGCGTTCTCACCGCCTTTATAGCCTTGAATCGGCCAGGGACTCCCCAAACTCTCGACCTGGAGCGTATAAAGAATTCCCGGAAAGTGGCCCGTCCGATTAAAGACGGGCGTTCCCGTCTTCAGGCCCGCCTCTTCTGCTGCCGTGGTCATATCGTGGATATAGCGAGCCTGTACCGCAGAAAAGGTCAAGACCGATTCAGTCCGTCCGACTTTAGTGGGCTGGTCGTACTGCCACACACGCTGAGGCTGCCGATACGGTGACTCTAAGCCCCCATACAGCGTAAGAACAAGAGCCATCTGTAAGGTTAAAATCAGCGACAGAAGCATCGTCCATGTGCCCGACGAGCGGATCTGGGGCGCAAGCAACGTTACCCCCCCCAGCACCCAAAAAATGACGGCAGCAGGAACAGCGACCCAATAAACAATGCCTGTCCCAAAAACATAAACATAGGGTAAAACAATAAATGCAAAAATTATTGCTCCATGAGGACGCATAACATCAGAGAAAAATCTAGTTCTATAAGATAAAAAAGACCATATAAAGGAGGAAATGATAACAACGCCAACCATAAGTCCAATAAATGTTTGTCCATGCAGTGTTGGCATGCCCATGTCAAATGATTTTGTTCCAAATCGATTGAGAGCAAAATCTCCAACAACCGTATCGAACCATGAGGGAAATCCAAGAAGACCCATCGAAAAAAATACAATAACAATAAAATATAAAAATAACGAGATAAAACCAATCGCATTAACCCAGCGTATTTTTGATGAAGAAAAATACATTGATGCTATGTAAATAGCAAAAAATAAAATTATATCTATCCTCTGAATCCAAGACATCAGTTGCCATGGCCTTATTATTCTTCTGTATGAGATCAGATTATATAATGAATGACTTCCTTGTAGCTCAGTTATGCTGAGGCCATATTTTATCATTTCTATAAATTTTGCTATAGATCCACTAATCATCAGTGCGCTTGCAAGCAAAATAATAAGAGCGGTTGTTACAGAGATAAGAATAAAACGAACTGTTATTTTTTTCGAGAAACCGAGATAAAGTAGGGTGAAAAGGGCCAGGAAAAGGGCCGAGGAAGGTTTTCCCATAAAGGTCAGCACGCCCCCCATGCCAATCAGTATCCATCCCAACACGCTCCATCGAGATGCTTTTGGTTCCGCCAGCACAAAACCCAGCGCCGTGACAAGAAGCCCCTGTAATGTCAAGGTATTGTAGCTTGGCGTTGGAAGCCAGCGGGAAATATGCAGCGCGGAGGTCAATACCGTCGTGGCAAGCCCCATCGAAATGACGATCCAGAAAAATTTATTGGATGTTACATTGGGAAGGAGTGTTCTAAGAAGGGCTGCGCACAACAAACACGATAAACCAAACGTTATGAGGATATTTACCCTCCGCAAAGCGGCAATATCTCCATCAACAATTTGATAAATAACATGATATACAAAGTGATATATTGATAAAAAGAAATCATGAGTAAATGGACGCGATATCATGGACAGATAATATCCTTCATCTGAGAAATCCATCCCAAAAGAAGCATATTTAAGAACAAAATAAAGCATCATACAGGTCGTTATCGTACAAGCTGCCATTAGCAGTGTGCTGAGACCTGACATCTTTCCGTCAATAGTATTGAGATTTTTTTCGATCATTATTAGGCCTAACTCTACTTTATAGGCTCATCCACACCTCATCTGAGAGGTGGCAAAGGAAGCTCCAGAGGCTGGACTCCAACAAAGCCACTCCTCGTACCACAATAAGAGACAGAAGTCGCGCTGGATTTTTAAGGAGAGGGGGGGGCAAAAGGGCTTGTCCCCTTACCCCCTCTTTCTTGCCTCTTTGATTACTGCTCGAACAACGCCGTCGACAGATACCGCTCTGCAAAGGAGGGGATGATCGCGACGATGAGCTTTCCCTTATTCTCGGGTCGTGCGCCCAACTCTAGTGCCGCGGCCAGGGCGGCACCCGACGAGATGCCCACGGGGATTCCCTCCAAGCGAGCGGCCTTTCTGGCGGTGATGAAGGAGGTTTCGTTACCGACCTGAATCACCTCATCGACGATGCCCCGGTCAAGGATGTCGGGGACGAATCCGGCACCGATTCCTTGAATTTTGTGGGCTCCGGGGGCCCCTCCGGAGAGGACGGGGCTGTCCTCGGGTTCGACGGCGATCATCTTCAGTCCCGGCTTGCGTTTTTTCAGCACGTGCCCCACCCCGGTGATCGTTCCACCGGTTCCCACGCCGGAGACGATGATATCGACGGCTCCACCGGTATCGGCCCAAATTTCCTCGGCGGTGGTGCGCTCGTGGACAGAGGGATTGGCGGGGTTCTTGAACTGCTGCAAAACGAGGCTGTTGGGAATCTCGCCTTGCAGGCGCTCGGCCTCCTTGACGGCACCGGTCATGCCCTTGGCGGCTGGCGTGAGGACGATTTCCGCCCCCAGATGGGTGAGCATTTTCCGCCGTTCCAGGGACATGCTATCGGGCATGGTCAGGATCAAGCGGTAGCCCTTGGCCGCAGCGACGAAGGCGAGCGCGATGCCGGTATTTCCTGACGTCGGCTCGATGATGGTGGCCCCAGGCTTCAGGGCACCGGCGGCCTCGGCGGCCTCGATCATGGCGGATCCGATGCGGTCCTTGACCGAGGCGAGAGGGTTGAAAAACTCCAGCTTTCCAACGATCTGAGCCTGCACCCCAGCCTCGGCGGCGAGCTTCGAGAAGCGCACCAGGGGCGTGGCGCCGATGGTATCGACGATGGAATCATAGATCCGACCACGGAATTCGCTCATGTTGCTTCGTCCTTATCCTGCAGTTTACCCGTATTTGACAGGTTGATTATGTTGTTTGTTCCCAATTCACATCCTACACCATCTACCAGGGGATGCAAGACGTCAGATGATAAAATCGAGCTTGGAGTGGGCTTCAGAAGGAATACTCGCCTTATATGACCTCATACATAGATCGTCGATGGTCACATCATCGAGTCGGAGCATGACTTCCTCGGTCAAATCGAGCCACAGCGGGTGGATGACGTGTTTTCCCAACTCGGAGACCGGCGTTTCCGGCAGATTCTCCTCGGGGGCTTCCATGGCTCGGACCACGCGGACGATCTCCCCGACCGAGATACGGCGGCGCTCCCGAGCCAAGCGATAGCCCCCCTTTGGCCCGCGCACGCCGATTAACAGCCCAGCGCGGACCATTTGTTGCAACGTCTGTTCCAGGTAGCGCCGCGGGATTCCCTGTCGGCGCGTGATCTCGCGACTTTGTACGGGCTCCCCCCCGGCGTGGTAGGCGATATCGAGCACGGCCTCGATCGCGAACAGCATTTTCTTAGACGGTTTTAGCATTCTGTTCTCTTTCTCAAGTCTTTCCGGCTCAAGTCTTTCCGGTGGAGCCAAAACCACCTCCGCCGCGCACGCTGTCGCGGGAAAAATCCTGGACCACCTGAAAGGTGGGGCGAACCACGGGAACGAACATCATCTGAGCAATTCGGTCGCCGGGGGAAATCACGATGGGGTCGGTCCCCTCGGCGTTTCGGTTCCACGCGCTGATCATCACCTGAGCGGTATAATCGGCATCAATGAGGCCCACCAAATTGCCCAAAACCAGTCCTTTTCCATGCCCCATCCCCGAACGTGGCAATAATACGGCAGCAATGTGTGGATTTCCAATGTGAATTGCGATTCCCGATGGAATTAATTGGGGGGGGGTTTGGGGAGACAACATCAAAGGTTGATCAATACAGGCGTACAGGTCCACCGCCGCCGCCATATCCGTTTGATATCGCGGTAAACCCCATTGTTCGAGCCGAGAATCAAGGACGCGGATTTCGATGGACGGAGAAAAATTGTATAATGACATTGAAGCCTCCGATTATTCTGGAAAATGCAGGCTGAGTTGCCGGGATTCCTCGCCCAGGGCAGAGAGGGTCACGCCCAACAGCCGGATCCCCTGGGAAAGAGGGAACACGCCCGTCAGGAGATCGCCGCACGCCAGCTCCATATGGGGCTGGCTTTGGATGCCTTGAGGGAGGGTACGTGCGCGGGTGATTTGGTCGAAGTTGGCGAATTTCACCTTTAAGGTTAGGGTCCGGGCGTGGGCCTGGAGGCCCTGGGTCCGTCGCCACACTTTCTCAATGAGAGGAGCGAGCGCCCTAAAAGCCTCGTCATAGGTGGTGAGGTCAACCAGAAAGGTGTTTTCCGCGCCGATGGATTTGCGCTCGCGATCGGGCTGCACCGGGCGCTCGTCCACGCCACGCGCAATCCAGTAGTAGTAAGCGCCGCGACTGCCAAAATGCTTTTGCAGGAAGGCCAGGGTGCAGCCACACAAATCGGCGCCGACGCGCAGGCCCAACCGCTCCATTTTCGCGTCGGTGGAAGGGCCGATGCCGTGAAATTTCCCCACCGGCAGGGCCTCGACGAAGGCCGCACCCATTTTGGGCGTGATGACGAATTGGCCGTTGGGTTTGCGCTGGCCACTGGCCATCTTGGCCAGAAACTTATTGTAACTGATCCCTGCCGAGGCGGTTAAAGCCGTCTCCCGCTCAATATCGGCACGGATTCGCTCGGCAATCGCGGTGGCCGAGGCCAGTCCCGGAAGATTTTCGGTCACATCGAGATAGGCCTCGTCCAGGGACAGAGGCTCCACCAGATCGGTATAGGTGGCAAAAATGGCGCGAACCTGTTGCGAGACCGCTCGATACACCTCGAAGCGTGGCGGCACGAAGACGAGCTCTGGGCATTTGCGCAATGCCGTCACCGAGGGCATGGCGGAATGAACCCCGAAACGACGAGCTTCGTAACTCGCGGCGGCGACCACGCCCCGTGCCCGAGGCGACCCCACCGCGACGGGCTTACCTCGTAAAACGGGATCGTCGCGCTGTTCGACCGAGGCGTAGAACGCATCCATATCCACATGGATAATCTTCCGTGCTGTCATGGTGACCCAAAGGTATAAGGAGTCGGCAGCATCCCTCTTTTTTTCCCTAAATTCGGGGTATTCTAGCCCTTTTTCGCTGTGGACACCCCTCGCGTTAAGCAATTTCCCTTGACGACAGCGGCAAGACCCCCAGGTATAATGGGACAGAATATCGGTTATCCGTTCGGCGATCATCCGTTCAGAACAACCGCGAGACCGCAAGAGGTACCATGGCAGAGATTGAACCTGGCGACGTTTTCCCCGTTCTCCCCCTCCGGGACATCGTCGTTTTCCCCCACATGATTGTCCCTCTGTTCGTCGGTCGCGAGAAATCCGTCCGTGCGCTCGAAGACGTGATGCGCGAGGATAAGCAGATCCTCTTGGTGGCGCAGAAGAATGCGTCTCAGGATGACCCCACCACCGACGATATCTACACCATCGGCACCATGTCCACGGTGTTGCAGCTTTTGAAGCTGCCGGACGGAACCGTCAAGGTTCTGGTGGAGGGCACGCGTCGCGCCAAGATTGTCGACTTTGTGGACAATCCTCTGTTCTTCCAAGCCTACGTGGAGCCCGTGGTGGAGCGGGAAGGCGAAGGCCAGGAGTTGGAGGCTTTGTCGCGCTCGGTGGTCAGCCAGTTCGAGCAGTACATCAAACTGAACAAGAAGATTCCGCCGGAGGTGATGGTCTCGATCAACCAGATCGAGTCGCCCGGCAAGCTCGCCGACACGGTGGCGTCGCACCTGTCGCTCAAGATCGCCGAAAAGCAGGAGTTGCTGGAGGTCGAAGGCGTGATTGACCGTCTGGAGCGGGTCTACTCCCATATGGAGGGCGAGATTGGCGTCCTCCAGGTGGAAAAGAAGATCCGCAACCGCGTCAAACGTCAGATGGAAAAGACTCAGCGAGAGTACTATCTGAACGAGCAATTGAAGGCGATCCAAAAAGAGTTGGGCGAGTCCGAGGACGGCAAAGACGAAATTGCCGAAATCGAAGACCGAATCAAGAAGACCAAGCTGTCAAAGGAAGCCTGCGAGAAGGCTCTGGCGGAGCTGAAGAAGCTCAAATCCATGAGCCCTATGTCGGCGGAAGCCACCGTGGTCCGCAATTACTTGGATTGGATCCTGTCGATTCCGTGGAAGAAGCGGACGACCGTCAAAAAAGACATCAAGCAGGCGCGCAAGGTTCTCGACGCCGAGCATTATGGTCTGGAAAAAGTCAAGGAACGCATCATCGAATACCTTGCGGTCCAGACTCGGACCCAGAAGGTGAAGGGGCCAATTTTGTGTCTGGTTGGTCCTCCGGGCGTTGGCAAGACTTCGCTGGGCAAGTCCATGGCGACGGCCACAGGGCGGAACTTCGTCCGCATCAGCCTGGGCGGCGTGCGCGACGAGGCGGAGATTCGCGGTCATCGTCGGACCTATATCGGCTCCATGCCGGGCAAGGTCATCCAGGGGATGAAGAAGGCCAAGTCGTCGAACCCCCTATTCCTGCTGGACGAGGTCGACAAGCTGGGCGCCGATTGGCGGGGGGATCCCTCCTCGGCGCTGCTGGAGGTTCTGGATCCAGAGCAAAACTTCAGCTTCAGCGATCACTATCTAGAGGTCGAGTACGACCTGTCGGATGTGATGTTCGTGACCACCGCCAACACGCTCCGCATGCCTCAGCCGCTGCTGGACCGTCTGGAGGTGATCCGGCTGTCCGGCTACACCGAGGACGAGAAGGTGGAAATCGCCCGGCGTCACCTCATTGAAAAGGTCACCGAGGCGGCGGGTCTGGCCGATGGCGAGTGGTCGATCACCGACGGAGCCTTGCAGGATCTGATCCGTTACTATACGCGGGAATCCGGCGTGCGTAACCTCGAACGCGAACTCGCCAACTTGGCGCGGAAAGCGACGACGGAGATCGTGTCGAAAGGCAACAAGACGGTCACGGTCACGTCCGAGACCGTGGAGACCTATGCCGGAGTCCGAAAATTCCGCTTCGGCGAGGCCGAGCTGGAAGACATGGTTGGTGCGGTGACGGGCCTGGCCTGGACAGAGGTGGGCGGCGAATTGCTGACCATCGAGGCGGTGACCATGCCCGGCAAAGGCAGCATCAGCCACACCGGCAAGCTGGGCGACGTGATGCAAGAGTCCGTCCAGGCAGCGCGGTCTTACGTGCGCTCTCGCTCGGTGTCGTTGGGGATCAAGCCGACGGTATTTGAGAAAAAAGACATCCACGTCCACGTCCCCGAGGGTGCCACCCCCAAGGATGGTCCCTCGGCCGGCGTGGCCATGTGCACGGCCATCGTGTCGGCTATCACCGGCATCGCGGTGCGCAAGGAAGTGGCTATGACCGGAGAAGTGACCCTGCGCGGCCGTGTTCTCCCCATTGGCGGCCTGAAGGAGAAGTTGTTGGCGGCACTCCGCGGCGGCCTGAAGACGGTTTTAATTCCTAAGGAGAACGAAAAAGATCTGGTCGAAATCCCAGATAATGTTAAAAAGGGCATGGAAATCATACCAGTGTCCACCGTTGACGAGGTGTTGCAGCGGGCTTTGGTACGGATGCCTGCCCCCATTGAGTGGGAAGAACCTGAAGAGCCGGCTCGTCCGGTGGCGAAGGACGCGGAGGTGGGCACCGTCATCACGCACTAATTGTGTCGTGAGGACAGAGGGGGCGGTTAGCTCAGCGGTAGAGCATCTCGTTTACACCGAGAGGGTCGGCGGTTCGAAACCGTCACCGCCCACCAGATACGTTAGTGAATTCAATCTATTAGGTCGAGGCGACTCCGGGGGTTGGGAAAAAGTTTGGACAGAGTTTAGGACTCTGTACGCTTTTTCCGGGCCTCTGGTGTAGCGGGTTGTGCGTTTTTAGACGGAATTGTCTTCGTTTTTAGATTTGAATCGGGATGCGAGTCTTAACTTCGCATCCGAAGGGATCAGTTGGAAATGATGACCTCGCTCACCCGTTTGGTGCCATTCATGCCATAGACAGTTTCGATGGTCTCGAATGTGAAATGTGCGAAAGGTCTGGCGGACCTCAGGGAGGTCGTTGAGGGACAGGATAAAGCGGCCGCGAAGGCCTCTTAAAACCCTCGCTAGGCGCTCAAAATCAGTCCTCTGGAAAAGATTCTGAGAGTCCTACGCAAAGATAGACAAGAACTTCCCGAGAAGAGCTGCTAAATTCATAGGATTATCATGAATATGATGGTATATCCGTAAAGAAAGATCAACCATTTCCTCTGATTTTGAAACAACTTTTGTTCTTCTTCGGAACCTGGCAAGGAAATGACGGATGTTGCTGTTGTCCTGCTCGATTGGAAAGGTCAAATCTTTTCCGGTATAAAGTCGCTCTTCCGGGATTAGACGATGGTAGCCCTCCCAGTCATCGGTGATAAATGTTTTGTCTTCCTGACCTACTTTTTCGAGCAATTTTTGGCAGGATACATCACTCCGGTCACCCAAAATCCAGGTCCCGGTTCGCCGCTGAACAGGGTCATAGGCTCGCCAAACCCAGAGCTTATTTGACTTTTTTTAGAAAATGCCACATCTCATCAAGGCTGAGAACGAGAACCTCGCTTGACACATCGGGCTTGGGAACCGTCAACGCTTCGGCCCGAACCCATCTTAAAACGCTGACATCGCTGATACGCGAGACGACGAGCAATCGAGCAAAAGCTCATATTTCCCATCGCATAAAGCGTCATGGCCAAGGATTTTATTGCTTCAGGCTTGCCACGGGGGGGCGTGTTCGTGAAGTTGCACCCCCAGGAAGGACAAAGATACCGCTGATGGCCACGGACAAAGCCACTCTTGACGTAATCGGTCGAGTTGCATTTCTTGCAGCAAAAATCGCTCATTGCCGTCTCCTCGGATTCCTCCAAAGTAAAGGCGTCACACGTCAGATGGTTCCATATATCTTATGGTAGTACTCTCTATCTATCTTATGATAGAGCTCTCTTTTCTTTTAGAGAGCAGACAACGAAAAGCCCGGTCCTTCAGACCGGGCTTTTTATGGTGCTGGGGACAGGATTCGAACCTGCGTGTGGTTACCCAACCGGATTACAAATCCGGTGCATTCAACCGCTCTGCCACCCCAGCGAGGAGAACGGGCGGCAGAGTAGAGCCAAGAGCAACCAGATGCAAGAGGGAGAACAGGGAATTTGTTCCTCTACTCCAAAGCCTTCAGCATTTCCGCCGTAATCAACGTCACCCCTTTGGCGGTCCGATCAAAGCGTTGGGCATCGAGTCTGGGGTCTTCTCCCACCACCAAGCCGATGGGGATGGTGCAGCCTTGATCGACAATGCACTTCTTCAGCCGCGCATGCCGTCCCACATTCGAATCTGGAAGAACAACCGTATCCTCGACCATGGCGTAAGAGTTGACTCGCACGTTGGAAAACAGCAAGGAGCGTCGGACCACCGCCCCAGAGATAACGCAGCCGCCGCAAAGCATCGAATCCACCGCCATTCCTCGGCGGTCATCGGAATCAAACACAAATTTTGCCGGAGGAAGTTGCGGTTGAGCCGTCCAAATCGGCCAATTCGTATCGTACAGATTCAAGGACGGCGTTACCGTGGTGAGATCCATATTTGCCTCCCAGAAGGCATCAACGGTTCCAACGTCTCGCCAATAGTGTTCTCTAGCGCCTTCGTGCATCACGCAGGAATTCTTGAAGTGGTGGGCAATGATCCGGTGTTTTCCCACCAATCCGGGGATAATATTCTTCCCAAAGTCATGGTCGGTTCCAGGCGTGCTGGCCTCCTTGATCAGGCTGTCGTAGAGGAACGTGGCCTTGAAGATGTAGATCCCCATGCTCGCCAGAGCCACATCCGTTCGGCCCGGCATGGGCTGCGGGGAGGAGGGTTTTTCGTCAAAACGAATAATCTCGTCCTCGTCATTGATGGTCATGACACCGAAGCCTTTGGCGTCCTCCAGCGAGACTTCCAAGCATCCGACGGTGACATCGGCATCCTGGGCGATGTGTTGCGCTAGCATTCGCCCGTAGTCCATCTTATAAACGTGGTCACCGGCAAGAATAAGAACGTACTCCGGGTCGTGCTGACGGATGATATCGAGATTCTGATAGACCGCGTCCGCAGTTCCCATATACCAGTTCTCGTCAGCTCCCCGCTGTTGAGCCGGAAGCAATTCAACAAATTCGTTGAATTCCCCTCGCAGGAACCCCCATCCTCGCTGAATATGCTGAATCAGAGAGTGCGCTTTGTACTGCGTCATGACGCTCACCCGGCGGATGCCAGAGTTGAGGCAGTTGGACAGCGCAAAATCAATGATGCGAAACTTCCCGGCAAAGGGAACCCCAGGTTTCGCGTGCCAATCCGTCAGTGCCTTCAGCCGGGAACCGCGCCCCCCCGCGAGCACCAAGGCCAGAGTCCGGCGCAGCTTCAGATTGACTTGGAATTCGTGGATGATGTCGTCTTTGGCACGTGGCATTGTCTGACCCTCCCTCGCGTGGCGTCCTGTATTGACGGTCGCATATTTCCGCAAGGGGCACAATAACCCTTCAAGTCCTCAGGAATTGCGTCCCCTTGGGTCCAAGGCGCGTTGCAGTCCGTCCCCCACCAGATTAAACCCCAGCACCGCGAGAAAGATCGCCAATCCCGGCCAGAGCGCCTGCTCTGGTGCTGTCAGAGCCGCCGTCAGCATATTTCCCCACGAGGCCAAGGGAAGTTGGATGCCGACGCCCAGAAACGACAGCGCGGTTTCCACCAAGATGATGTGTCCCACCAACAGCGTCATCGCGACGATGATGGGAGAGGCCACATTGGGGAGGACATGCCGGATCATGATCCGCCGTGCATCCACCCCCAAGGCGACGGAGGCCCGGATGTAATCGCGGGTTTTGACGCTCAGCGTGGAAGCGCGCACCAAGCGGGCCACCGTGGTCCACCCGAACAGGGTCAGGATCAAGATCATGCGGAGGATGATAAAGGTCTCACCATGGATGGTTTCGGCATCAAACCCCAGTTTCTGGAAGTCCACCCGCGACAGCACGATCAGCAAGGGCAGGAGCGGCAAGGCCAGGGTGGCATCGGTCAAGCGCATGAGCAGCGCATCAACCCAGCCCCCCTTGTAGCCCGCCACCAGGCCGATCCCGGTCCCCAGCGCGGCCGCCAGCACCGCCGTAAGACACGCCACCGCGAGCGAAATTCTCCCCCCCTGGAGGAGGCGGGCCAAGATATCGCGGCCCAACTCGTCGCTTCCCAGGGGATGGGCGAGGGAAAGCGGGCCATTAAGGAGCGTCCAGTCTTGCGCATCGGGATCGGGAAGGATGGCAGGCCCCAGCAGCACGCCGAGCAGGAGAACCCCTAGAACCATCAAACCAAGCCGTGTCGGGACATCCAAGCGCCGTCTCATGGCACCCCTTTAAGGCTTACCCGTCGATCCAGCCAAATATAGGCCACATCGGCGAGGATGGCGCCCAACAGGGTCATCACGGTGGCCAGCATCAAGGCCGCCAGCGCCAAGTTGAAATCGTTGCCCATGACCGCGCCGTAGATCATCGTGCCCATGCCGGGCCACCCGAACACGGTTTCGGTGATCAGGGCGCCGGAGAAGAGTCCCCCCGCCTCCAGGGCGAGGATGGTCGTGACCGGCAGCAAGGCATTGCGGAATTGATGGCGGAGAACCACCCGGGCCAAACCACAGCCCTTGGCCCGAGCCGTCCGCACATAGTCAAATCCGGCTTCGCCGATCATGGCGGCGCGCATGTGTCTGGCGTATTGGCCGATGCCGATGATGGCCAGAGTAGCGACCGGCAGGATCATGTGGCGCAACCGGTCGAGCAGGCTCGCGTCGCCGCCGATGGTTTCCATCCCTCCGGCGGGGAGCCAGTTCAAGTTCACCGCGAAGACCAGCATCAACATCAAGCCAAGCCAGGCCGTCGAGAGCGACAGAGACACAAACGCCAAGCCATTGACCACTTGATCGAACAGCGCCCCCGGCCGCACCGAGGCGACAATTCCCAACGGAACGCCAATCAGCAAGCTGACCCCCAGGGCGGAAACCATCAGCACGGCGGTCCTTCCCAGGGCAGGAAAGAGCACCTCGGCGACGGGACGGGCGTGGAGACGGGAAAAACCGAACTCGCCTCGCACCGCATGGGAAAGCCAGGCGAGATACCGCTCTCCCCACGGCACATCCAGCCCATGCAGCGCCTTCAATCGCATCGCGTCGGCCGGGGTCAGCCTTGGATCGGCGGCAATCATCAAATCAATGGGGTCTCCCGGCATGGCGGCAATCAGGCCGTGAATCACCACGGACATCACCAACAACACCAAGAGCGATTGAAGAATGCGGGGGAGAAGAGTCGTCATCGCAAGGCGTACCCTATCCTCTTTTCCGCCCGCAGGGAACCAGGGGGAAACGCTTTTCCCCGACAATTTCCGCCGGGTTGTCCCTTGACGAAGCGCCCCCCTCCCCCTACAGTCCCGCCCGTGTCAGATGGTTGGGCGGTCGCTCTCCGAAAGGAGGGAGGAAAGTCCGGGCTCCACGGAAACACGGTGCCGGATAACGTCCGGCGGGGGTGACCCTAGGGAAAGTGCCACAGAAAGCAAACCGCCCCTCTCCGGAGGGGTAAGGGTGAAAGGGTGCGGTAAGAGCGCACCGCGCAACCGGTAACGGGAGCGGCACGGTAAACCCCACCGGGAGCAAGACCAAATAGAGGCAGCCCCCTCGCCTTAACCGGCGAGAAAAACGCGTTTCCGCGTCGCTGCCTGGGTCGGTCGCGAGAGGCGTTCGGTAACGAACGTCCCAGATGAATGGCCGTCCAACATGGGTAAGACCCCATGGGGACAAAACCCGGCTTATAGACTGTCTGGCACACCTTTTCTCGCGACAATCAACGGAGAGTCCTACGCAAAGATAGGTAAGAATTTTCCAAGACAGGCTGAAAAATTGACGGATTTATATTAAGATAGATATAGTGAAGCATTCTGTATCGTTACAACATCGCAATGCGTGCTCCAAAAAATACCTCAACACGAGCGTGAGTGTTAGAACAAGCGCTCACCGGTAAGAGTCGGCGACAAAAAACCAAGTTCGGGGTTTCTCATGAACGGGGCAGGGAAAGTCATGGTGGTGGACGGGGAGGACGTAAGGGGAATTCGCCAGCGTATCCGCAAGGCGACGGCGGGATTCGTCGGGCGGGAAGCCTTGGCGGAGTTGATGATCCTCGCCGCGGTGGCGCGGGAGCATGTTCTGGTGATTGGTCCTCCGGGAACGGCGAAAAGCTCGGTGGTGCGCAATGTGGCGCGCTGCTTAGGTGGGCGTTATTTCGAGTATCTGCTGGGTCGTTTCACCGAGCCCTCGGAGCTGTTTGGTCCCGTTGATTTGCAAAAGCTGAAGGAAGGACGGATCGAGACCAATGTCTCCGGCATGCTGCCCGAGGCGGATATTGTCTTTCTCGACGAGGTTTTCCTCGGCTCCACCGCGATTCTCAACACCTTGCTGGGGGTGCTCAATGAGCGGCGCTTCCGGCGTGGCCGGACGGAGGTGTGGTGTCCCCTCAAGGTCTGCGTGGGGGCCGCCAACAGCCTCCCCGAGGATCCCGCTCTAGCGGCCTTTGCCGACCGCTTCCTGCTCCACCTGTTCATCGAGCCGGTGGCTGATCATCAGCTGGACGACATGCTGGCGGGCGGATGGGCCTTGGAGACCCTTCCCCAGGACGAGGCGCCCCAGGGGGAGATCCTTGAACGCCTGAGCGCTCGCGTGGCTGAGGTGGATATGAGCGCGGCACGTCCCCTGTTAGTGGTGGCGATTCGCGCCTTGCGTCAAGCGGGAATCGCCCTGTCGGATCGCCGCATCGTGCGCTCGCAAAAACTGATTGCCGCCGCCGCCGTGCTGCGTGGCCACACCCAGGCCAGTTCCGCCGATCTTTGGCCCCTGCTTTACGCCCTGCCCACCGAGGCCTGGCAACAGCAAGGCCAGGATGCCCTCCGTGCGGTCCTGGGCGAGGCCTTCAGCACCACCCTGTTGGGCTCCGTCGAGCAGGCCAGCCAGCAACCCTTGAGCCGCTGCCAACGTTTGCTGGAGAGGGCGGCGGAGTGCGGGGCGTCGTCCTCTGAAGTGGAAAGCGTGTTGCGAGAAATCGACGCCAACTTCAGCGCGGCGACCCTGCCCGTGGACTTGGCGGAGGCGCGTCAGAGCCTCCTGGCTCGCTTGACCTCACTCACGCCATGAGCCCGGTGCCATGAGCCCGACGGCATGGTCTTGGCGTCCCTGTCTCCCCCCCGGCCGGGTCGGCGGAGCGGTGATCTGGGGGCGAGAGACAGCGCTTGGCGTCTTGCGTCGCCTCTGTGCGTCCCCAGAGGCGGGCAAACCGCTACGGATTTGCCTTCTTCCCACCGGGGTGGTCCTGGTGGGAGAGAGCGCCGCTCTGCCTTGGGTGGAGGACATTGCCTATGTGACGCAAAGCCCCGAGGCCCCGAACCTCTGGCTGCCGGTCCATCAGCAACCGGACGTGCCGCTCGACCTCTTGGCCCGCGCCTTGAGCCAACGCCACCCGAGACAACCCGTGCTGCTCTGGCCGGACCCTACTTGGGTGGTGCCCTTGGATCGGTCCTATCCTCTCTCGCCCGAGCTGTTGCCCTCCATCGAGCAGGTTTGGCACCATGAGACAAGGTGAGCCCCTCCGCAACTGGAGCGACTGGTTGGCGTGGTTCGCAGCAGCCTCGTTGCAGCCGGTGGTGCTGGAGCTGTTGCAGCACCTTTCCCCCCTTCTGAATGTGCCTCGTCCGGTGGTGTGCGGCGTCGCCCAGCACGCCGAGGGGCTGGAGACGGTGCTCCATCGCGGCGACTACCAGAACCTGCTCCTCAGCGAGTGGCTCCTGGCCGACGAACTGCCCGACGAATTTCTCCGTCGTGCCGCCCAGCACGAACACCTGTTTCTCGCCCCACTCCCGCAAGAGAAGGAAGGCGGCAAACGCATCGTCGCCCTGTTCGACACCGGTCCCGAACAACTGGGAGCGCCTCGTTTGGCGCAAATGGCGCTGTTGATCCTCCTGGCACGCCGGGCCGCCCTGATCGGGGGCACGTTAGACTGGTCGCCCCTCGCCGTCTTCGAGGGCTGGCAGGAGATGAAACAAGCGACCGATCTCAGACGATTCCTCAAGGAACGCTGCTGGGCTCTGCCCGACGCGGCCGGCCTGGAGGCCTGGCACGCGCGCTTCCACCAAGACGATCTCGCCACCAGCGAGCGCTGGCTGATCTGTGCCCCGGACAGCCTCCCCCGTCCCCCCGTGGACCTGGCCACCCACCTCGTGACCATCGGCGAGGACTTGAAAGAGCGTAAGCTGCATGTTCATTTGCGCGGTCCTCGGGGGACGCGCCTCCGGGTGGACTTGCGCTTGCCACCCAATCCGCTCGCCACCCGGTTGTTGCGGGGAGATTTTGGGGATGCTCCTCCCGGAGAGGCCGCCGAGACGTCCTTTCAGCATCCGGGTCGTCCCTCCTTGTTGGCCCCCATGACCCTTTCCTTTGATGGGGGGATAGTGGCGCTGAGGAGCCAGGATCTGGAATCGATTCTCCTGATCCATACCACCTCCAAAAAGCCCCGTCGCCGGGTGGAGTTGGTCGAATTTCCCTCTGGGACTCAGCTGGTGGGAGCAGGATTTTCTTTCGGAAATTTATGCTCCATCCTTAAGGCCGACGGCGTATATTCTATATGGGATCAGAAAGGAAAATTTGCCACACAAAGTCATTTCACCTGTGAAAATATTGACCCCCCTTCTTCCACTCCAAATCTTGCGCCATTTTTTTGGCTTAATCATAAAACAAATCATTATATGCTGAGCTGCATTGACAATGATAAAAATTTTCTCCATTTAGATGTGTTTGAAGACGATGAAAAATCCCCATTAATTATATTTAATTCTGGAATTATTTTGACTTTTATTGCAAAAATAAATGAAAGCTCCATTGCTTACATTACCACCTATCCAAACGACAATGAATATTACTTGTCTTTAATCAGCACATCCCATGAAGAGCTTCCGGGTTACGATTTAGGACAAATAAATGCCGCCTCTTGTTTTTTTATTGCTGGAGGAAGGCAGTGGTTTCGAGGCTTTGGCGGGATGGCGGTGCAAACAGGCCCTCATTGGCGCGTGTATCGTCCCTCCGAGAACGAGGCCGGTTTCCAGCAGGAGGAGGTTTCCGTTCCCGCCCCCTACAAAGTCCTTGGCTGCATTTTCCGCAAAAAGACAAGGCAAGTGGCCTTGGTGGTGTGGAATCGCAGACAGGTCATCGGTGCCTTGTGCGAAGGAAAATTTGAGCATTGGTTTACCGCCCCCAGTTTCCTGGCGCGCGTCGATTTATGTTCGGCAACCGGGGGAGTCGCTATGCTTAGTCTGGAACGGGAATTCTTCTATTACCACCCGACCAGGAAAAAGGTCCTGGTGAATATCGCCTTTGGGCAGGAGGCATCTTGAGTCCCCTTCCCTCCGCCGCGGTTCGCGTCCCCACTTTGAAGGGGCGCTGGGATGTGGCTGGTCTCTGGCTACCGCACGCCTGGTACAGCGAGTCGCAACGGGCGCACCTGGTGCTGCGCTATTGGGGGCGGGGAGCCCAGCTCTACCGCTTCGCCCGAGGGGGGGATTTGCTGGTTTTCGGTCGTTCGCTCCAGGCTCGATGCGAGACTCTGCCCGGCTGGCCCTTGATCCTCCAAGATGGCCGACTGCGCTCGGCGGCCTTGAGCGACGAGGAGCGCAAAAACGCCCCCCGCGCCGATTGCTGTCTGGTGGAGGCCGGACAGATGACCCCGCTCTTCTTTCACGAGGGAGAAGCGATGGACCCGGCCGACGGACTGTCCCTGGAGGGCCTCACGCTCCTGGAGCCCCTCGCCCTGGAACCACCCGAGCCCCTCCTGGAGGTGGATCTGCCCAAGGGGTCCGCCAACATCCGGGAGATCCTTGATACGATCGAAGAACCCCCGGACTCGCAAAAAAATATGCTCGACTATTTTCGTGGCAAACATGCCGAAGCCAAAAAATCGAGAATAGATCCCTTGACGGCGACGGTAAAGAAAATAGAATTTAAAATAACCCCGGCAATTATTCTTTTTATTCTTGTTGGTTTCACCAGTCTTGCCAAAATTATGGGATTTTCATCGAGAGGAGGAGGGGGTTTTGGCATCGTTTTTGCAATACTCATTATTCTTTTTATCTTGTTCTTGCTTGTACGTTTCTTCCTCCCAGCCGTAAAATCTGGGATGAGTCGTGTTACGAGCCCTCACGCAGCGACATCTCCCAGAGGAGCACCGCCATCATCCTCCTGGATCAAACAACGGGCGCGCTACCATCGCCACAAGTCTTCTCCTGTGTGGGGGTGGCTGGCCAGAATGGCGGCTCTGTCCGGTCTGGGCGCGGTGTTGGGCAAGAGACAGGCAAAATACCTGCACACCATGATGGAGATGTTCGAGAGGGAGGACTTCAAGGAGGCCTTGCGTCATGCCTTACCCTTGTCCCCTCCGGGCGAGGACGCTGACGCGGCACGACCAGATTTTGGCGTTCCCCGCCGGCGCGACAACATCGACATTCGCCCGCACAGGGGAAATGCATCAGCCTCGTTGTTTCTTGATGAAGGGGTGGAGCGCTATCTCCGCAGTCTTTATCAGCAAGCCTTCGAGCGTCTTGATGCCCAAGGACGGATTGACGAAGCGGCTTTTGTCCTGGTGGATTTGCTGGGTCAAGAAGGGACCGCCCTCGATTATCTCGAAAAGCACAAACGATACCAACAAGCGGCCAAGCTCGCCTTAGGTTGGGACATGGCGCCGGACGTGATCGTCCGCTTGTTCTGTCTGGCGGAAGCGTGGTCCTATGCCGTGACCGTGGCGCGACGCGACAATGCTTTTGCCAATGCGGTGTTGTTGCTGGAAAAAAACCATCCCGAGTCCTCTCAAACCCTCCGCGAGGAATGGGCCGCGTGGCTGGCAAGCAAGGGAGAGCTGCTCGACGCCATTACCGTTCTCTGGCCCCTGGAAAACAAACGAGGACAAGCGCAAGAATGGCTTCGTCATCTGGAGGAACAAGGTGGAGAACTCGAAGGTGCAGCCCTGGTCAAACGCGCCTTGCTTTTACCGGATACCTTGGATCGTTACGAAGAATCCTTACAAAGACTCTGTCGCCAAAGCGATCCTGCGGCCCGGAATCGGTTGGCTCAAGAACTTCTGCGTGTCCCCACGCCAGATCAGAAAGCCGTCTCCGGCTTGGCACGCGCTGTATTGCGTCCGGTGCTGCGGGATCATCTGAGGGCAGGCATCGCCCTCACGAAGTCCGATCTGCGGTGTCTGGCGAAAATGGCCAACGATCCCTTGTTGATCGCCGATCTGCCGCCCAAGGACTGGTCGGACACGCGCCCCCGTCCCTTCAGCGCCGAGACCGAACCCCGTAAACTCACGGCCCCTGCGGCGGGATTGCCTCGGGATTGCGCCGACGTGGTCTTGGTGGGGGAGCATCACTATCTCATGGCCCTCGGCGAGGCCGGGGTGGTGATGGTGGATCGCCACGGCCAGGAATGCGCCTTCTTCCCTGTGCCCGCGACGCATTTTGTCATTTCTCATAACCGCCAGGTGGCCTTGCTGCTCATCCGGCGCGAAGAGACCTGGCGAGTCAGTCGGTTGGAGGTGACCGCCCGATCCATCACGGATCTGGGCAATCTAACCCTCCAGACCTTTTCCCCAACCTTTGATGGTATCGCGTGGACGACTGTGCAAGGCCGCCGGGTTCAGGTGCTCGATACCGCCCGAGGCCTGAAGCCCCTGTGGCAACTGAACCATGTTCCCGGAAACGTGGTGGGTATATCAACCTTGGAAAAGGACGAATCTTGGTTGATTTTCTTGGGTGACGGGGCCGGATGGGAGTTGTGGCGCTATGAGCTTCCTCAGCGCACGTTGCGGCAACGAGATCACGCCGAAGAGAGCCCTCAATGGATGGTTCCCGATCATCCAGATCAATTGTGGAGAATAGACCTTGATATCATACAAGAGAAAGCTACGATCATTATGGATAATGCGTTTGAAGGAGACAGACAAAATGAATTTTTCAAAGAAATAATTTCAATTCCAACAGAAAATTATCCAGATTTGAGTAAATTACGCATAACAAAAAGCTGTATTGCTATACCTGCCCATCATGATTTGTGGATTATTGACAAAGAAAAATCAAATATTCTAGCAGAACTCTCTTGGCCGGGAGAATTTAATCTCCGCCAACAAAATGGACACTTTCTCGTGTACGATAACAAGGGACGCTTGCTCCACCTCGACCCCGAGGGCGGCACCGCGCACGCCCTCTCTCTTCGGTAACGGGAAAATCGACACCGGGAAGGGACCGATGCCCGCCTTTTTTTAGGGGGGAGATGTCCGGCATGGTTGCGATGGGAGACATCTTCTGCGATGATCGCTGTTCTGTTCCATCCGTGAACCGCAAGCGCAGGGAGAGTTTCCTATGTTCGGTATTTCCAGCATCTGGCATTGGCTGATTGTTTTGGCCATCGTGCTGCTGCTGTTTGGCGCCGGGAAAATCCCCAAGCTGATGGGTGATGTCGCCAAGGGCGTCAAAGCCTTCAAGAAAGGGCTCACCGAGGAGGAGGAAGAGGCGGCAGCCGCTTCGCCCCGCATCGACACTCCGCCGCCAACCGCAACGCCGACCGAGATCCGATCCGTTGATCGGGATACCGCCAAGCAATAACGCTTCCCCCATCGGGCGGTTCCGGTCAGGAAGCGCCCGAGTCGGGGGCAGAGGTCCGTCATGGCTCTTGCCGATACAGTTTGGTCTTTTATTTCAAGTATCCCTCATCTCATCGCTCACGCATACAAGACCTTCGACACCCAAGATTGGGTCATTGTCGGCGGAATTGGTGTTCTGATTCTGCTGGTGATCTTGTGGCTGATCTTTAGTCTGTTTGAGATGATCTCGGACCTTGTCGGAAAAATACTCTCTTTTGTGTTCGGATCGCTGTTTCGTCTGATCTGGGGAAGCATAAAAGGGATTGGACGTTTGCTGCTGCTCCCCTTGCGGTGGCGCAAGTCCCCGCCGCCTCCAACAGAGGAAGAGGAGGCGTGAATTGGCCTTGCGTTGGAACGGCTTGGGTCCTACACACGTGCTAAGCGGCTAGGGAGAAACGGCGTTCATGTTCGACATCGGTTGGGATGAAATGGCGTTGATTGCCACCGTCGCGCTCATCGTCATCGGTCCCAAGCAGTTGCCCGAGGTGTTGCGCCAAGGCGGCCGCTGGGTCCGCAAGGCG
>JAVBJO010000104.1:0-2801 GCA_031546925.1 Rhodospirillaceae bacterium
TCGGGGGTTTTTGTTGGGGGGTCGGGGTGGGGAGGCTGGATGGGCTTACGCCCTGGTCAGGGGCACCGCCCCCGACACCCCCGCAAGGGTCATGGACCCTTGACCCCTAACGCAGCCATCCGCTCGTAAAGCGAGGCCCGCGATATCCCTAAAAGTTTAGCCGCCTTAGATTTATTCCCCTCCGCGCGGGTCAATGCGGCAGCAATAGCCCCGCGCTCGGCAGAGGCGAGGGCGCTCGCCAGGGGTTGTAATCCTTGCTCCTCAGAAGACAACGGTCGCTTCGGCAAAACCGCAGCAAAATGCTCCCCCTTAAGGACCGGATCATCGGTAAGGGTGCAGACACGTTCGAGAATATTGTGCAACTCCCGCACATTTCCCGGCCAGTCGTAAGACCGCAGCATGTCGATCGCGCTGGGTGCCAGTTCCCGAGGACCATCGAGCCCCTGAAGGCGTAAGCGATCCAGCACGCTTTCGGCGACACCCTCGATATCTTCCGGCCGACTGCGCAACGAGGGAAGCGTAATGGGCACCACGTTGATTCGGTAATAAAGATCGGCGCGGAATGTCCCTGCTTGAACCAAGGCGGCGAGGTCGCGACTGGTAGCGGCGATGATTCGCACATTGACCCGGATCATCCGATTGCTGCCCAGCGGCTCGACTTCTTTTTCCTGAAGAGCCCGCAGCAGCTTGGTTTGCATGGAGAACGGCATGTCGCCGATTTCATCGAGAAAGAGCGTTCCGCCGTCGGCGAGTTGGAACTTCCCTTCTCGGCCTTTATAGGTGGCTCCGGTATAGGCTCCTGGGGCTACACCGAAGAACTCTGCTTCGAGAAGGGTGTCGGGAATGGCCGAGACATTGACGCTAACCATGGGACGACACGAACGAACACTGGCCGCGTGGATGGCATGGGCCAGCAATTCCTTGCCGGTCCCCGTCTCTCCGAGCAAGAGAACGGTGCTATCCATCTGCGCCGCGCGACGCGCCAGCCGCTTGACCTCGCGCACTGGCTCGCTGATGCCAAGAAATTGCGAAAAGGTGTATTTGGCTCGGCGTTCACCCGCCAATTCCTTACGGGTCCGCTGCAAGTCTTCTTCAAGATTGGAAAATTTAGTAAACAGAGGCTTTAGGTATTCTGCTTTATCGTACAAGACAAATCCGATGGCACCTTGAACGTCTCCCGTACTATCGCGAAGCGGCAGGCGAATGACCACAAAGGATCGACCCCCAAAATCCATGATGTCCAACAGCATCGGTTTCCCCGAGACCACCACTTGGCGCATCAGACTGTTGGGGATGACCTCTTCGACGATACGTCCAGTGACGTCGCCCTCTACGCCCAGGAGGAGTTTGTATTTATCATCGATCCAGACAATGCGGGAGGCTCTGTCCACCGCGATGACTCCCTCGCAGGAAAGAGCCAAATCGTCCAGGAGAGAAGCGCCTGCGCGTCTACGAATCTCGTCGGGGTGCATCGTCATAGACGGAATATTTCCAAAAACCCGCTTCCCCCGATTCCCTTGTACATCCTTATCGTGCGGAAGAGAAGCCTCTGCCCTCTATCCTCCGGTTACGCTCATGTGTCGCGCTACCGTTGGTTTAGCGTCTCGCCCAATCACGAAGTCATGCCCTTTGGGCTTGCGCGCAATGGCCACCTCGATCGCGCGATCCACGCCTTGATCACTTTCGTCGGCACGGAGCGGCCCTCGCAAGTCAACTGCGTCCTCTTGTCCCAAACACATATATAACGTCCCGGTGCAGGTGAGCCGAACCCGATTGCAACTTTCGCAAAAATTGTGGCTCATGGGGGTGATAAAGCCCACTCTCCGTCCAGTTTCCTCAATAGTCCAATACTGAGCCGGCCCGCCCGTGCGGTAATCCGTGGAGGAGAGCGTCCAACGGGCAGCAAGCCGCCGGCGGACTTCCGTCAGGGAGATATATTGATCCAGACGATCCGAATGGATTTCTCCCATGGGCATGGTCTCGATCAAGCACAAGTCAAAGCCATGCTCGCCGCACCATGTGACCATTTGGTCATACTCGGTGTCATTCACGCCCAGGAGCGCCACGGCATTGATCTTGATCTGGAGACCCGCTGCCCGCGCAGCCATGATGCCCTCAATCACCGGAGCAATTTTACCCCGACGAGTCACCGCAGCAAATTTCTCTGGGTCCAGCGTATCAAGCGAAACATTCAACCGGCGAACCCCCGCACGAGCCAAGCCCTCGGCATACTTCACCAACTGCGTGCCGTTGGTGGTGAGGGTCAACTCCTCCAACGCGCCGGGATGAAGATGCTGCCCCAGTGTGTCAATTAGCGTCATGACGTTGCGGCGAACCAAGGGCTCTCCTCCCGTCAGACGAATTTTGCGCACGCCTTTGCGAATAAAGGCGGCACACAGCCGGGCCAACTCCTCCAGAGTCAAAACATCGCCCTTGGGGAGAAACGTCATGTCCTCGGCCATGCAGTAAACACAGCGCAAGTCACACCGATCGGTAACGGAAACACGCAAATAGCTTACGGTACGCCCGAATGAGTCAATCATGCCTTCGCTCGTGGTACAGCGCGGATGGAGTCAGACACAATGACGGGGGAGGGGTAACCGGGTCAAGGGCAGAGAGTGGGTTAGGCCATTTTGGGTGGAGATCGAGAGCGAGGGGGTCAAGGGGCCATCGCCCCTTGCGGGGGTGTCGGGGGCGGCGCCCCTGACCAGGGCGTAAGCCCACACCCCACCAACCACCCCGACCCCCCAACAAAAAACCCCCGATTGTTTCGGGGGTTTTTTGTTGGGGGGTCGGGGTGG
>JAVBJO010000191.1:0-8400 GCA_031546925.1 Rhodospirillaceae bacterium
GCGGGGGTGGGGGCGGCAGCCCCGGCGCAAGCCAAACGGCCCACCCAAAAAAAACATCCCCACTTTCTGGGGATGTTTTTTTGGGTGGGCCGTTTGGCTTGCGCCGGGGCTGCCGCCCCAACCCCCGCTTAGGACGCGATGCCCCGGACCCCCTTCTCTTTCGTCGCTTAGGGACGTGTTCGCTTCAGCGTCTCCAAAATCCCGGCAGCACCATCACCAACACCACCAAAGTCTCCAAGCGCCCCAACACCATGGCCCCGATCAAGACGGCCTTGGCTCCGGCGTGGATATCTGCGAAGCCATCCCCGGGGCCGATGGTCCCTCCCAGCCCCGGCCCCAGGTTGGCGATAGCCGCAGCGGATCCGGTAATGGCCGTCATGAAGTCTAGGCCAAACAGAGCCAACAGTGCAGAGACGCCTGCAAACACCAGGGCATGGATAAAAAGAAACCCAATCACGGACACCAGAAGCTCATCCGAGATTGGGCGCTTGTTATAAGTTGCGACAACCACAGAGTTCGGACTTCTCAATCTTTGAACTTGGAACCAAGCATTTGATAACAGCAACTGAAAGCGAAAAATTTTAATCCCAGAGGAAGCCGAACCCGCACATCCTCCGACGAACATCAGGAGGAAGAGGATGGCAGCGGACATTCCCGGCCAATCCCCATAATCCACAATCGAGAATCCGGTTCCCGTTACAACGGATGTGACGGTAAAGATCCCATGATAAATGGCATCCCACACGCCATAATGACGATCATGGATAAGCCATCCCGCTAGTCCCAAACCTCCGACACCGAGCAACAAGGCATAGAAAAGCACCTGTTGATCATTTGCGATTCGGCGCCACTGTCTTTGCACCACGAGGAAAAAGAGCAGGAAGGGCAAGCCCCCGATGATCATTCCAACGGTCACGATAAGATCGACGAGGGGGTTTTTGAAGTAAGCCAGGGAATCGTCATGGGTGCTAAACCCCCCGGTGGAGATGGTGGTCATGGCGTGGACAAGGGAATCAAACGTTCCCATCCCGGCCAGCCTCAGGGCCACGGCAAGAAGGATCGTCAGTCCCACGTAGACCAGGACGACGGTGCGAACCACCCGAACCATCCGAGCCAGGGCGCGCTCACTTCCAGCGGACACTTCGATGCGAAAGATCTGCATCCCCCCCACATTGAGCAGAGGCAAGACGAACAGCACCGTCATAATGACGCCCATCCCCCCCATCCATTGCAGCATCCCCCGCCACAGGAGCACCCCCAGGGGTAAGTGATCCAGATCGCGCAAAATGGTGGCATTGGTCGCGGTCAGTCCGCTGGTGGCCTCGAACAGGGCGTTGACCAGGGAGAGGTTCAACGGTCCCATGGCCATGGGCAGCGCCGCGAAGAAGATGGCCGCAACCCAGCACAGGGTGGTGCTCAGACACAATTGGCGAACGGAAAGCGTGGTGATCACGCAATGGGCGCCCAATCGCAGAGCCAAGCCGATAAAGGCGGTGATTCCTGCTGCGGTGAAGAAAAAAGGAGCTTCTCGCCCGCCAGACCAAACATCAACGAAGGCGGGAACCGTCATAGATAGGGCTAGAAGGCAGAGCACTCCGCCAAGGATTCTTAAAATTGGGGCCAAATTGGTCATGGATCGGCCCCTATTCTCGCCAGAACGCACGGGAAAACAATACAACGACGCTAAACAATTCCAAACGCCCCAACATCATCTCCACCGAGAGGAGCCATTTCGCGGCATCCGGAACAGTCTTGAAGTTCCCGGCGGGCCCAATCAGCTCCCCCAGCCCTGGCCCAACATTGCTCAAGGCCGACGCCGATCCGGTCAGCGCCGTCATGAAATCCAATCCTGTAAGAGAGAGGAGTAAGGAAAATACCGCAAAAATCAAAAAATAGACGGCCACAAATCCCAATACGGAATAAACAACTGCATCGGAAATGCGTTGATGATTGAAGTCAACCATGAAAATTCCATGCGGATGCAGCAATCGTTTGAGATGAACTCCCGCCATTTTGAAAAGAACCTGCCAACGAAAGACCTTAACACCCCCTGTCGTTGATCCGGTACATCCCCCGACAAAAGCGAGCAGGAAGAAAATCACCTGAGGGAATCCTCCCCACTGGTTATAATCGTCCGAGGCAAACCCCGTTGTTGTCACGACAGACACAACGCTAAACGAGGCATGACGAATCGAATCATTCAAGGTCTCGTCGTTGATAACCCATTGCCATCCGGCCAAGAGGATCGAGAAGAAAACCAAAAAAAACACATACCAACGCAATTGGGTATCTCGCCACACGGGACTGTTGCGGCGCCAGGGGGGCGTAATAAAAAGAACGAGGCTCATGCCTCCTATCGTCATGAAAAACGTTAAAATCCAGGTGATGGTCGGACTCTTCCAATGGGCGATAGAGGCATCCGAGGTGGAAAATCCTCCTGTTGCCAGGGCCGACATGGCATGACAGAGGGAATCGAAGAAATCCATCCCGGCCACCCAGAGCATAAACGTGCAAAGCACCGTCATGCCGCTATAAACGAGGATGATGCCGCGGGCGACTTGGGAGATTCGAGGCTTGATCTTATCGGTCTTATCCGTGGACTCCATCTTGAAGAGCTGCATGCCCCCGATCCGCAGAATCGGTAGGATGACCACCGCCATGATGACGATTCCGATGCCGCCCAACCAGTGCAGGATCGCCCGCCAAAGAAGGATCCCGCGGGGTGCGTCATCCAACCCGGTGATCACCGTGGCTCCGGTGGTGCTCAGTCCCGACATGGCCTCGTAGTAACTATCGGTGAAGCTGATCTGAAGATCCGAGAGCACAAAAGGGAACGCTCCGAACAAGGGAACCAACAGCCACGCCACCGTTATCATCAAGAAGGCTTGGCGATTGGACATTCTTGGCGGTCCCTCGGGGCGGGTGGCCAGCGCCATGCCCAAGCCGACGAAGCCGGTGATCAGAGCAGCGACGAGAAACCCGCGCCAATCCCGATCCCCCCATAAAACGTCCACCAGGGCCGGAACCACCATGGCTGCCGCCAAAACCGCCAACAAGATGCCGGTCAGGAAAACCGCAGGACGAACATCGATCATCCTTAAGCTCGCTCCCTTTTGATCAAAAGGAGACTATTGGCCCGGTTCTGAGGCGCTGTCCAGCAAATCCGCTTCGGGGAGCCTTTACCATCGAGGCGAGTCCCCTGTAGAATGGTTCCATGTCCCGTGCACTTCCTCCCCACAACACGCCGCCCAGTCTGACCGACCTGGAAACGATCGCCCAGGCGGCTTACGCTGAGATCCCCGAGGAACTCCGCGTTCACACCACCAATGTGGTCATCCGAGTCGAGGATTTTCCCGACGATGAAACTGAAGAGGAAATGGAGCTGGAGTCTCCGTTTGACCTTCTCGGGCTTTATCGAGGCATTGCCATGACCAGGCAAAGCGTATTGGACATCCGCTCGGATGTGGATATGATTTTTCTCTACCGTCGACCGCTGTTGGATTATTGGTGTGAGACTGGGGAAGATCTAACCAGTATCGTCAAGCATGTCTTGATCCACGAAATCGGGCATCATTTTGGTTTCGACGATGACGATATGGAGCGGATCGAGGACGCTTAGGCCTGGAGCAAGGATGAAAGAGAAAGAGGGGCGTTCCAAACGTTGGCAAGCAAACGGCCCAACTTCTCTCCCAACTGCCTCGGGGCGGTCGGGACCAAAAGGGGAAAAAATGTAAGGAAATCAAGTGGCTGGGGGACTAGGATTCGAACCTAGACTGGCGGAGTCAGAGTCCGCTGTCCTACCGTTAGACGATCCCCCAAGAGTCTTGAGCCAAGACGCTGGAAAGGCAGACCTTCTATCACGTCAGAGGTGCGGTGGGAAGGGGAAAATCTCACCCGCGTCAGGCAAAGGGCACTCCGGCTTGCAGCAAACGGTACAGACGTCCTCGAAGCAACGAATCGTCAGGGGTTCCCAGTTTTTCCGGGTAAAAATGCCGTTGGAACGCCGTGAGAGCTGCGGCCTCGTCGCGCACGTCGTACCCGTAGCGCGCCAGAAGAGGCGCCAAGGGCTCGCAGTGCCAGGAGGAGGGAGCCTCTTCGTCTCCCTCGAACGGCCACACCCCGATACCATAGCGACTCATGCGTTTCCAGGGGAAGGTGATCCCGGGATCTTGTTTGCGTGCGGGAGCCACGTCGGAATGCCCCACCACATTGCGCGGCGGGATCGGATGCCGCGAGAGAATCTCGTGCGATAGTCGGATCAGCGCCTTGATTTGCCGAGGCTCAAACGGCCCATGACCGGGATGAGCCAGCTCGATGCCGATCGAGCGAGAGTTTACATCCGCATGACCCCGCCAGGACGAAACCCCAGCATGCCAGGCGCGCTCGCTTTCGGGAACCAGGAGGTAAACCAGGCCGCGCTCATCGATAAGGTAGTGAGAGGATACCTTACTTTGCGGGTCCGTCAGTCGTTCGAGGGCGGCCTCGGCGCTGTCCATGGCGGTGTAGTGGAATACCAGCATATCCACCGGGCCACCTTGCGCCCGGGGCTCACAATTGGGAGACGGAAGAAAGACCACGATCATTCTCTCGATTGTTCCAGCACTGGCGATTGTTCCAGCACTGGCGATTGTTCCAGGACTGGCGATTGTTCCAGGACTGGCGATTGTCCCAGGACTGGCGATTGTTCCAGGACTGGCGATTGTTCCAGGACTGGCGCGGGCCGAGGAGGACGGGGAAAGCCAATTCGCTGCATGATCGCCACGCCGGCCAGGGTGATGAGACCGCCGACGAGTTTTTGCCACGTCAGGGTTTCGTTCAGCAGCAGCACGCCTCCCGCTACGCCCGCCACCGGGGAGAGCAAGGAAATCGCCACCACTTGGTTCATGGGATGACGGGCCAGCAGCCGATACCACAGAGTATAGGCGATCACCGACGAGGCAATCACCATATACGCCAGAGCCCCCCACATTTCCCAGCTCTCCGAGGCCCGGCGCAAGGCCTCGATTTGTCCGGTCTCGGTGACCGCAGAGACGCCAAACAGCATGGGCACGGCGCAAAGGGCCATCCAACCATTCAAGGTCAAAGGGTCGATGTTTCCCAAGCGCTTGGCGTGAACATTGCCAATGGCCCACCACAGCATCGCCGATACGGCGGCGATCATCGGCAGGGCGGACGACAGTTCGGGTTCTCCGGCCAGCAAGGACACGCCGACGAAAGCAACCGCCATGCCAATCCCACGCATCAGGCCGAGCTTTTCCCCAAACACCAACCATGCCAACAGGGCGGCGAACGGCCCCCCCAATTGGGTAATGATCGAGGCGGTGGCGGCATGCAGTCCCGTAACCGCGAAATAGAGCAATCCGAAATGTCCGACTCCTAAGAACAAGGCCACCAGGATAATCCGGGGCAGTTGCTCAAGCCGAGGCCGAAAAAACGGGGCCAGGATCAAGGCCACCCCGGCAAATCGCACCCCTACCAAGAGAAACGGCGGCACCATTTCGACGGCGATTTTGGTGGCGACGAAATTGAGCCCCCACAACACCACCACCACCAACGCCAACAATCGATCACGCAAACCCATTCTTCAACATCCAACGTTTTTTATATCTTACCGGCTGGTCTTACCGGTTGGCGAGATCTTGGCGCAGCTCTTCCAGCTCCAACCATCGGTCCTCGGCGGCTTCCAATTCTGCCCGCGCTTCATCGAGCCGTTTCGCCGTTTTATCAAACCGAGCGCGATCCTTGGCATAGAGCCCCTGATCGTCCAAGACGCTTTGCAGGGTGGTAATTTCGCGGTTCAAGGTCTCGATCGCCCCGGGGAGTCCCTCCAGTTCGCGATTTTCCTTATAGGACAGCTTGGTCGCCACTTTCGCTGCCGTCGGGACTGTCGGTTTTACCGCTGAAGGCGGAGGAGTCTCCGCCACGGGCTTCGGGCGTTGGCGGTCGTAATCGGAATAGCCGCCCACGTATTCGTGGACGCGGCCTTCGCCCTCCAGGGCGATGACGCTGGACACCAGGCGATCGAGAAAATCGCGATCATGGCTGACCAGGAGGAGCGTTCCCTCGTAATCGGCGAGAACTTCCTCCAGCAGGTCGAGCGTCTCCATATCGAGATCATTGGTCGGTTCGTCGAGAACCAACAGATTGCCCGGTTTGGCGAGGAGTTTCGCCAACAACAGGCGATTGCGCTCTCCGCCCGACAGGGCGCGCACCGGCGTGCGGGCCTGGGCTTCGGAGAAGAGAAAATCCTTCATGTAGCCAACCACGTGGCGCTGCTGTCCATTGACCCACACCGAGTCGCCTCGTCCATCGGTCAGGGTATCCCAGACGGACATCTCGGGGTCGAGCTGGGTGCGCCGCTGGTCGAAGGTGCGGCTTTCCAGGTTGGTCCCCAACCGAACCGTCCCATCATCCGGAGGCTCTTCGCCGATAAGAAGACGCAAGAGGGTGGTCTTACCGGCTCCGTTGGGACCAATCAGGCCGATGCGGTCGCCTCGCAGGATGCGCGTGGAAAAATCGCGCACAATGACCTTATCACCGAAGGATTTGCTGATCCCAACGGCCTCGATCACTTGCTGACCCGAGGATTCGCCCGCTTCGGCGGTGAGTTTGACTTGACGCTCGGCCTCTTGCCGCGAGGTGAGTCGTTCGGCCCGCTCTTCCCGCAGGGTTAACAGCGCCCGCAAGCGTCCCATGTTGCGCTTGCGTCGCGCGGTCACGCCGCGGGCCAGCCAATGATTTTCCTGGCGGAGACGGGTTTGCATCCGATCCAACTCGGCTTCCTCGGCGGCGACGGTTTCCTCTTGCCAGGCGGGGAAGGCGGAAAAGCCAACCTCGGCACGGCGCACCACGCCACGATCCAGCCACAGGGTTTGCCGCGAAACCGTCTCCAGGAAGCGGCGATCATGGCTGATGGTGACCAGAGCCCCACGATAACTGTTCTGAAGCCACTGCTCCAGCCAGAGAATGGTCGGAAGATCCAGATGGTTGGTGGGCTCGTCCAGCAGGAGCACATCGGGCAGGGCGACCAAGGTCCGCGCTAAGGTGGCTCGTCGCGCCTCTCCGCCGGAAAGGGTGTCTAGTCCCCCCTCTCCCTCGAGCCCCAACGCGGCCATGATGGCATCAACCCTGTGGGTTTGCTCGCGTTCATCCTCGGGGAGACCGATACGGACGGCCTCGGCCACGGTGTCCCCGACGAGATCGGGCTCTTGCGGCAGTAAGCCGATTCGGGTGCCAGGATGGACGAATCGTTCGCCCTGGTCCGAGAGCACCGCTCCCGAGAACACCTTCAGCAGGGTGGACTTGCCCGAACCATTGCGGCCGACCAAGCAGGTGCGGTCACCGCGCCCAATCCAAGTGGTGACACCTTGAAACAAAGGAGTCCCGCCAAACGTCAGCCGGACATCGCGGAGAGAAAGCAAAGGAGGAAGCGCCATATTGGGATTATTCTTCCGTTTTTTGTTGTTCGGTACTGACGATATCCGTCTTTTCTGTCCCCTCCAGAGCCTTCAGCTTGCGCTTCTGCTTGAAGTAATTCCATGTCCACGCCAAAAACATGAGAAGAACGACCCCGCCAAAAACGAGGAATTTATGCTCTCCCAACCATGTTTCCAAGGCTTCCCCCGCCAAATAACCGCCCCAGGCAAAAGTATGAGCCCAGATCATCGCGGCGATAAAATTCAGAAAAACAAAGCGAATCCTAGGAACGCCAGAAATACCAATGACAAAAGGAGCAATATTGCGAATACCATACATGAAACGGAACGATAAAATAAGAAGCGTCGGGTTGCTCTTGACCAAGCGAAAACACCAGTCAATTTTGTTCCCTAGGGTTGGCCAGCGACTTAACAAAGGCGTTCCGTAACGTTTCCCAATATAATAATAAATCTGGTCTCCGGCAAAACTCCCCGCGAAGGCGGCTAAGGCAACCGTTTCAACGGAAATAGCATGCTCCTTCATGGTCGCAGCCATCACACCCGTCAGGATAACAATCGTCTCTCCCTCAATGAACGTCCACGCCAGGATAACCGTATATAACCGCACCAGACCGTAGGGACCACTGAGAGCCCAATCCAGGATCTCTTTTACAGACGGAAAATCCCAAGCGTTCGGGGCGAAGGAGAAGGAAGGGATGTGGTGGTTCAGGATCGTCATAAGAAAATCGTCCACGCGGCACATCCAACTGTCAGAGCAAAGGAGAGAAAGGATGGATATCACGTCATGAGGAAACGGCAAAGGGTGCCGTCGACTGTAAGCGGTAAAAGAGCGGGGTCAAGGGGGCCCTGCCCCTTGCGGGGGTGTCGGGGGCGGCGCCCCTGACCAGGGCGTAAGCCCATACCCAAGCCGACCATCCACCCAACCCCACCATCCTTACCCTGATGCATCAGGGTAAGGATGGTG
>JAVBJO010000139.1:0-11981 GCA_031546925.1 Rhodospirillaceae bacterium
TCGGGGGGGGGCGCTGGATGGGCTTACGCCCTCGTCAGGGGCGCTGCCCCCGACACCCCCGCAAGGGGCAGAGGCCCCTTGACCCTCTCACTTCAGGAGGCTTCTCGCCCGCTCTAAGTCGTCCCATGTATCCACTCCCAACGGCACCGTTTCCACGAGCGCGGCATCAATCCGCATCCCATTTTCCAGCGCCCGCAATTGTTCCAGCTTCTCGCGCTTTTCCAGCTCCCCTTGAGGCAGCCGCACAAATCGCTCCAAGATTTCCCTGCGATAGGCATAAAGCCCGATGTGATGGTAATGCGGCCCCTCCCCCCACGGAGCAGTGGTGCGGGTGAAATAGAGCGCTCTCCCACTTTTCTGCGGTTTCGTAAAGCTGATGACGGCTTTAACCACGTTGGGATTGACGCGCTCTTCCTCGCGGACGATCTCGGCGACGAGGGTCGCAATGTCCACCTGAGGATCGTCAAGAGGAGCCATGGCTGCGCGGATGATCAAAGGGTCGATGGTCGGCAAATCGCCCTGGACATTGACAACGGCGGCAAACTGCCGTTCGGGGTCCACTTGTTCCAGAGCGCTCCAGATTCGATCGGAGCCCGAGGGAAGATCCGGGGGTGTCAGGACGGCGGTCCCCCCATGAGCGATGACCGCCTCGGCGATTTCCTTTTCGGCACAGGCCACGACCACGGGACCGATTCCGGCTTTGACGGCGCGCCGCCAGACGTGCACGATCATGGGTTCGCCATGGATATCGGCGAGCGGCTTCCCCGGCAGGCGCGACGCCTGCATCCGGGCGGGAATGACGACAATGGGGTTCAGCATGCGAAGGCTCTCCGGCACGAGAGGGCGGGGCGAGAGACTTTAATCCGGAGAAGACATTGGGGAAAGCCCCATTTGCTCTAGATTTAGTCGCCATTTCACGCCACCATGGCCTAAATCAAACGTCTCTGGAGCCCCCGCCTCATGTCCGGTACCGTTCTCGATCGTATTTGTGGAGAAACGCGCAAACACGTCGCCGACCAAAAGCGAAGATTGCCTCTTCATGAATTGATCTCTCGACTCAAAGGGTTACCTGCGGCACGGGGGTTCGCCGCGGTGCTGGAGGCCAAGGTGAAGGCTTCGGGTGTCGCCGTCATTGCCGAGATTAAGAAAGCGTCGCCCACCGCCGGTGTCATCCGATCGGATTTTAATCCTGGACGTTTGGCACGGGCTTATGGGCGTGGCGGGGCGGCCTGTCTGTCGGTATTGACCGATCACCGTTTTTTCCAGGGGTCAGAGGCGGATTTGGGGGCGGCTCGTACCGAGTGTCCTTTACCGATTTTGCGTAAGGATTTCATGATTGATCCTTACCAGATCCTTGAATCCCGCGCGGTGGGGGCCGATTGCGTCCTGTTGATCGTGGCCGCCCTCACCGATGAGGAGCTTCAAAATATGGAGCGCCTCGCCACGGAAAACGGCTTGGATGTCCTGGTGGAAGTCCACTCGGAGGCGGAACTCGAGCGAGCGCTTAAGTTGAAAACCCCCTTGATTGGGATTAATAACCGCAATTTGGGCACCTTGCAGGTGGATCTCGCCACCACCGAACGGCTTGCCCCCTTGGTGCCCAAGGATCGTCAAGTGGTTTGCGAAAGCGGCATCCACACCGGGGACGAAATGCGGCGAATGATGGCCGTTGGTGTTCAACGATTCCTGGTGGGGGAATCCCTCATGCGGCAGCAAGACGTGGAAACCGCTTTGCGGAAGCTGCTGGTTGTGGCCGAATGCTGAGGGAAACGTCCTTCAGGGGGTGAAAGGGCAGGGCGTGAAAGGGCAGGAGGTGAAAGGGCAGGGGGTGAAAGGGCCGAAACGCCCAAGATGTCGCTTGATGGGATTCGTGCCCTATTGCAGGCCGGGCGGCAAAAGGCTGCTGTGCGGGCCGCTTTGGCCTCCGGGCAGGGCGAGGTGGCGCTTGCCCACCTTCCCCCGGACGGCCTCCATGGCTGCGTTCTGGCCGAGCGGTTGCGCTTCGGTCCCCCCGAGACATGGCTGGGCTGGAGCCGCATCTGGGGTCGCGTGGCCCTCAAGTTGTGGATTGACGCCAAGGCCCCTGCCCCCGGACGAAGAGTCTCGTTTCGCCATCCCGGCGTTGCTCCCCTGTTGGACTGGGGCGAGACTTGGCGCACCTATGCTTGGATCGAGGGAGAAACCCTCGCGGCGGCGCTCCATCGAGGCGAAATCCTGACCGAGGCGATGGTCGATGAAATTGGAGCAGCGATTGGTAGTCTGCACCGAGCGGGCCTCTGTCACGGAGACTTAACGCCTGCGAATGTGATCTTGCGCTCCGGTGGAAGAGGGGTCGTGTTAATCGATTGGGCAGAAGGGACCCCTTGATCCCTTCGGGTTTCATCCCCACCCTTGTTTATACCTCTTCCCACTTTTTTGCGGATCTTAAAGCTCATGTTTGGTCTTACTCGCGCTCCCGATTTTGATCGTGCCGGCCTTACGTGGTTCAACGTTCAACAGCCGTTGACGTTGGCGTCGCTTAAGGGGCGGTTGGTGGTGTTGGACTTTTGGACCTTTTGCTGCATCAACTGCCTGCACGTTCTGCCGACCCTGAAGCGGCTTGAGGAAGCCTTCCCCAATGAGCTGACCGTCATCGGGGTTCACAGCCCCAAGTTCGAGCACGAACGTTCGCCTCAGGCCGTGGCGCAGGCGTTGGCGCGGTATGATGTGACCCATCCTGTGGTGCACGATCCGCACATGACCTTGTGGCGCGAGTACGCCATCCGCGCTTGGCCCACGTTGGTGTTTCTATCACCAGACGGGCAAGTGATCGGGGAGTTGGCCGGAGAGCCTCATCCCGATCTGCTGTTCCAAGGGGTCGGCGACATGATCCGCCAATTCGTCGAGCGCGGCGAACTGACCCCCACAGTTCCTTTCCCTCTCCCGGTGGTGGAGCAAGGTGCAGCCTTGCGCTTTCCCAGCAAGATCAAGCCGTGCCCGTCTTGGGACGGAGTCAAACGTTGGGCGGTCGCCGATACCGGACATCACCAAATCGTCGTGCTGGAAGACAATGGGACCGAAGTCGCTCGTTATGGATCAGGCCTCCCGGGGTTCCTTGATGGCCATCAGGAGGCCGCCTTTAATGCCCCCGAGGGGCTGGCCTGCGACCAGGATTTTATTTACGTCGCCGATACCCGTAACCACGCGCTGCGTCGCATTGACCGAGCCCGAGGCACGGTTGCGACTCTGGCGGGCCAAGGGCGACGCGGTGGCATCCTACGCCACCCCGAGCCCGCCGCTGCCGCCGTTCTCGCCTCACCCACCGATGTGGTGCTGGCCGGAGATACCTTGTACTTCGCCAATGCCGGAACCCATCAACTGGGACAGCTTTCCTTAAGCAGGGGGCAGTTGATTCCGGTGGCGGGAAACGGCGGAGAGAACATCATTGATGGACCGGCTGCGGAGTCTCTTCTGGCTCAACCCTCCGCATTGGCCATGGCCGATGATGGGTGCTTTTTATATTTCACCGATAGCGAAACCTCCTCCCTTCGCCGGGTAGTGCTGGCCTCCAAGCAGGTGGAAACCCTGGTGGGCACGGGGCTATTCGATTTCGGGCACAATAACGGAGGGTTCACCGAGGCGCGCTTGCAGCATCCCTTGGGACTTGCGGTGGCCGATGGACGAATCTTTGTCGCCGATAGCTACAACGATACCATCCGGGTCATCGACTCCCGCGCCAAAACCATCGAGGATGTGGCACCGCTCTTATGTCACGACGCCCTCTGCCGTCCGCTGGACGAGCCCGCAGGCGTGGTCGCCGACGGGGCAAACCGGTTGTTGGTCAGTGATACCAACAATCACCGGATCGTGGAGTATCGACTGGACGAAAGGACGTCGAGGACGTGGTTCGGCTAGGTTCTAGTAGGCTCGTTCGATACAAAAATCCACGATATCCACCATCGCCCGACGGACTTCTCCATCTGGAAACCGCAGCAAGGCGCTTTTGGCCAGATCTCCATAGATCCGCGCACGGGCGACGGTTTCCTCAAACGCCTTGTGTTTCTCCATCAATCCCACCGCATGGTCCAAATCCCCATCCCGTTGCTCCAGGCGTTCCAAGGTTCGGCACCAGAATTCCCGTTCCTCGGGGGTGGCTTTTTGGAAGGCGAGGATGGTGGGGAGAGTGATTTTTCCCTCGCGGAAGTCGTCTCCCACAGTTTTGCCCAAGACGGCCTGCTTGGCGGAATAATCGAGCACATCATCGATCAGCTGGAAGGCGATCCCAAGGTTCATCCCATAGCTTTCCAAGGCGTCCTCGTCTTGGGCGGGGCGGTCGGTAACCACGGCACCGATTCGGCACGCGGCGGCGAACAGAGCCGCAGTTTTCGAGCGAATCACATCCAGATAGGCGGCCTCGCCGGTTTCCGTATCGTTGGCGGTGATCAGCTGGAGGACTTCCCCCTCCGCGATGACCGAGGAGGCGCGGGAAAGAATCCCCAACACCGCTAAAGAGCCGTCCTCGACCATCAGTTCAAACGAGCGCGAGAACAGGAAATCCCCGACAAGAACACTGGGTTTATTGCCGAACAGAGCGTTGGCCGAGGCCTGCCCCCGACGCAGATCGGACTCATCCACAACGTCATCGTGGAGAAGCGTGGCCGTATGGATGAACTCCACACAGGCGGCAAGTTTGATATGGCGCTGCCCCGTATGCCCCGCGAGCTTTGCCGACGCCAAGGTCAGCACGGGGCGCAATCGTTTTCCTCCGGCGGCGACGATATGGCCGGCCAGCTGCGGAATCAAGGCGACAGGACTGTGCATCCGTTCGACAATGGTGTGATTGACGCTTTCCAGGTCGGTTTTGACCAGGGCGAGCAAGGTATCAAATGCCTTTGCCTTGCCACTCTTTTCTGTTTCGAGACTCACCATGGTCGACACAATAAACTCTCCCCTCAAAGCGGCGCCCAAACTCTCCGCCGGACGAACATAATGTTGCAGCGGAAATGCGGTCAAGCTACATGCACGCATGCTTTGGATTTTCTCTTCACGGACGCCCCTCTCGCCATGAGCAAAGATCATTTTTTGGATGGTCGCGTGACCATTTCCCAACCCGTGGCTGGGTATCGTGCGGGCTCTGACCCGGTTTTTTTGGCGGCTGCCGTGCCTTTGCGCGATGGAGACCAGGTTTTGGACTTAGGCTGCGGTGTGGGAACCGCAGGGCTGTGTCTTTTGACCCGAGCGGAGGCCCTGCCTAACGTCATAGTGACCGGCCTGGAGATTCAGCCCGAATTGACCCAGTTCGCTCGGCTCAATGCTGCCGCCAATGGGAGAGAGAATCACTTCCGTGTGGCCGAGGGCTGTGTGATCACGCCTCCCGCCGAGGTTCCGCCCCATCATTTTCACCACGTCATCACCAATCCGCCTTGGTATGAGCCGGGCACCACCCGTCCCCCCTCGAGCGAAAGCAAGGCGGTTGGTCACATCGAAGCCGTCAACCTGGCGGTTTGGCTCGAACGCGCCGTCGTGTTCCTCCGCCCCAAGGGGAGACTATTCGTGATCCATCGCGCCGACCGGTTGGGAGATATCTTGGCTGGGTTGGCTCCTCTTAAGGTGGGGGAGGTGCGGGTTTTTCCCCTCTGGCCCAAGCCCGGTAAGGCGGCCACGCGAGTCGTCGTAGCGGCACGGAAAGATTCGCGCACGCCGCTTACCTTGTTGCCGGGCTTAATCCTCCATCATGAGGACGGGCGCTACACCGAAGAAGCTGACGATATCCTGCGTCGCAGGGGAGACCTGTTCTTGGGGTGATACCGTTGGGCTTGCGCCGGGGCTGCCGCCCCAAACCCTGCCCGGGCATCGCCTCGGACCCCCTTCTTTTTTACCGCGAGGGAGTCACGCCCGAGGAGCCTCTTCCTAAACCCAGAGGCCAAGGGGTATAGTGTCCGGCATGCCATCAGCCTTTCCCTCTCACATTATTTTGCCGGATGTCCCCGTTCTGGTGACGAACTTGCACCAGGCGGTGTGGTTGGACACCGACGGCGAGCTCCATGCTCTCTCGCTGGCCGAGGCCGCCGAGTCCGCGAAACGGACTCCGGCGCTGCTGTGCCACCGTCCCGCCCTGGCGGGGAGGCTGGGGATGGAGAGCCTGCGAGGGATTGATCTCCTCGAATTATTTGCTTTTGTCTTGCCCACGCGGTTTTGCGTCCCGACCCCGAACGGCGTGGCGCAGGCCTTAGGGTTGACGGTTTCGGTGGCGCTGGAGGATCAAGCGGAGACCCTGCTGCTCACGGCGCGCCGCTTGCTGGAGATCCTGACCGGGAAGGCCGCTCTGGAGCCCTCTATCAAAGGGCTGGCTTGGAGCATGGCGCAAGCGGGCTGGGGTTGGGGCCCGCCGGTTCTTGCCGCCCTGGGACTCGTCGAACCACCGGAACGAGCCGGGCAAGGCTTCCGCGTGTGGGAGCGTCTCCCCGAGTGGGAAGATCAGCCGCCCGACGGTCCTCCTGGGTGCGAGACGGTGACGGCGACCGAGGCGCGAGAGCGTTTGACCGCCCTGCTGGGGCCAGATGCGATGCATCGTCAGGCGCAGGCGGATTACGCCTCAGCGGTGGCGCAGGCCTTCCAGCCTCGGGAGCGCGTCAACGAGCCCCATGTGCTGCTGGTGGAGGCGGGAACCGGGACGGGCAAGACGTTGGGGTATATTGCGCCGGCGTCGGTGTGGGTGGAGAAGAACAAGGCTCCCGTTTGGATCAGCACCTACACCCGCAACCTGCAACGCCAGTTGGACGGAGAGCTCAGTCGTCTCTTCCCCGATCCGGCGGAAAAGGCGCGTCGAGTGGTCATCCGCAAGGGCCGGGAAAATTACCTCTGCCTGCTCAATTACGAGGACCAGGTGATGCGAGGCCACCCCGAGGAGCTCATCGCCACCGGCATCGTTGCTCGCTGGCTGACCGAGACCCGGGACGGCGACCTCACCGGCGGAGATTTCCCCGGTTGGCTGCCGGATCTCCTGGGCCGAGGCCGAACCTTGGGGCTGGCCGACCGGCGCGGCGAGTGCATTTTTTCCGCCTGTCCTCATTTCCGCAAGTGTGTGATCGAAAAGGCGGTGCGTCGCGCCAAGCATGCCGATATCGTCGTGGCGAACCACGCCTTGGTGATGGTTCAGGCGGCCCAGGGACGCTTCGAGGAGGGAAATCGTCCCCTCCGCTACGTGTTCGACGAAGGCCACCACGTGTTCGATGCCGCCGATAGCGCCTTCTCCTCTCACCTCACCGGGGGAGAGGCCGCCGAGATGCGTCGCTGGCTGTTGGGCAATGAGGGCGAAGGCGGAGGTCCTGGTCGCTCCCGCGCACGCGGGCTGCGCCGCCGCTGCGAGGGTTTGCTGGAAACCAGTGGGGGAGCCGTGGCCGCCGCCGCCCTGGAAGAGGGTCTAATGGCGGCTCGGGCGTTGCCGGGGCCGGGATGGTGGGCCCGCATCGCCGCCGACCAACCCGCCAGCGTGACCGAGAGCTTCCTCGCCCAAGTGCGTCAGCATGTTCTCGCGCGGTCTCAAGGGACGGGGGGAGGCTACAGCCTGGAGACCCCATGCCTGCCGCTGTTGGAGGGGATGGGCCAAAGCGTCACCCTTCTGTGTCAGGCCTTGATTGAACTCAGTCTCCCTCTGACCCGGTTCGTGCGCGGGCTGGAGCAGAAACTCGATGACGAAGCCGCCGAATTGGAAAGCGCTACCCGCGCGCGTATCGAGGGCTTGGTGCGCTCCCTCGAACAGAGAGTCCTCCTGCCGCTGGCGGGGTGGACCGCCATGTTGCGCACGCTTTCAGGAGGAGGCTTTGAGGCAGGGGGAGGTTCTGAGGCGCAACCCGAGGCGGAAAAACGTCTCACGGTGGACTGGTTCGCCGTCGAGCGAATCGACGGACGCGACGCCGATGTCGGCATGTACCGTCATTGGATCGACCCCACCCTGCCCTTCGCCAAAACCGTGCTGGAACCCGCTCATGGGGTATTGATCACCTCGGCCACCTTGCAAGATGGCTCGGGCAGCACCGAGGCCGATTGGGTCGTTGCCGAACAACGGGCGGGGATTCCCCATCTGCTCTCTCCCGCCGTGCGGGGCACGGTTATGTCTCCGTTTGACTACACCGCCGCCACGCGCGTTCTGGTGGTCAGTGACGTTCCCAAAACCGACATGGCCCAAGTGGCAGCCGCCTATCGCGTCCTCTTCCTCGCCGCAGGAGGAGGAGGGCTCGGGTTGTTTACCGCCATCTCTCGCCTGAAAGACGTCTACCGTCGCATCCAGGCTCCCTTAGGCGCGGAGGGATTGGGGCTGCTCGCCCAACATATTGATACCCTCGATACGGGAACCCTCGTGGATATCTTCCGTGCCGAGGAAAACACCTGCCTGCTGGGAACCGACGCCGTGCGCGATGGAATCGATGTTCCCGGACGCGCCTTGCGGCTGATCGTCTTTGATCGCGTGCCTTGGCCGCGGCCAGACCTTCTCCACCAAGCGCGGCGCAATGCCTTTGGCGGCAGAGGCTACGACGACATGCTCGCGCGGCTGAGACTGAAGCAGGCCTTCGGGCGCTTGATCCGAAGAGAGGGCGATCAAGGCGTTTTCGTGCTCCTTGATCCGACCATGCCAAGCCGTTTGAAGGGCGCGTTCCCCGAAGGGGTCACAGTGGAAAAAGTGGGTTTGGCCGAAGCGGTGAGACAGGTGCGAGAATTCATTCCTCCTCCTGCTGGCTAGCTAGGCCTCTTTCCTAAATCCACCTTTTTCTTGGGAGAGTTGATTCGAATTCGGAAGCTCTCTGTCAGCGACTTTCCGCGCTTCGAGTTATGGTCCCATATTTGGTAAAAGAGCAGGGCTCCGGAAACAAGTATCTCCCAGATAGGAAACCAAGTGGGAAGGTTTTTTTTCTCCACGTTCAACGGACCTCTTTCCCCTGCAAGTCGCGCGGCACGGAGAGCGGAATTCTGCCGTTCCCACTCTGCCCGTCCTTCCGGTGTCGAGCGTTGAGCCGCCTCAGTCATCCTCGTCACATTTATGAGGGCGTCCCTTTTTTCCGGATCGGCTGTCCTTTCCAGGAGGAGGATGGATTCACTGAGAGGATAGAGGGCTTCCAGCCGCTTCTGTAGCCTTTCAGCTTTCTCGATATCCGTTCTGCGGGTCACTTCCGGATCGGTCTGAACGCTCTGCGGTTGGCCACGGACAGGAGCCACAACGAGCAACAGCAGAGAAAGGGCGCCAAGCCCCCCCCATAACCAGATGTTTCATGGCACACTCGGTCTTTTCTATAGAGAACCATATATTTTCCGAGGGTATGATATTTTACGCCAGGAAAGCCAAGCGACCTCAGCCTCCATCATGATCGCCCAGACAGACGCGCGCAAAAGAACGCAAATTGACGGCATTTATAGACAGAAGATTCCCCCAGGGGCAAAAGAAGAGCCCTTGTCTACTTTAGAGTATCCTCTCACCTCTCACCAGAGGCTGCAGGGAGGGAACTGTTCGCCTCGCGACGCTGTTAACCCGTTGCACAACCATCAGCGGAGAAACCAATGTCCTTCATTGGAGCCATCGTCATCGGCCTGTTGGCCGGAATTGTCGCAAAGTTGCTGATGCCTGGACGCGACCCCGGCGGATTCATCGTCACGATCCTGTTGGGAATCGGTGGAGCTTTGCTTGCAACCTGGCTCGGGCGCGCCGCAGGATGGTACACTGCCGGCCAGTCCACCGGGTTTATTGGTGCAGTGGTCGGGGCGGTGGTGATTTTGTTCATCTACCGGATGGTGGTGGGGAGACGCAAGACGGATCGAATCGAATAAGAATGGGTCAAGGGGCTTTCGCCCCTTGCGGGGGTGTCGGAGGCAGCGCCTCCTGACGAGGGCGTAAGCCCCTTGACCCATTCTTTCGCCATAAAAAAACGGTTGCATATGCCATGTGATAATGATTATCATCCGCGTGTGGGGTAAGAGCCCTGAGACGAGGAGATTTGAATGAATTTACGGACTTTGACGATAGGGGGAGCCCTTCTCTGCCTGTCATCCCTTCCCGCGCTGGCCGCCGAGCGGCCCATTGGCGAACCCTTCGAGAAAGCTGGGATGGAGATCGCTGCGGTTTATCTTCAATCGGTCGTCATGGAGCCCCATCACGCCCATCACGACAAAACCGACATCCATTTGGAAGCCGACATTAAGGCCGTCAAAGGCAACAACAATGGCTTCGGTGAGGGCGAGTGGGTTCCTTACCTGGACATCGATTATGTTTTGACCAAGAAGGACTCGGCCTTCAAGAAGGCCGGAAAATTGGACGCCATGGTAGCCTCGGATGGTCCTCATTACGGGGATAACGTCAAGATGGACGGCCCCGGCTCCTACCATGTGGTGTACACCATTAAGGCTGGAGCGTTCGGATTCCTGCGCCACGTGGACAAGGAAACCGGCGTCGGCAAGTGGTTTGAGCCCGTCGTTGTGGAGTGGGATTTCCCCTACACCGGCACCGGGGCCAAGAGCGGCTACTGATCAGGACAACATGAACCGAGAGGGTGTTATGTACGTTTGCCTCTGCCATGGACTGAACGACCGTCAGGTACGATCCGCCATTAACGAGGGGGGGGCCGGCTCTCCGGCTCAAGTGTACCGACATCTGGAATGTTCCCCGCGGTGTGGGAAATGTGTCTCCACCGTGCGGGACATGGTTCGCTCGGCAAAGGCCGATGCGGATGGAAAACGGTAGGGTGAAAAGGGGGAGGGGCACTTTGATAAGGCCCCTCCAACGAGGCTTCAAGAAGAGGTGGGTGTGGGGCTCGCGCCTCGTTCGGTCAGGTACAAACTGACCAGCCGAGCCGGAGTCACGTCGAACCCCCAGTTTCCGGCGGCAGTCCCCTCAGGCGTCACGCGAATCCTCAGGATCTCGCCGGTGTCGGAAAGGCCCGTCATGTAAGTCTGCTCATCGGGAGAACGCTCCTCGATGGGGATTTCCGCCACGCCGTCCGCCATGGTCCAATCCATGGTCGAGCTGGGCACTGCCACCCAAAACGGAACGCCATTGTCTTCGGCCGCAAGCGCCTTGAGATAGGTGCCAATCTTGTTGCAGACATCCCCTCGACGAGTCACCCGATCCGCGCCGACAAGGCAAACATCAACCTGTCCATGCTGCATCAAGTGCCCTCCGGCATTATCCGCGATGACCGTGTGTGCAATGCCGTGCCAGTTCAGCTCACAGGCGGTGAGAGAGGCGCCTTGGTTGCGCGGTCGGGTTTCATCCACCCAAACATGAAGCGGTATCCCCGCGTCATGAGCCTTGTAGAGGGGAGCCAAAGCCGTTCCCCAATCCACCGTCGCAAGCCAACCCGCGTTGCAGTGGGTGAGAATATTGAGACGCTTCGCCGACGAGGAAGCCTTCTGACGCCACAACTCCGCCAGCAACGTTGCGCCGTGCTCGCCAAGGGCGGCGTTGGTGGCGACATCCTCCTCGGCGAGGAGCCCTGCATAGACATGCGCGGCAGCGGCTCGATCCTGCTCGGGATGGGGGAGGAGATGCTCCATCATCCGTCCAAGGGCCCATTTTAGATTGACCGCCGTGGGGCGAGTCGCCAGCAAACGAGCCGAGGCTGCCTCTAGGGCTGTCGTGGAGGGATCGCTCCGCGCGGCCAACATCAATCCGTACGCCGCGGTGACGCCAATCAAGGGGGCTCCGCGTACCAGCATGGCTGCGATGGCGTGCGTGGCATCCGCCAGACTCGAAAGACGCACTGTCGTGAAAGCATGAGGGAGACGGGTTTGGTCGATGATTTCGACCGCCGCGCCGTCGGGAGTGGGCCAGATGGTGCGAAAGGGGGTGCCGTTGATTTTCATGGTGTGGTCCTTGAGGAAACGGGTCAAGGGTCTTTGACCCTTGCGGGGGTGTCGGGGGCGGCGCCCCTGACCAGGGCGTAAGCCCCCCAGCCCATCCACCCGACAAACCCCACCCTCCCTACCCTGATGCATCAGGGTAGGGAGGGTGGGGT
>JAVBJO010000057.1:0-7336 GCA_031546925.1 Rhodospirillaceae bacterium
GGGGGCGCCGCCCCCGACACCCCCGCGAAGGGGCAACGGCCCCTTGACCCCCTTCTTAGTAGCGGTACATTTCCGTCTTGAACGGCCCCTCGGCGGAGACGCCGATATAGGCAGCCTGAGCAGGCGACAGCTTGGTCAAGGTCGCCCCCAACTTCCCGAGATGCAAAGCGGCAACTTTTTCATCCAGTTCCTTGGGCAGCACGTACACTTTCTTCTCGTACTTGTTGGTATTCACAAACAGTTCGATCTGCGCCAGAACCTGGTTGGTGAACGAGGCGGACATCACAAAGGAAGGATGTCCCGTTGCACAGCCCAGATTGACCAGCCGCCCCTCGGCAAGCAGAAGGATTCTCTTTCCGTCGGGGAAGCGAATCTCATCGACCTGTGGCTTGATATTATTCCACTGGAGATTTCTCAACCCAGCCACTTGGATTTCGCTATCGAAGTGCCCGATATTGCAAACGATGGCACGATCTTTCATGGCACGCATGTGATCGACGGTGATGACGTCCACATTTCCCGTCGCCGTGACGAAGATATCGCCCCGGGGTGCCGCCTGTTCCATGGTGGCAACCTCGTAGCCTTCCATGCAGGCTTGTAGAGCACAAATGGGATCGATTTCGGTGACGACGACTCGGCAGCCTTGGCTGACCAGGGATTCGGCGCAACCCTTGCCCACATCGCCAAAGCCGCAAACCACCGCAACCTTGCCCGCCAACATCACGTCGGTGGCGCGACGGATACCATCAACCAAGGATTCCCGGCAGCCGTACTTATTGTCGAACTTCGACTTGGTGACGGAGTCGTTGACGTTGATGGCGGGCCACAACAGGGTTCCCTTCTTGGCCATCTCGTAGAGACGATGGACGCCGGTGGTGGTTTCCTCTGTCACGCCGCGAATGGCCGCGCCATTGCGAGCGTAGAAACCGCTATCCTGAGCCAGCATCTTGCGGATGGAAGCGAACAGGGCCTCTTCTTCCTCGCAGGTGGGGGTGGCGATGACGCTGGGGTCTTTCGCGGCCCGCATGCCCAGGTGGATCAACAGCGTCGCATCTCCGCCGTCATCCAAAATCATGTTCGGGCAACCCCCGTCGGCCCACTGGAAAATCCGATGGGTGTAGTCCCAATATTCCTCCAGAGTCTCGCCCTTATGAGCGAACACCGGAACGCCAGAGGCGGCAATGGCGGCAGCAGCGTGATCTTGGGTGGAGTAAATGTTGCAAGAAGCCCAACGGACCTCAGCCCCCAACGCCGTCAGCGTTTCAATCAGCACGGCGGTCTGAACGGTCATGTGCAGACTGCCGGCAACCCGCGCCCCACGCAGGGGCTTCTTGACGCCAAACTCTTGCCGGAGGGACATCAAACCGGGCATTTCGCTCTCGGCGATGTCGAGTTCCTTGCGGCCCCAAGAGGCCAGAGCGATATCCGCAACCTTACAATCGGTCGTCATCACAAAAATCCTCACCATCCCATTTTCATCGGCGAGCATTCTACGCGCCAGCCTGGAAAAAGCAATGCCCATATAAACATATCTTTATATGATCCTGCGAAAAGGTCTGCTTGTTTTTTCATCACAGCACCGTTGTGTGCTCCTTTTTTAGGCGGTGGTGAGGCATTTTCGGACGGATCCCCTAGCAAAATACTCTGGCATGATTCTTGTTAAGGGAATTGGGTGCGCTGGTTGAACACCAGCGGCATCGTGATGATCGAGCCGTTCAGGGGTGCCCCCATGAAGCATCTAAAAATCGTCCTTCTTGGCGCTGGAGTGGGGCTTTCTGCCTTGTTCCATGCGTCCTTCGTCGTGGCCCAGGAAGCTGCTGCGGCTCCTCCGCCGCCGGTTCCGACTCTTGATGTCGGCAATACGGCCTGGATGTTGACGGCCAGCTTACTGGTCTTAATGATGACCATTCCTGGTCTTGCTTTATTTTACGGTGGCATGGTTCGTAAGAAAAACATTCTTGCCACCATGACCCAAAGCTTCGCCATCGCTTGCCTGATCACCATTGTCTGGATGGTTCTTGGCTATTCCTTGGCTTTTACCGGAAGTAATCCTTACATCGGTGGTTTTGATCGCTTGTTTCTGAAAGGGATCGAGAAAACCACGCTTTCGGGGAACATCCCCGAATCGGTGTTCATGATGTTTCAGATGACGTTCGCAATCATTACACCTGCCCTCATCACCGGAGCCTTCGCTGATCGGATGAAGTTCTCCTCGATGCTGGTGTTCATGTCCGCCTGGCTGGTGGTGGTCTATGCACCCATCTGCCATTGGGTATGGATGCTGGCCCCCGATGGCTCCGCCTTGGGAGTCTTGGGCAGCTGGGGCGTGCTGGACTTTGCCGGCGGAACCGTGGTCCACATCAATGCAGGCGTCGCCGGATTGGTGACGGCGATCGTACTTGGCCCGCGCAAGGGATTCGGTAGCGAGAACATGGCGCCCTACAACCTGACTCTGTCGGTGATTGGCGCGGCCTTGTTGTGGGTTGGCTGGTTTGGCTTCAACGCCGGTTCGGCTCTGGCGGCGGATGGCAGGGCCGGCATGGCCATGGTGGTGACCCAGATCGGAGCCGCAAGTGCCGCCCTGTCCTGGATGGCCGCAGAGTGGATTTTGCGGAAAAAGCCCTCGGTGCTCGGCCTGGTGTCCGGCGCGGTAGCGGGGTTGGTGGCCATTACCCCGGCCTCTGGGTTTGTCGATCCCATGGGGGCTCTGATCATCGGCTTGGTGGCGGGCGTGGCCTGCTATTGGGGAGCCACCGGATTGAAGAAATTCTTCAAGATCGATGACTCGCTCGATGCCTTTGGTGTTCATGGCGTGGGCGGAATCGTCGGCGCGCTGTTGACCGGAGTCTTCGCCGTCAAGGCCATCGGCGGGTCCGCCGGGCTGATCGAGGGCAACCCCAGCCAGGTGTTGACTCAGTTCTATGGCGTGGGGGTCACGGTTCTTTACACTGGGGTGGTGACCTTCGTGCTGTTAAAGCTGATCCAGAAAACCATGGGCTTGCGCGTCACCCCCGAGCAGGAACGCGAGGGATTGGATCTTGCCCTTCATGGGGAGACCCTTCACTAGCCCTTCTGTTGTGCACGGCGAGCGGTTCCTTTAGGGTGGAGGATTGAAAGCCACTCTCATCGGAGCCCTCCCGTGCGCCTCACCGTCGATCTCGCCGATCACCCTTACGATATCCATATCACCCCGGGTCTGATCGACGATGCGGGATCGGCCATGCTCTCCCTGATGAGCGGACGCCGGGTCTTCATCGTCACCGACGACAATGTGGCACCGCTTTATCTGGCGCGGTTGTGCGCCTCGCTGGAGGCGGCTGGCCTCAGCCACGCCCACATGATCCTTCCCCATGGGGAGGCCACCAAAAGCTTTTCCCATCTGGAGCGTCTCCTGGAGGCCATGCTGGATGCGCGCTGTGATCGCTCGACCATGCTGGTGGCATTGGGAGGGGGCGTTGTCGGCGACCTGACTGGGTTTGCGGCCTCGATTTTCTTGCGCGGCATCGATTTCATCCAGATCCCCACCACCTTGCTGGCGCAGGTGGATAGCTCGGTGGGTGGCAAAACCGGCATCAACACCCATCATGGGAAGAACCTGGTGGGAAGCTTCCATCAGCCGCGCCTGGTGTTGATCGATACCACCACCCTGGCGAGCCTCCCCCGACGGCAAACCTTGTCGGGCTACGCCGAGATCGTCAAATACGGCTGTATCGACGAGCCGGGATTCTTCTCTTGGCTAGAGGGTCAGGGGAGGGAGCTCATCCTCGGGCACGAGGCCACCGTTCGCCAAGCCATCGCCGTGTGTTGTCGCGCCAAGGCGCGCATCGTTGCCGCCGACGAACGGGAAACCGGGGTGAGGGCCCTGCTCAATCTGGGCCACACCTTCGGACACGCCCTAGAGGCAGAAGTGGGATTTTCCGATGAAATCCTCCATGGCGAGGCCGTTGCCCTTGGTATGCTGATGGCCTTCCGGCTGTCGGCTCGGCTGGGGTTTGCTCCGGCGAGCGAGGAGGCCCGGCTGGAGGCGCACCTCTCTTCGGTGGGCCTCCCCACACGACTGCCTCCCCAACGAGGCTGGGAGGTGGAACACCTGATCCATCACATGGCGGGGGACAAGAAAGTCAAGGAAGGACGCATCACCTTCATCCTCGCCAGCGCCATTGGAACGAGCTTTATCTCTCACCAGGTTCCGGTGGAGGAGGTGCGGGACGTCCTGGAAGCCTTCGGCGCGGTCAAGGGGCCGTGAGACGGATGCCTCGCCAGACGCGGAGGGCTTGAACAGCCTCTTCCACATCGTGGACTCGCAAGACTCCCACCCCGGCATCGAGCGCCACGCTCTGCGTCGCGAGGGTTCCCGCCAGTCGGTCCCGGGCACCCTCTCTCTGGGAGAGAGCGCCGATGAAGCTCTTGCGGCTTACGCCCAGCAAGACCTCGCACCCCAGGCCTTGGTACAGCGTCAAGGCCCCGAGAATCTGCGTGTTGTGCTCCACCGTCTTGCCAAACCCGATCCCCGGATCAACCGCGATGCGCGAGCGTTCTATCCCCGCCGCCTCGCAGACGGCGACCCGCTCCGCCAAAGCATCGTACACGTCCAAGGGGGCACAGGTATAGTGTGGCTGGTGCTGCATCCACCGCGGATCCCCTCCGCCACCGATATGCATCAAACAAACGGCGGCCCCGGACTGAGCCGCGACGCGAAGCGCCTCTGGGTCTCCGCTCAAGGCGGTTACATCGTTGATGATTCTCGCGCCGGCCTCCACCGCCGCCGCCATGACTCGAGCATGACGGGTGTCGATGGAAACGGTGAGTCCACGCTCCGCCAAGGCTCTGATCACGGGAAGAACCCGCGTTGTTTCTTGTTCGTCGGAGACGGGGTCGGCTCCGGGGCGGGTGGACTCTCCGCCCACGTCGATCAGGTCTGCCCCCGCCTCGGCTAAGGCGAGACCTCGGGCGATGGCGGCGGCGTGGGTTTGGGTTTCGCCAGCGTCGGAAAAACTATCGGGGGTGACGTTGACGATACCCATGATCTTGGGGCTTATGATCCTGGAAGGGGAGTCGTCTCTTCCCCCCCATACTTTGCGCCGTCCGCCGATGCGTCGCACCAAACGCCCGAGATACCGAGCGACCGCTTCGCCTTCTCCCTCGGCCCAGTCAATCAGTTCAGGATAGGAGGCTACGGCCAGCCATGGCAGGGGGGTGTCTCGCAGGACAATCGCCCCCGCCGTGAAGGCCAGAGGGCCATCGGCGATGGGCCAACCTTGCCCGGAAATGATCGCCGCTGCGGCGAATTCCCCCGCGAGGATCCCCGTCGGGATCAAATAAAGCTGGCGCGGCAAGTCCTCGTGCGGGAAGGCGCGGGGAAGAGCCGGAATCCGACGAAACCCAGAGGACATCATGGCTGAACGCGCACCGTTGCCTGGCGGCAATACCGCTTGATATCGCGCGTTCCTCCGCCTTCGGCGACGGCGCGGATCAAGCCCTCGGGATCGGTGGCGATCAGCCCCGACGCCAAGGTGATGCCATAGGAAAACAGCCGTTCGGTCAAGGGGGCGCTCGGCCCCACCAAAGCCGTTGGGGGCGTTCCCTCGATCAGGCGCAAAAGCCGAGGCAAGGTGCGATTGGCCAAGGTGGACGAGGTGATCAGCACCGCTTCCGCCGCAGGGAGGAGCCATTCCACGGCTTCCTCTGGGTAGTGTCCGGCACCCAGGCGACGGTCGATGATCGCGCACTGGGGCAGGCGAGCGGTAAGACTGGGGAAAGCGCCGATGGAGACGGTTCTCGCGGCGGGATCGAACGCCAGCGCATCGAGACCGTTGACATCATCCGCAGGCAGGTCAAATCGGTTGTAATGTGCGTTGAGGGCGGCGACGCCGATGGCCGATTCCAGGGGATCCCAGGAGCGGATCAGCCCCGCGAGCGCGGCAAGCGATTGCCCCGCCCATCCTTGGGTAGCAGGTTTGCAAGCAGAGGTCTCTCGCTCGGGGGTTTGGGCAAGGCCGATGCCCAAAGGCCCTTCCACCAACACCCAATGCATTCCGATTACCACGCGCCGGGCTTTGTGCTCAGGCGGTACCCCAAGGACGAGATCGTCCTGGAGACGCAACGCCCCCCACCAGCGCCACAGCGTCTCCGGCGTGGGCATGAGCAACTGGCCACGTCCGCCGGTAAAGGCGGTCCAGTCTTCCACCAGGGCGGCGGGGACGGCGGTCAATACGGAGACCCCGGCCGCCATGGCGGCTAGCATTTCCGCAGCCAACCCTCCGCCGCTTTTTTCCGATTTGGAGAATTTATTGACGAACAAAAGATCGACCGGTAGCGCCACCGCCCGGCGGAGCGCCCCCGAGGCCTCGGTCAGGGCAGAGGGATCAAGGGCACACGAAGACGAGCCGCTTCCCAGGTCCTGGCTCAAGGCGACCTGCCGTCCAGTATCCAGTTCGATCAGATCCATGCGGCATTTGCAGCCGTCTTCGCCGGGCTGGGTTTTTTGGATCAGGCCACCGATGGAAAAGCCGCGCTCCCGAAGAGCGAGGGCGAAAGTCTCAAGGAGAGCCTCGGGCGCGTGGTCGGGCGAATACAAAATCGCGCCAATGGAAAGGGGATGAGGAAGCATGGCGAGCATCTCTCGATTTTGGGTCTTCGAGTCTTAAACCGGAGAGAGGATAGCTCGAATCCTTTCATCTTGCGCGACAAAAACAGCATGGAGTATGGTCGTCCAGAATTCTTGGATGTGGTTCTTGATCATGCGTTGGTGGAAAATCTTGGCCTTGGTTTCGACTTTGGGTCTGAGTGTGGGGCTTGGAGGGTGTGTCCCAGAGCGAGATTTCGAGTCCTTTTCCAGCGGAACCTCCGACAAGGAGGTCTCGCGCTTAAGGGGGCTTGGGGCCAATGAAGTGCGCTCCACCTTGGGGCGTCCGGCATTCGTGCGCCGAGACCATCCTGGGGAGATTTGGCAGTATCGCGGGGTTCATTGCACGCTGGATGTCTTCCTCTACACCGAGGAAACAACGCAAACCGTCGCTTATTCCTCTCTTCGCGGGGAAAAGAGCATGGATGAGAACCGTTGCCTGGATGAGATTGTGGGTCGGAAGCGGCCGACGGGCTGACCCTGTGCCCCCCCCTTGATGAAAGAGAAGGGGGTCCGGGGCATCGCCCTGGGCGGGGATTGGGGCGGCAGCCCCGGCGCAAGCCAGACAGCCCATCCCCCCCGACCCCCCCACAAAAAACCCCCCCGTGGTTGGGGGGGGGGTTGTTGGGGGGGGGGGGGGGATGGGGTGTGGGGCGGGCGCCGGGGCGGGCGCCCCCAACCCCCCCCCGGGCCCGGCCCCCGCCCCCCCGG
>JAVBJO010000074.1:0-8836 GCA_031546925.1 Rhodospirillaceae bacterium
CCGGGGCTGCCGCCCCAACCCCCGCCCGGGGCGATGCCCCGGACCCCCTTCTTTTTCACCGCAAAAGGGGGGGGCTTCCAAGCGGGGTTAGGGATTCAAGGTTGATGAGCGGTGTCCCCTGATTCCTCACCACTGGCCTATCTCAAAATATTTATAATTATTCTAATTATAAAAATGGCCTTTACAAAAAAGGGGAATAGGCTATGGTCTAGAGCATTCAACAATGAGGAGGGGTTTATGGTCAACAAGCCTGGTTCTGAAACCATCAAGAATCTAGAGGCCGCCTTTGCCGGCGAATCAATGGCCAACCGCAAATATCTGTTTTTCGCCCGCCGCGCCCGGCAATTGGGCGCTATAGAGGTGGCGGAGGTGTTCGAACGCACAGCGGAGCAAGAAACCGCACATGCGTTTGGACATCTTGAGTTACTGTTCAATCCTGAGGAGCTGACGGTGGAAAAAATGTTGCAGTTCGCCATTGATGGTGAGACGCACGAATACACTGAAATGTACCCCAAGTTCCGCCACATGGCCGAGCAGGAGGGCAACGCCGCTGCTGTTACCGAGATTGACTCTCAAATCGCCGAGTCGAAAGAGCACGCCGAACGTTTCGCCAAGGTGTTGGAGCGCGCGAGCAAGCGTTTTGCCGCTCTGGCCAAGGTGGAAGAGCGTCATGCCAATCACTACAGCGAAACCTTGAAGACGTTTAAGCGCTCCTAGGCGTTTGAGACCAAACAAGATAAAATCGTCATTGAAAGAGGGGATATCATGAAAAAATACGTCTGCGTCGTGTGTAACTTTGTCTATGATCCCGTCGTCGGCATGCCTGAGGAAGGCATTCCCGCAGGGACGCCCTTTGAAAAAATCCCCGAGACCTGGTCTTGTCCGGATTGCGGCGTTTCCAAGGCTGATTTTGAGCCGATCGAAGGATAACCACCTCATGTCGAGCGCCCCCCTGTCGAGCTCTGCGCCCGCCGTCGTCATCGTCGGCAGTGGAATGGCAGGCTATACCCTCCTGCGCGAGTTTCGGAAGCTGGACCGGCAAACGCCGGTCACGCTCATTACCGCTGACGGAGGGGAGAGTTACGCCAAACCCATGTTGTCCAATGCGTTGGCTCAGGGCAAGACAGCGGCGGCTCTCATTCAGAAAACCCCCGAGCAGATCGAAGCCGAGTTGGGAGTCACCCTCCTCACTCGCCATCGCGTCGAAAGCATTGATCGGGGCTCTGGGCATGTGGTGGTGGCCAAGCGCGGAGGGGGGCAACAGCGTCTCGCCTACCGCGACTTGGCGCTCGCCTTGGGGGGCGACCCGCGCCCTCATAGTCTAGAGGGCTCGGATCGCGTCCCCGTGCACGCGGTGAATGACCTGGAGGACTACGCCGCATGGCGCGAGCAGTTGAAGCCCGAAAGTCGCATCCTTTTGATCGGCGCCGGGCTCATCGGCTGCGAGTTCGCCAACGATCTGGCTATCGTGGGGTATAAGGTTACCATCGTTGACCCAAGTCCGTGGCCTTTGGGGCGGTTGTTGCCCGAAGCTATCGGCGCAGAGTTATCTGCCGCCCTGGAAGCCATCGGGGTCAGCGTGTTGGCGGGGCGGACCATCGCTCGTTTGCAGCCGGGAAGCGCCCGCTTGAGTGACGGCGGGACCGTGAACTTTGATCTCGTGCTGTCGGCCATCGGCTTGCTTCCCCGCATTGGACTTGCCCGGGAAACGGGATTGGCGGTGGATCGAGGGATTGTGGTGGATCGGATGCTTCGGACCTCTGACCCGCGAATCTTCGCCTTGGGGGATTGCTCCCAGACCGATGCCGGGCCATTACCTTTCGTTCTCCCCCTCATGGCCCAGGCGAGAGCCTTGGCGGCAACTTTGGCCGGAACGCCAACCCAACTGGTGCTGCAAGCTCTGCCGGTGGTGGTGAAGACCCCCTGTTTGCCTTTGGCCGTTTGTCCGCCCCCGCCCGGCGTTGCCGGGACATGGGAGATCCAGGGAGAAGGACGCGATCGGAAGGCTTTGTTCTTGGACGAAAAAAGCGGGCAAGCCGTCGGGTTTGCCCTGTCGGGAACGGCAGCGGCAGAACGACAAGCGTTGGCGAAGACCATGCCCGATGTGTTGGTGAAGTCGGAGTGTTAGGCCGAAGACCGTTCGAAATGCCCTCTCTTTGATGAAAAAGGGGGCTTTGATGAAAAAGGGGGCTTCGACGAAAAAGGGGCTTCGATGAAAAGGGGGCGGGGGGACGTTGGAACTTCTGCCCCAACCTCCCGTTCTTTGCCCTGGTTCTCAACGGGCCGTTAGGGCTGAGGCTGAACCGGTGCCAGAAGGCCTTCGACGTCGGCAAGCATCCAAGGTCCGCCCTTGGCGGAGATCAGGCTAACCGTCCCGTCGACCTTTTTCGTTATCGGGACCGCTTTTAAGGTGGCGATGATTTTTTCCAGAGAGGCCTTGCTGGTTTTCTCGTCGCTAAATTGACCCGCCAGTTGTCCGAGTTCACTTTGAGCACCGATCAGGGTATTAAGATCGGCAACATCACAGTGGAATTTCACCGTGGCGATTTTCGGCTCGCCTGGGGTCTTTCCGGCCAAAACATTGCTCCCTGTGGCCGCACACCGAGCGCGTCGGGGAGTCTCTAACATGAGTGTCGCCATTTCTTGCACCAGGGGCTTCAAGGCTTCCTGGGACTTTGGTGGCATGGCCGCCGATAGCCCTTCGACCATCTGTTCCTTCCCGGAGGCGATCATCGCATTTGCGGACGCGAAATCAATGGTGTCTTTTCCACCGGCAGCGGGCCGAAGCGCATCGTTCAGCTTTTTCGCACTCTCCGCGTCCCCATTGATCATGGTCTTAGCGTACAGGTCGTAGGTTTGCTCAGGCGTGAGCTTAGGAGCGTCGGCGGCTTGGGCGGACGGAACGGTTCCAAGGCCAAGAGCCAACAAAGAACACGCAATAAGATACTTGCTTTTCTGGATCATCGTACAACCTTTTCAAGGTTAGAGAAATGCACGCCAACCGAACTAAAAAGATGCTTTACTCTTTCAAAGGTGGCGCGATATATCGAAGAGAATTCGACATGTTTTCCACAAAAACATTCTCACTCTATCTTGTCAATAGAGCTTATACCGTTCGGAACAACATGTCGCAGCTCTCTGTTACAGCAAAGAGGGAATGAGGGGGGAGGAGACGATGATCTTTCGTTTTAGCAGAACGCCCTCCCCGGGGAGAGCCTTATTAAGGCCAATATCGTCCCACAACCGCTCCTGCCACGGCCACGACCCCCAGCAGCACGAAGGCGGCGATGCGTAAAAGTCGCCGTCTTCGTCCTGGGGAAACATTATCATTGGCGGGGACAAGCCGATGCCGGAACGGCGTCAGGTGACGCCGGCCCAGCTCATCGGCCAGGTTTTGCTCCCGCTTAGGCACGTTGGCCAAGAGAGAGAAACTTGCGGGGAGGAGAGCCCACGTACAGCTGACGGGGGCGACCGATCTTTTGGTCGGTATCCATCAGCATCTCGTTCCACTGGGCGATCCAGCCCACCGTCCGAGCCAAGGCAAACAAGCTGGTGAACATCTGGGTGGGAATGCCCATGGCGCGGAAGATAATTCCCGAATAGAAGTCCACATTCGGGAACAGTTTCCGCTCGACGAAGTATTCGTCTTCCAAAGCAATCCGCTCCAGTTCCATGGCCAGCTTGAGCAACGGCTCATCCTTGGCCCCCAGTTCATTCAGAACTTCGTGGCAGGTGCGCTGCATGATCTTGGCGCGCGGATCGTAGTTCTTGTACACGCGATGGCCGAAGCCCATCAGGCGGAAGGTGTCGTTCTTGTCCTTGGCGCGCTTGACGAACTCGGGGATGCGGTCCACCGAACCAATCTCGTGCAGCATGCTGAGAACGGCCTCGTTGGCACCGCCGTGGGCGGGACCCCACAGGGAGGCGATACCCGCAGCGATACAGGCGAAGGGGTTGGCGCCGGAAGACCCGGCCAGACGCACCGTCGAGGTCGAGGCATTCTGCTCGTGATCCGCATGGAGGATAAGGATCCGCTCCATGGCGCGAGACAGGACGGGATTGACCTTGTATTCCTCGCACGGGGTGGCAAACATCAGATGGAGGAAGTTCTCGGCGTAGCTCAGCTTGTTCTGTGGGTACATGAACGGCTGGCCCTGGGAGTACTTATAGGCCCATCCCACCACGGTTGGCATCTTGGCGATCAAGCGGTGGCTGGCGATCATCCGCTGATGGGGATCGTTCACGTCGCTGGAGTCATGATAGAACGCAGCCATGGCGCCGACCACGCCGCACATCACCGCCATGGGGTGAGAATCGCGACGGAACCCGCGGAAGAAGAACGACATTTGCTCGTTGAGCATGGAATGGCGGATGATGGTGGCCTCGAACTTGGCTTTTTCGGCCGCATTCGGCAACTCACCGTTCAGGATCAGGTTGGCGACTTCGAGGAAGGTGCAGTTTTCCGCCAAATCCTCAATGGCATACCCGCGATGGAGCAGGACACCCTTGTCCCCATCAATGTAGGTGATGGCCGACTTACACGATCCCGTGGAGGTGTAGCCCGGGTCATAGGTGAAAATATCATGGTCCGAGTATAAAGACCGGATATCCATGACCTTCGGGCCGACACTTCCAGAGAGCAGAGGCACCTCTGTCGTCTTGCCCGAGCTGTTATTGATAATACTAACCGTTTCCTTCGTCTTAACATCACCTGACATAGCATTTTTCCTTCTTGATTTAGTTAGGTTTACTTCAATTTGAGGATGATGTAACATCCTCGATACGGCCCAATGCCTCGGTTCGGCCCAGAATCTCCATCACTTCGAAGATTGGGGGGGACACCGAGGAACCCGTTAGTGCCGCCCGCAAAGGCTGCGCAACCTTACCCAGTTTCTGGTTTTGACTCTCCGCGAAGAGCCGAGCCGTCTCCTCCAGACGCCCCCGTTCCCAAGGTCCCACCGCCAGAGCAGCCGCGACTCCCGCCAGCAACTGGCGGCTTTCGGGGTCTTCCAGGGCACGAGCGGCCTTGTCCTCCAGGGCGAGCGGGCGCGGAAGAACATAAAACCGCGACAAGCTCTCTAATTCTAGCATTGTTTTCGCCCGATCTTTAAGTCCCGTCATTCCCGCAGCGAGGCGTCGTTTCCCCTCGGCATCAAGCGGGCACCCCTTGGCCTCAAGCAGAGGGATCAGGAGGGAGAGCAGGCGCTCGTCCTCGGCTTGGCGCAGATAATGCCCGTTCAGGTTGGCGAGCTTGGCAAAATCGAAGCGGGACGGGGAGCGCCCCACGCTTTCAAGGCCAAACCACGTGACGGCCTGTTCCGTTGAGATAATCTCATCATCGCCGTGACTCCAGCCCAGGCGAAGCAAATAATTGCGCATCGCCTCGGGGAGGTACCCCATATCGCGATAGCCATCCACCCCCAACGCGCCGTGGCGTTTGGAGAGCTTCGCGCCGTCGGGGCCATGGATCAGCGGGATGTGGGCAAACGTGGGGACGGTCCAGCCGCAAGCCACATAAAGTTGATACTGCCGGAAGGCGTTGGTCAGATGATCGTCGCCGCGAATGACATGGGTGATCGCCATGTCATGGTCGTCCACCACCACCGAAAGCATGTACGTCGGCGTGCCGTCGGCCCGCAGCAGGACCATGTCATCCAGCTCGGTGTTGGCGACGCGCACCTCGCCTTGCACCAGATCCTTGATGAGGGTTTCGCCTTCACGGGGGGCACGGAGCCGGATCACCGGTGCGACGCCTGCGGGGGCCTCGGCGGGAGAGCGATCCCGCCAAATGCCGGGGTAGCGCTGGGGTTGCCCCTTGGCCTTTTGCTCCTCGCGGATTTTTTCCAACTCGGCGGGGGAGCACCAGCAGGGGTAGGCCTTGCCCTCGGCGACGAGGCGATGAGCCACCTCCGCATGGCGGTCCATGCGAGCGAACTGGAATACGGCCTCACCGTCCCAATTCAGCCCGATCCAACGCAGGCCGTCGAAAATGGCCTCTACCGCTTCCGTGGTGGAGCGGGCGCGATCCGTATCTTCAATACGCAGCAGGAACTTGCCACCGTGATGACGAGCAAACAGCCAATTGAACAGCGCCGTCCGAGCACCGCCAATGTGCAGAAAACCTGTGGGCGAAGGAGCAAAACGAGTGATCACTGTCATGGTAAGGAGACACCGAAACGAGCGCGCCTTGGCTTTGGCTTTGGCTCCGTGCCTCGACCTCCAATCGCTGTTTGAATTGACTCTGTCTTCTGTAGCATATTCTCACGAAGATGACAGCCTGATGTGTGGGGAAAAGGCGCTTCCGGGGTGCCGAAAAAGGCATAGAACCTGGACGAAGGGAGGGGGAAGCCCCCTCTCAGCCCGGTGGCTTTTACCCTGGCCTTCCTACGGTTTTCCCTGTGATTAGGGCAGAGATCATTGAAAGGAAAGGGGGTCCGGGGCATCGCGCCCTAAGCGGGGTATGGGGCGGCGGCCTCATAGAGCAGGCCAGCCCCCCTTCGGTATCATCTCGTATCCTGAGAAGCAGGATCGAAACGGCCCTACTCGCCGGTGATCAACCGTTCCACCAATTGCTTCACTGTCGGCACAAATCCCCCGGCATAGAACGGGTCTGCCCCAAACCGGTAGGCATTATGCCCGGCGAACATGAGTTCCTTGTGGATGTCTCCACCATGCCCAATGTTCTGGAGAGTTCTTTGAATACAGAAGCTGCGCGGGTCGGCTTTTTTTCCTGTGGTCCCCGCCTCGTTCTGCGCCCAGTTCGAGAACAGACATTGGGAGAGACACCCCATGCAGTTGACTTGATCCAGACGTAACTCTTCGGCCTTTTCAGGCGTGACAAAGATGAGGGTGCTGTCGGGGGTGCGCATGGCTTCGGTGTAGCCTTGCTTATCCCAGATTTCCGCTTGTTGCTTATCATGGGGCGTCACCCAGACAAGGCGTTTCCGAGCCCCCACCGGCAGAGAGGCGACGTGATCGCCCATGGCTTCGGAGGAGAAAGCGATCTGCCGAGCGGACCGAGCCACCAGTTCCTCGATGAACTGATTCTTGACGGCGGAAGAATAAAATCCCGTTGGGCTGAAGCGATGCAGAAGGACATCTCCTGGCTTCAGATCATAAAGCTTTTGCTTCCAGGCGTTGGAGATGGGGCTTTCCTGGGTCAGGAGGGGCCGGGTGCCAAATTGGAAGGCGATGGAGCCCAGTTCGGGGTTATCGAGCCAGTCGGCCCATTCCTTAAGCGCCCAGACTCCCCCAGCCATGAAGATCGGAATGGAGTCCGCGATCTTGCACTCCCGCATGGTGGCGCGGAGTTCCCGGACCCGGGCCAGAGGCGGCTCGGGTTGAGCGGGATTTTCGGAATTGGACAGGCCGTTGTGCCCCCCGGCGAGCCAGGGGTCTTCATAGACCACGCCCCCCAGGAAGTCGGCATGCTTATGGTAGGCTCGCTTCCAAAGGGCACGGAACGCCCGGGCAGAGGAAACGATGGGGTAGTAATAAACGCCGAACCCTGCGGCGATTTCCGCCACGCGATAAGGCATCCCCGCGCCGCAGGTCACGCCGTGGATCAACCCCTTGGCCCCTTCGAGGGCCCCTTGGAGGATCTGTTCGGCACCACCCATTTCCCACAGGACGTTCATGTGCAGCCGCCCCCGCCCGCCCGAGAGATCATGGGCGATTTGGGCTTGGGCGATGGCGCCGTTGATTCCGAAGTCCACCAGTTCGCCATGCCGCTCCGAACGGGTTTTTCCCTGATAAATCATGGGGATCAGGGCCCCATTTTCGTCGTAGGTGTCGGCATTGACGCCCGAGAAGGTTCCCACCCCCCCGGCGGCCGCCCAAGCGCCAGAGCTTTCCCCGTTGGAGACGTTGATTCCCTTGCCGCCTTCTACCAAAGGCAGAACCTCGCGGCCGGAAATGACGATGGGCTTCAGCGTAATCAAGGTGACAACCACTCCTTCGAGGGATGAAGCGGCGAGACTAAACCATCCGCGTGAAGATATATAGGCACGAGTAGGGCTTAGGCCCTCTCTCGGCGAAAATGTCACGGGTACGCGGCGCAGTCATCGCCGTCCAGGCGCGTTGACCTTTAACATAAGTAATCTCGCCGTCGCGCCAACACAGGTGGCGCAACGCGCGAAAAAACAAACCACCCCCGATTATGGGGGCGGATTCCCAGCAAACGTACTCCCTTAGCAGGGGAGCTAGAAGCCTTCACGCTCCAAACGCTTACGCTCCAGCTTGCGAGCACGGCGAACCGCCTCGGCTTTTTCGCGGGCGCGACGCTCCGAGGGCTTCTCGTAGTTGCGACGCAACTTCATTTCACGGAAGACGCCCTCACGCTGCATTTTTTTCTTGAGCGCCTTGAGGGCTTGATCGACGTTGTTGTCACGAACAAGAACTTGCACCTTGGGTCACAGCTCCTCTACGTTTGCCACACCTTGCTGATCCTCCCCGAATGGAGAGCAGACAAGGTACTGCCAGGGAGCGACGTTGATATCATGGATGGACTCCCTTGTGAAGGCCCGCGAAGCACCTCAAAGCCGTTTTTCCCCTGCTCCTCTTTTCGTCAGGGCTGCGGCGGCTTACAGGGCAGCGACCTCCTCACCCCCTTCGCCACGGCCTGAGCGGCGGCCTGAGCACGGGATTGCATCGAGGCAGCAGGTACCATGTGGCGGCTTGAGCTTGACTGTGCGGAAGGCTAGGTGTTTAGTCCCGGCATTTGATGGTGTGGATCGAGCCTGAATCGTTCGGGCTCGGTGGTCCATGATTTGCAGATGTATTCATAAGGGGTCAGGCCCTTGAGTGTCTTGAGTCTGCGGGCGAAATTATAAGCCAT
>JAVBJO010000085.1:0-12749 GCA_031546925.1 Rhodospirillaceae bacterium
CCGGGGCCATTGCCCCGGACCCCCTTTTCTTTCGGCGCCTACGCTTGAAGCAACTGCCGCAAATAAACCCCGTATTCCGATTTCCCGGCGCGTTCGATGCAGGCCCTCAACTGGGCTTCCTCAATCCAACCGTTCTGAAGAGCGATTTCCTCGGGGCACGAGATCTTCAACCCCTGTCTCCGCTCGATGGTCGCAACGAAGGTTCCCGCATCCAACAGCGAGGAATAGGTTCCGGTATCCAACCAGGCATAGCCGCGTCCGAGGAGCTCGACGCGCAAGTCTCCTCGATTAAGGTAGACGAGGTTCAAATCCGTGATCTCCAACTCTCCCCGAGGCGAGGGGCGCAGAGAGCGCGCAATCTCGATCACATCGTTATCGTAGAAATAAAGTCCGGTCACCGCATGATTGGACTTTGGCTGCGAGGGTTTTTCCTCGATGGAGGTGGCACGTCCCTCGGCATCGAAGGCGACTACGCCATAGCGATGAGGATCGGAGACGCGATAGGCGAAAACCGTTGCGCCGGGCCTCGGCTGCGCCGCGCCGCGCAGAATGGCACCGAAGTTTTGCCCATAAAATAGGTTGTCACCCAAAACCAGGGCCACCGGGTCCGTCCCAATGAAGGAGGCCCCCAGCAAGAAGGCCTGCGCCAACCCATCGGGAGAGGGCTGCACCACATAGGACAGCTCCATCCCCCACTGACGGCCATCCCCCAGCAGGCTCCGGAAGGCCGCTTGGTCGTGAGGGGTAGTAATAATGAGAACCTGTCGAATCCCTGCCAACATCAACGTCGACAAGGGATAATAAATCATGGGCTTGTCATAGACAGGCATCAATTGTTTCGACACGCCGGAGGTCAGAGGAAACAGTCTCGTCCCTTGCCCACCCGCAAGAATAATCCCCTTCACCACGGTTCTCCTTTGTGTCTACGCCAGTCCTAAGCGCCCCCCGGCCGAAGTCTTCGCCCGAAGCAGCCACTCCTGATGGGACAGGTACCAGGCGATGGTCTCGGCCAGTCCTTGCTGAGCGGTATGTCGCGGAGTCCACCCGAGAGTGGCCTTGATCTTGGACGCATCAATGGCGTAGCGCAAGTCGTGGCCGGGCCGATCCTTGACAAAGGTAATCAATTGCTCGTGAGGCGCGGGCTTGGGGACCAGCCGGTCCATTTCGACGCAGATCATGCGCACCAAGTCGATGTTGCGCAGCTCGGCGTTCCCGCCCACGTTGTAGGACTCCCCCACGCTTCCGTTGAGACACACCCTCACGATGGCCTCGGCGTGATCTTCCACGTGCAACCAGTCGCGCACATTGCTCCCGTCGCCATAAACGGGGATGGGGCGTCCTTCCAGGGCGTTGGCGATGACTACCGGGATCAGCTTCTCGGGGAACTGCCACGGGCCATAGTTGTTCGAGCAATTGGACAACACCACCGGCAGCCCATAGGTCTCTCCCCACGCCCGTACCAGGTGATCCGAGGCCGCTTTCGAGGCGGAATAAGGGGAATTGGGCTGATAGGGGGTTGTCTCGGTAAAGGGGGTGTCTGTCGGGCTGAGGCTCCCGAACACCTCGTCGGTGGAGACATGATGGAAGCGAAAACCCTGCTTTTCTGCGTCGGACAAACCGCCAAGGGCGGACCGCGCAGCCTGAAGCAAGGTGTACGTTCCCACCACATTGGTCTGGATGAACTGCCCCGGCCCGTCAATGGAGCGATCCACATGACTTTCCGCCGCCAGATGGATCACCTTGGTGGGGCGGTGGCGGGCGAACACCGCAGCCACCGCTTCGGCATCAAGAATATCAACCTTTTCAAAGGTGTATCGAGGATTGTCCTCTGCCCCCTCCAACGCCAGGGGATTGGCGGCATAGGTCAGGCAATCCAGATTCACCACCCGATGCGGGGTGTGCGTCATCAAGCGGCGAATGACCGCGGAACCGATGAAGCCCGCCCCTCCGGTCACCAGAATCGTTTCGGTCATGAGGGTCTCATCTCGCCATCAAGGAGAAAAGGAAAACGGGGAACGAAAATCCCGGAAAAAGGGTAGCGCGCGATCCTTATCCGAGAGAATCGCCGCCTCCGCCGTGCAGTCCCAAGGCACCATGAGCGTGGGATCGTCCCAGCGCAACCCGCTATCACAGGTCGGAGCGTAGGGCGCATCCACCTTGTAGAGGATCTCGGTCATGGGCTCCAGAGTCCGGAACCCATGGGCACACCCCGCTGGGATGAACAGCTGCAAGGCATTGTCGGCACTGAGTTCCAACACCACCACCTGCCCATAGGTCGGCGATCCAAGACGCAGATCCACCGCCACGTCCAGCAAGCGCCCCCGTACGCACCGCACCAGTTTCGCCTGGGCCATGGGCGGAGTCTGGAAATGGAGCCCTCGAACGGTGTTGACTTCCACCGATTGGGATTGGTTCTCCTGGGTGAACGTGGTCGTAATCCCCGCTTCCTGGAAAGCGGAACTCTTGTAACATTCCATGAAGAACCCGCGTCGATCGGAAATCTTCTTAGGCTCGATCCGAAAAACGCCGGAAATCCCCAATTCTTGAATGTTCATGACGTTGCCTTTCCCCCCAGCCCTTTTCTTCAGACCACCGCCAAGGCGTTCCGCGCACCGAACGGCTTACGCCATTCAATCCCATCGACGGTCCCACAAGACGGACAAATCAGCGTCCAGACTGGGGATTGCCGACTGCACGCCGAACACACCCAAGCGCACTCCGCCGGAGCCGTCGCGGCCCGATGCAACCACTCCTCCGCGGCGGCTTCGTCGTTTTTCTCGTCCCGCTCTAAACGGGCGAGCAGGGAGAACACCCGAGGCGACGGCAGATGAGCGGCAGCCAATTCCAAATGAGTCCGCGCCTCCCCCCAAGCGCTCCGGGCCAAAGCCATCTCGCCCAAGGCGATATGCCCCTCGGCTGCGGTGGGATTGGCCTGGAGCAGTTTCTTCAGGCGGTTCATCTTCTGGGGCACGGATTCTCCCGGTGCCAAGGCCAGAGCGGCCTCCACCAAGGCGGGATGAGGGGAGGCGCGCCAGGTCGAGAGGAGAACATCCATCGCCTTACCGTTCTTCCCCAACCGATGGAGCAGCGACGCGGCATAAGTCGCGGCGGGAACCATCATCGGGTCGGCAAAATGGGCCTTGAGCGCCAACTTCATGGCGGCCTTGGTGGCCCCACTGGTTTCCACGCGACGGGAGTGCTCCAAATGAAGCACCGCCTGATTGTGGAGCAGTTCTGCCCCGGATAAGGCTTTGCGTTTCCGAGCCTCGTTGATGGTGACCTGGGCCTCGTCCCAGGCGCCGGCCTGGACCTGCAACTCGAACAGGGTCGAGGCCAGATCGCCCGAGGCGGTTCCTCCCATGGACCAGGCGCGTTGGGCCAAATCCAAGGCCTTGGGGCGATCATCGCGCTTCAAGGCGAGCCCCAGCAAGCCCTTCAGCCCCAACAGCGCCGTTTCCGGCCGTTCGGTCATGGCTTGGAAGCGGTCCCAGGCCTCGGCTTGGTTGCCCGAAATCTCGGCGGCCTGAGCGGTCAGCAAACTGGTCATGGACGGATCATCCAGCAGACGCTCCGCCCGATGGGCCAGCTTCCGTGCCCGACGCGGATCGCCCGTGGCCACGGCGGCCAAACCATCCGATAACGCCCGATACCCCTCGTGCAGACGCGCGGTGCGCCGTCGCGCGGCAAAGCGCCGGGGGGCCTTCAACAGCAGATTCAACAGCCAAACCACAGCCGCCACCACCACCAGGATACAACCGGTGGCCAGGATCAGGATGGGAACGTAGGTATCGACGCGCCACTCCCGCTCGGCCCAGTCGGTCCAGGTGATGACGACCGCGCCGGGATGATCCACCAACCACACGGTCGCGGCCACCAGCAAAGCGGTGAGGATGAAAAAGAGAACCAGACGGCGGATCATGATTTACCGTCCCGCGCCAGAGAGAGCGATCACATGTGCCGTCATATCCGCCACCGCCTTATCGGCGACGAGGCGCGCCTTGGCATCGGCCAGCCATCCGGCGGCCTGGGTGGCCGGAGGGCCGGACAAGCGTTCCAGATGAGTCACCGCATCGGCCAGATTGCCCTTTTCCAGGGCACGCTCGGCGCGCGTCACCGCCGCAGCCGGAGAATCCTCCGTTGCGCCCGGATCGATGCGGCGAACCCGGACCAAGGCCCCCATGCGCTGCTGCGCCTTATCCCACCATCCTTCGGCGGCGGGAAGCACCTCGGCCTGGACGATGACGGGAGCCAAGGCGGCCAGACGACCGCTCAAGGCGGACACGGTGGGAATGCCGGACCCGGCGCGAGGCTTTAACACCTCGGCCGACGCGAGGATATCGGCGTCCTGGGGCGCCAGGGCGACCACTGCACGCAAGGCGGCATCGTAGGATTGAGGCGTGTTCAAGGCCTGACGCAGCTGCGTCACCGCCAAGACCAAATGCGCCGATCCGGTCTGTTTGGTCTGAAGTTCACTCAAGTTCGCTTCCATCCGCGCCATGCGCTCAGACACCTGACCGATGGCGTTGGCGTCGGTGGTGGTCCGCTTCAGCAGAGCCACCTCTTCGGTCAAGGCGGCCACGCCGGCGGACAATTCGGCGGTTACGGGGGCGGGCGGCGGCGGCTCGGCCTTGCGCTGGCGCAGCTCGGTCACAGCAGCCTCGGCCTGGGCCAGACGGGACTCCAGCCCCGAGAGATCCTGCTCGGGAACCGTGATCTGAGGTGCAGGCGCACTTTCCAGACGCGCCAAGCGCTCATGGAGGGCTGTCACCTCGGCCCGCAACGCGCCCAGTTCCTCCAAAGAAGGAGAGGGCGGAGTCGCCTGAGGGGGAGCGGAAGGAGGTGCAACCGGAGCCGCCTCCTGGTGGGCCACCACAGGGGGCTGCGGCGTGGATGGAGCGACGGGCGGAGCCTCATCAGAGGCAGCGGAAGGAGGCGGGGCAACCGCAGCCCTCTCCTGGGCCACCACCGACGGCGGCGGAGCGGCGACGGGCGCGGCCTCATGGGGAACGGAAGGAGGCGAGGCAACAGGAGGAGTCGCTTCCGGAGCCGCCGTCGTTCCCGAGACCGGGGCTGAAGGCTCCCCCTTTTTGGGCGCTTCGGCGGGCTTAGCCGGTTCGCCAGGCTTGCTGGCCACCGAAGCAGGGGGCTGCGGCTTGGCTTTCCCCTCCAGCATTTCCACGACCATGTTCGGGACGTAGGCCATGACGGAGGGCGGAACCAAATGTTTCCACTGTTGCCAGGTCATCCCCCCCAACACGATCACGCCAAGAAAGAACAGCAGGAAGAACAGCGGGCCGCCCCCTTTATTCCCCGCCGGAGGCGTGGGACGCGGTGGCAAAGAGTCGTCCTCGTCGTGATCGTCTTGATCGTCCTTTGCCCGTTCCGTCTCGGTGGCAACGCCCTCAGCGGCAGCATCGCCCACGACACTTACGCCGTCCTTAGGCGGGGTCGCGGCGTTTTTCTCCTCGGATTGGCTCATTTTTATCCCCGGCTCGTGGCGGCAGCGGCTCCATCAGGGCTGCCCGAAGTCTTCATCCAACACCGCTAACAATGCGGCCTGTGAGGGAAGGGAGGCAACACGCATCCCCTTCCACGGCAACACCTCTAGCTCTCGCGCAACCGCGCGGCTCAGAGCATACGCTAAAATTTCGCCGGTTTCACCTCTGAGTCCAGCGTATCCCACTAAGGTAGCAAAGGTTGCCGCCGTTCGGGGAGAGAAAAACAGCGCACAGCGCAGGCGTTTTTCGCGCAGAGCGTTTTTTAGGGAATTTGACAACGCCTGAGGTGTTTTTGCCTCATAAAGCACAACCCTTGAGACAGAAAAACCATCGTTGCGCAACAATCCCGAGAGATCCCCCGCAACAACCGTCCCTGCGACGTGCAAGAGGCTTCCCACGCAGGGATCGCATCGCGCGATCACCAAGGCGGCGAGGCTATTCACATCGCCTCCAGCGGCCTCCACCTGGGAAAATCCCAGTGCCCGAGAGGTCTGAGCGGTGGCGTCTCCCACCGCCCACACCGGCAGGGTGCGGTCTGGCGTAGCGGCGGCCAGGGCTCGGATGCCATTGGCCGAGGTGGCGAGAATCCCTTGCATCCCCGTGGTCGAGACCGGAACGCCCGGCAAGGGGACGATTTCCAGAAGCGGCTCGATCATGACGTCAAGGCCGCGCTGCCCCAGAGCCACGGCCACTTCCTCCGAGTCCTTCCGAGGACGAGTCAGCAGGGCGAGGGGTCGCGAAACGGTCATGCGAAAAAGCCAGGACCGGCGACGCCGAGCAACATCTGCCCGGCTTCGGTCCCCAGGGCAGCGGCCTCCTCCAGACGCCCCCGGCGCGAGGTCGCGTGAACCACCCGCCCATCAGTGCTGATGATGAGGCCTCGGAAGGCGAGTTCCTCGCCCTCAATCTCCGCCAGGGCGGCGATGGGCGTCCGGCACGAACCATCCAAGGTGAACAAAAAAGCGCGCTCCGCCGTGATCCGAATCATCGTGACGGGATCATTCAGTCGCTCTAACCATTGCAAGGCCCGCTGGTCGTCGGTGCGACAGGTGATGCCAATGGCACCTTGGGCCACCGCCGGGAGCATGTCCTCGGGCGAGAGCGCCGCCGTGGCGTGATGCTCCAGCCCCAGACGCCGCAGACCAGCCATGGCCAGAAGGGTGGCATCCACGATGCCCTCCTCCAGTTTACGCAGGCGCGACTGGACGTTACCGCGAAAATTCACCACCTTCAAATCGGGGCGACGATGGAGAATCTGCGCCCCACGCCGCAACGAGGCGGTCCCCACCACCGCGCCCTCGGGCAGCTCGGAGAGGCTCCGCGCCTTCAGGGACAAGAAGGCGTCCCGGACATCTTCACGTGGCAGAACGCAGGGCAGGATGATACCCTCGGGCAGAACGGTGGGGACGTCCTTCATGGAGTGGATCGCGAGATCAATGCGCCCCTCCAGCATGGACTCGTCCAATTCCTTGGTGAACAGGCCCTTGCCACCGATTTCCGCCAGAGGCCGGTTTTGGATCTGGTCGCCGGTGGTGTTGATCACGCTGATGGCGATGGCTCCGGGAGCAGCCAGCTCCGGCCAAGCCGCCGCCAAGCGATCCCGGGTCTCGTGGGTCTGCGCCAACGCCAACGGAGACCCGCGCGTACCAAGAGTGAGGAGCGGGGCCTGCGTCATATCTGCTGGGCGAGAAGCATTGCCCCTTCCCCTTTCTCTGTTATACCGTTTATACGTCCGCCCACAGAGCGGGGGTTATACATCCGCCCAGGGAGCGAGTGACCCCGTGGGTGAACGATATATCCGCCCACAGAGCGGGTCGGCATTATAGGAAAACCCGACAAGGCAAGAAAGGACTTTCACCGTGCTGATCCTGGGGATCGAAACCAGTTGCGACGAAACCGCCGCCGCCGTGGTCCGCGACACGCGGGAAATCCTCGCCGACGTGGTGCTGTCCCAGATGGAGGAGCATCGTCCCTATGGCGGCATCGTTCCCGAAATCGCCGCCCGGTCCCACCTTGAACACGTGGATCGCGTGGTCGAAAGCGCGCTGACCCAGGCGGGAGTCACGCTGTCTGACCTCTCCGCCATCGCCGTCACCGGAGGACCAGGGTTGATCGGCGGAGTCATGGTGGGAGTCATGACCGGAAAAGCCCTCGCCTTGGTCTCGGGGAAACCGTTCCTCGCCGTCAATCATCTGGAAGGACATGCGCTGACGGTCCGACTCACCCATGGGATTGGCTTTCCTTACCTGCTGTTGCTGGCCTCTGGGGGGCATTGCCAACTGCTGGCCGTCCTCGGTGTCGGCGACTATCGGCGCTTGGGAACCACCATTGATGATGCCGCCGGAGAAGCCTTTGACAAAATCGCCAAAATGGTCGGGCTGGGCTATCCCGGAGGACCGGAAATCCAGCGGCGAGCCCAATTCGGCGAGGCTTCTCGCTTTTCCTTGCCGCGTCCCCTGAAAGGACGTCCGGGGTGTGACTTTTCCTTCTCCGGGCTGAAAAATGCTGTGCGGCTGTTGGTCGAGAGCCTACCCAAACCCCTGTCCGATCAAGATATTGCCGATGTTTGTGCCGGATTCCAAGCTGCCGTGACCGAGTCCATCACCGAGCGGACCCTTCGAGGGGCACGGACGTTCCTGGCCCAATGGCCCGAAGGCCGCACCCTCGTGGTGGCGGGCGGAGTCGCAGCCAATACCGCCTTACGCGACGCCTTGGCCGAGACCGCAGCGACCGTCGGGCTCGACTTTCTGGCTCCTCCCCTCAAGCTGTGCACCGACAACGCCGCCATGATCGCCTGGGCGGGGGTAGAGAGGATGCTCGCGGGAAGAGCGCCGGATGGCCTGGATTTTGCCGCGCGACCGCGTTGGCCCCTGGATCCGACGGCACCCAAGGCGCGGGGAGCGGGGGTTAAGGCATGAAACGTCCCCCCCTTTTCTTTCACCGCATGAGGTCATTCCAATCGGTATTAGGCCTTCGTCTCTCTTGAAGTCATTCCAAGCTTCAGAGATAATGCCATTCTGGGTGCTCGCGCCACGATTGGGGGAGGAGCTTAGGTTAGGATAGGGCTTACCAAAACCAGAAGGGGATAGGGGGAAGATCTTCGCCCAACGCTTCTTTAGGATTAAATCGGCCTTATTTTCGCCATAGAGATTTTCTACCGTGCAGGAAGACCGGAAGGGGGAGCCACTCCGGTTCGACGCTGAGAAGGTTGCGTGTGCTCCACAACCGAAGAAACTTTGGAGATAACAATGCTCAATAAGATCGCTGGTGTGGCTCTGGCCGCCGCCCTGATGGTTCCGTTCGCGGCGTCCGCTGCCGACGCGCCGCCCGCTTTTAACGTTTGCAAGGCTTGCCACAAGGTGGAAGCTGGCAAGAACGCCGTTGGCCCGAGCCTGTTCGGTGTTTTCGGTGCCAAGGCCGGGCATGTGGCGGATTACAAGTATTCCGACGCCCACAAGAACTCCGGCCTGACCTGGGATGAGCCCACTCTGACCAAGTACTTGGCTGATCCCAAGGCGACCGTCCCCGGTAATAAGATGGTCTTCCCGGGCGTCAAGGATCCCGCAGCGATTGCCGCGCTGATCGAGTATCTGAAGACTCTGAAGTAGTCTAGAGAATGAAAAAGGGGGAGAGCGCTGGCTCTCCCCTTTTTTTTATTCCGAGAACCCCCTTTTTTTTATTCCGAGAACCCCCTTTTTTTATTCCGAGAACCCCCTTTTTTTATTCCGAGAACCCCCTTTTTTTATTCCGAGAACCAACGAGGGAAGAAGGTTGCATCGCCTTCGTGCCGGAGATTGCGCGTCGGGTGGCCCTCGGCGTCGATGAGGGCCATCTCCCCCAGCCACCGCACCACCTTGCGGAAATGCGCCACGTTATGGAGCGACGTGCCGCCCTCCATCCAGTTCTGCTCCAGGAAGGCGAGGATGGCCGGTTGGCCCAACTCGGCCTCCCACAGAATGCCCAACAGCGAGCACAACCCTTCCTCCACGTCCCGTTCGGGGCAGAAGAGGGTTTGAACGGCGTCGGCTTCCGCGCGACCGCCGCTTTCCGGGCCGCAGCCCAGGCCGAAGTCGATCACGCTGCGTCGCTCCGGCGACGCCAACTGATAGTGCCCCACTTCGTGGATCAGGACGCTTGGTTCGAGCTGAAGGGCGACCCGAGCCCCATCCCAGGTGAACCAGGTTTTCGGGTCCACGTCCACCGTCCCCAATCCAAACGCCTGGCAAAGCGCTACCCCTTGGGCATGGTGCTTGGGGTCAGTGGAGAGACGGGAGAGGTCTCCGGGCGGAATCACCGCGACGATGTGGCGGAACACCGCCCGAGCCACATCCTCCCCTGGCAAGGCTTCGTCGAAGGCGGAAATCAGGGCGGGCACCTGCCCCCCGGCAAGAGGCGTCAGAATCATGGGGTGGAAAACCTAAACAGCATGTAGGCGATACTGTCCTGGAGGGCCTCCAGGGAGGCCTCCAGCACGTTGGTGTGAACGCCGATGGTGGTCCAACGGTGTTCGTTGCCGTCGGTGCTCTCGATGGTAACGCGGGTTTTCGCGCCGGTGCCTGCGGTGCTCTCCACGATCCGCACCCGATAGTCCGCCAGTTGCAGGGCCTCAAGCTTGGGATAGGCACCGGTGAGAACTTGGCGCAGGGCAATGTCGAAGGCGTGGACGGGGCCGTTGCCCTCCCCCACCTGCATGTAGTCCTGACCGCCGACGATCACCTTGACGGTGGCTTCCGACAGGGTGACCCAATCGCCGATGGCATTGCGACGCCGCTCGTCGATGACGCGATAGCGTTCCAGACGGAAGTATTCCGGCACTTGCCCCAGGGCGCGACGCACCAGCAGCTCGAAGCTCGCGGTGGCGGCATCGTAGGCGTAGCCCTCGTTTTCCAGGCGCTTGACGAGATCCACCAGGTCCGACACCTCGCGCGGATCGAAATCTACCTGCATCTGCTGCACCACGCGGACCAGGGCCTCTTTCTTCACCATGTCCAGATCGATGCCGAGGTCGGTCATGCGCGCCACAATGTTGGAGCGTCCCGCTTGGTCCGACACCACGATCTGCCGCGCGTTGCCCACCGTGACCGGATCGATGTGCTCGTAGCAACTGGGATCTTTCGCTACCGCAGAGACGTGCAGCCCTCCCTTGTGCGCGAACGCCGAGGACCCAACGTAGGGCTGAAAACGCGAGGCCTGGCGATCCAGCACCTCGTCCAGGATCCGGCTGACCTGCACTAAATTCTTGAGGTTCTCAAGGGAGACACCGGTGTCAAAGCCCATCTTCAACATGAGATTGGGCAGGATCGACATCAGGTTGGCATTGCCACAGCGTTCGCCCAAGCCATTGATGGTGCATTGGATTTGACGTACTCCGGCGGTCACTGCCGCCAGAGAATTGGCCACCGCCGTCTCCGAATCGTTGTGGCAGTGGATGCCCAACTGATCGCCGGGGAGACCCGCCTGGATCACCTCGTCCACGATCCGGGCAACCTCGTGGGGGAGGGAACCGCCGTTGGTATCGCACAACACCATCCACCGCGCCCCACTGTCGAAAGCCGTCTTCAGGGCCGACAGGGCGTAGGTGGGATTGCGCTTGTAGCCATCGAAGAAGTGCTCGGCGTCAAAGATGGCCTCGTTGCCGCGAGAGCGCACATACGCCACCGACTCCCCGATCATGCGGAGGTTTTCCTCCAGACTGATGCCCAGGGCCACCGTCACCTGGTAGTCCCACGTCTTGCCCACCATGGTGGTGACGGATAGGGACGGATGGGCGAAAAGCGCGTTCAGCCCAGGATCGTTGTCGGCGGAGCGTCCGGCGCGACGAGTCATGCCAAAGGCGCTCAGTCTGGCGTGGGAGAGGGCCGGGGGGTGGCTGAAAAAGCGGTCATCGGTGGGATTGGCACCGGGCCACCCGCCCTCAATGTAATCCACCCCAAGGAGATCCAACGCTCGCGCGATCCGAGCCTTATCGGCAACGGAAAAATCCACCCCTTGCGTCTGCGCCCCATCGCGGAGTGTCGTATCGTACAGGTAAACCCGCGGGCGTGTGGTTTCCATGGTCAATTGTCTCCTGCTCCCTTGATGCGGCTCGCCAAGGACGCAGCCATGAATTGGTCGAGATCCCCATCCAAGACGCCTTGCGTGTCCGAGGTCTCCACGTTGGTGCGCAGATCCTTCACCATCTGGTAAGGCTGGAGCACGTAAGAACGAATCTGATGGCCCCAGCCGATATCGGTCTTGCTCTCCGCCAAAGCCTGAGCGGCTTCTTCGCGCTTGCGCAGCTCCGCTTCGTACATCCGGGCTCGCAGCATGTCCCAGGCGCGAGCGCGGTTCTGGTGTTGAGAACGTTCCGTCTGACACGCCACCACGATGTTGGTGGGAAGATGGGTGATGCGGACCGCCGAATCCGTCTTATTGATGTGCTGCCCTCCCGCGCCCGAGGCGCGATAGGTGTCAATGCGGCAATCGCTTTCATTGATTTGGATGTCGATGGTGTCGTCCACCACCGGAAAAATCCAGATGGAGGCAAAACTGGTCTGACGTCGCGCGTTGCTGTCAAACGGAGAAATCCGCACCAGACGATGCACGCCCGCTTCGGTTTTCATCCAGCCGTAAGCGTTGTGTCCCAAAACGCGGAGCGTGGCCGACTTGATGCCAGCGCCTTCTCCGGCGCTTTCTTCCAGAATCTCAACCTTGTAGCCGCGCTTCTCCGCCCAGCGGCAGTACATGCGTTGCAGCATCTCCGCCCAATCCTGGGCTTCGGTGCCTCCGGCCCCGGAGTTGATCTCGATATAGCAGTCGTTGGCGTCGGCCTCACCGGAGAGCAATGCCTCCAGTTCCATCTTCCCCAGGCGAGAGGAAAGCGCGCGCAGTTGTGTCTCGCCGTCATCGACAAAGGAGATATCGCCCTCGGCCTCGGCCATCTCGATCAGGTCGAGCAGGTCGAGGAGAGTCTGCTCGGCGTCGCGACAGCCGCTGATGCGGTCTTGGAGAAGAGTCCGCTCGCGCATGAGGTGACGCGCTTTCTCTGGGTCGTCCCACAGGGTGGGGGCCTCGGCGATGGCGTTGAGTTCGTCAAGGCGGAACGTCGCGGCGTCCCAGTCTAGATGGCGCTTGAGCAAGGCGACGGAGTCGCGAATCTCTTGAGCCAGCGCTTCGATTTCGGCGCGCATGGCGCATCCTCCTGGTTAATGGGGGTCCCAAGGGGCTTTGCCCTTTGGCGGGGGTGTCGGGGGCTGGCTTGGGCATGGGCTA
>JAVBJO010000018.1:0-6088 GCA_031546925.1 Rhodospirillaceae bacterium
CCGGGGCAATGGCCCCGGACCCCCTTTTCTTTCATCGCTTGGGGTGTTCCAATCGGGATTAGGCCGTCTCGCCCGTCGACATGAAGGGACTGTTCTCTCCGAAAGCCTCTCCGGCCTGAGCGGTCTCGAACCCAAAGAACGCGAACGCCTTGTCCAGATGATCGGGAATCGGTGCCACCACCGTCAACAGCTCTCCCGTTCGAGGATGAGGCAACTGCACCGCTCGGGCATGCAAGTGGAGTTTTCGCGAAATCCCCATGCCGGAGATAAACGCCGCTTCTCCGCCGTATTTCCCATCTCCCAGGATGGGAGTCTCCATCAAGGCACAATGGGCGCGCAGTTGATGCGTGCGTCCGGTCCGTGGCTCCAGTTCCAGCCAAGCGGCGCGTTTCAGGGCATTATCGACGACGCGGTACCAGGTGACGGCGCGCTTCCCTTCGTCTTGATCCACGGCCATGCGTTCCCCGGCGCGACCGGGGAGCTTTGCCAACGGCGCATCAATTCGCCCCTGGCGAATCTTCGGCATCCCCGCCACCAAGGCCCAATAGCATTTGCGAGCGGTCCGGCTTTTGAAAGCGGCTGCCAGTTTGGCCGTCGCCGGGACAGTTCGTCCCAGGAACAACACCCCCGAGGTATCTTTATCCAGGCGATGGACCAAACGCGGGCGGTCCTTGCGCTCGAACTGAAGCGCACCCAACCAGGCATCCAGGTGTTTATCCGCCATGCCGCTCCCCCCCTGGACCGCCAGTCCCGGAGGTTTGTTGAGCACAATCACATCGTCGTCCATGTAAAGAACGGCATCGCGCAGCATCTTGGTAATGGCCTCGTCCACCGCTGGACGGGCCACGGGAGGCCTCTCCGCCGTGGGCAGAGGGGGAATCCGGATGGTCTGTCCCACCTCGAGAGGTTGCCGAGCGGTGGCTTTTTTGCCATCCACCCGGACCTGACCCGTGCGGAGCCATTTCTCCAGCAAACTATGGGCAACGGTGGGGAAACGACGCTTGAACCAACGATCGAGGCGGCAATCGGCCTCGTCGTCGGCGATAGTGAGAAGTTGGACGGTCATGGGCAGACCCTACACCAGGCGGCATATAAAAAGAAAGCCGCTGGTGGCTATTCGGTCAAATCCTTCCACACATCCTTCACTTTGGCGAAAAAGCCGTGGCTTTCTGGGCTGTGCTTTTCCTCGGGGCCACCGGCGGCGGCGAACTCCCGCAGCAATTCCTCTTGCCGCTTGCTCAAGTTCACCGGCGTTTCGACCACGGATTGAATGAACATGTCGCCACGCGCCTGACTGCGGAGCACGCTCATGCCTTTGCCTCGCAGGCGGAATTGGTTACCCGACTGGGTTCCGGCGGGGATGCTCACCCGGGTCCGCCGTCCCTCGATGGTGGGAACCTCGATCTCGCCGCCCAAGGCTGCGGTCGTCATGGGAATGGGAACCCGGCAGTAAATATCCGCCCCATCGCGCTGGAAAAAATGATGGTGGGCGATGGAGAGGAAAATATACAAATCTCCAGGAGGAGCGCCTCGGGTTCCCGCCTCGCCCTCCCCCGTGAGACGGATACGGTTACCGTCCTCGACCCCGGCGGGGATGTTCACCTGGAGAACCTTGTCCTTGCGCACGCGGCCCTGGCCGCCACAGGTGCGGCATGGATCCTTGATCACCCGGCCCAGGCCCTGGCACGCGGTACAGGTCCGCTCGATGGTGAAAAAGCCCTGCTGAGTCCGCATCTTGCCGGTTCCCCGGCAATGGGCGCAGGCCACGGGTTGACTGCCGTCCTTGCCCCCCGTCCCGTTGCAATCGCCGCAATTGGTCGACGACGGAATCGTAATCGTTGAGGTTTTTCCGGAGAAAACCTCTTCCAGCGTGATCTCCATATTGAAGCGCAGGTCTGCGCCCCGACCTGCGGCTTGGCCGCCGCGACGACCACCGCCCATGAAGTCGCTAAACATTTCCTCGAAAAGATCGGAGAAGCCACCGCTACCGCCGCCGCCCCCCCCGAAGCCGCCGGGATGGCCGCCGCCGCCATCGAAGGCACCGTGACCAAAGCGGTCGTAAGCGGCTCGCTTCTGGTCATCCTTGAGGATGTCATAAGCTTCGTTCAATTCCTTGAATTTCTCAGCCGCCGAGGGATCGTCCGGATTGCGGTCGGGATGGAACTTCATGGCCAGGGTGCGGTAGGCCTTTTTCATCTCCTCCGCCGAGGCGCCCCGTTGAAGGCCGAGAATTTCGTAGTAGTCGCGCTTGCTCATGAGGTCTTCCGAGGACAGTGCCAACAATGCGATGGGTCAAGGGCCCTTGGCCCTTGACCCATTTGTTTATTTACCCTTCTTGTCGCCGTCAACTTCCTCGAAGTCTGCATCGACGACAGTTTCGCCAGCCCCAGGCTTAGGCCCATCCGCCTCTGGCGCGGGCGATCCTTCCGTCTGCTGCGCCTTGTACATGGCCTCGCCCAGCTTCATGGAGGATTGGGTCAGAGTCTCCGTCTTCGCCTTGATAGCCTCGGGATCGTCACTTTCCATGGCGGAGCGAACAGCGGCCAGATCCTGTTCAATCTCGCTGCGCAAGGCGCTATCGACCTTATCTCCGTACTCCTTGAGATTTTTCTCGGTCGTATGGGCGAGAGCGTCGGCGTGGTTCCGAGCCTCGACGGTTTCCTTGCGCTTTCGATCTTCGGTAACGTGGGCCTCGGCGTCCTTGACCATGCGTTCGATATCGGTATTCGACAATCCACCCGAGGCTTGGATGCGGATTTGCTGTTCCTTACCGGTAGCCTTGTCCTTGGCCTGGACATTGACGATACCGTTGGCGTCGATATCGAAGGTGACCTCAATTTGTGGAACACCACGGGGTGCCGAGGGAATTCCCATCAGATCGAACTGTCCCAGGACTTTATTATCGGCCGCCATTTCCCGTTCGCCTTGGAAGACGCGAATGGTGACGGCAGTTTGATTATCTTCTGCCGTAGAGAAGGTCTGGCTTTTCCGCGTGGGAATAGTGGTATTGCGGTCAATCAGGCGGGTAAAGACGCCACCCAGGGTTTCGATGCCCAGCGACAGAGGGGTAACGTCAAGGAGAAGAACATCCTTGACTTCACCCTTAAGCACGCCACCTTGAATGGCGGCACCAACGGCGACGACTTCATCGGGGTTAACGCCTTTATTGGGTTCGCGCCCGAAGAATTCCTTGACGACTTCCTGGATCTTGGGCATGCGAGTCATGCCACCCACCAGGATGACCTCGCTGATTTCGCTGGCCTTGAGGTCGGCGTCCTTCAGGGCTTTCCGACACGGCTCGATGGTACGAGCGACCAGATCTTCTACCAGAGCCTCCAGCTTGGCGCGGGTCAGCTTGATGTTGAGATGCTTCGGACCATTGGAGTCGGCGGTGATGAAGGGCAGATTGACCTCGGTCTGCATGGACGAGGACAGCTCGATCTTGGCCTTTTCCGCCGCTTCCTTCAGGCGTTGCAGCGCCAAGCGATCACTGCGCAGATCGATGCCTTGGGTTTTCTTGAACTCGTCGGCGAGGTAGTCGATGATCCGCGCATCGAAGTCTTCACCCCCCAGGAAGGTATCGCCATTGGTGGATTTGACCTCGAACACGCCGTCGCCGATTTCCAGCACGGAGACGTCGAAGGTTCCACCCCCCAAGTCATACACGGCGATGATGCCCGCGCCCTTGCGCTCCATGCCATAGGCGAGCGCGGCAGCGGTGGGTTCGTTGATGATGCGCAGAACCTCGAGCCCGGCGATGCGTCCGGCGTCCTTGGTGGCCTGACGCTGGGCGTCGTTGAAATAGGCCGGAACGGTGATGACCGCCTGGGAGACCTTCTCCCCGAGATAGGACTCGGCGGTTTCCTTCATCTTCATGAGAATATAGGCGGACAACTCGCTGGGGCTTTGTTTTTTGCCACCGGCTTCGATCCAAGCATCGCCATTGTCGCCATTGACGATGTGATAGGGCACCAAGTTCATGTCTTTCTTGGTGATCGGATCGTCAAAGCGACGCCCAATCAAACGCTTGATGGCGAACAGAGTACTGGTCGGGTTGGTCACGGCCTGACGCTTGGCCGGTTGTCCGACTAGGCGCTCGCCTGCATCGGTGAAGGCGACCATGGACGGAGTGGTCCTGACGCCTTCGGCATTTTCGATGACGCGGGCAGTCTTGCCCTCCATGACGGCGACGCAGGAATTCGTGGTGCCGAGATCAATCCCAATGACTTTGCTCATGTTTTCCTCTGTTTCGAAACCTTTTGGTTCGACGGATTATTGCGTTCGATGGCGCGCCCTGCACCACGTCGGCGTTAATATAGGGAGGGGTTTGAGCCCTGCAACTCAGATAACAGCAAACCCGGAGCATTGGTGAAAATGCCCGCGACCCCCCTTTCCCACAGCCAACGCGCCCGCTTGGGCCGATCCACCGTGTAGGCCAGCACCCAATACCCTAAACCTCGCGCTCGGGCAATGCGGGCCGTGGTCAATCCGCGATAATGAGCATGAAGCGCTCGGCAGCCGAGCCGCTCCGCCGTCCTCTCCCACCCGGCCTCAAGCTGAGACACCAACAAGCCACGGGGCCAATCCGGCATGATTTCGGCCGCTGCCGCCAGGGCCTCGGGCTGGAAGCTGGACACAAGCGGCGGCGCGATGCCCGCGCTCGGCCAAAGCGACGCCGCCACGCGCAGGGCTTCTACCGCCGTTTCCCGCTCCGCACCGAGGTCGGGCTTGAGCTCAATGTTGGCGCCAATACCGCGCGCGAGACACAAGCTCAGAACTTCGGCGAGGGTGGGAATGGGCTCACCAAGGCCCGCGTCAAGCCGCCTCAACTCCGCCAAGGTATGCGAACGGACGAGGCCTTTTCCATTGGTACAGCGCTCTAAAGTCGCGTCATGAAAAACGACAGCCTCCCCATCGGCGGACAAACGAACGTCAAACTCCACCATCCGACAGCCCAGATCGGCGGCTCCACCAAAGGACGATATCGTATTCTCTGAAAAGGGCGGCCCCCCTCCGCGATGCCCGATGACCCCTGAACACAAATCGAACATTCTCGCTCCCCCCTCCCATTCCTCTAGGGTGGGCACAACTGCGCCCCTGCCCACTACCAATTATGAACGCGCGAGCTACCTCCTCCAGAAGGTGGGAGGACGGTGCTCTGTCGGATAAAACTCGTGTCGGAAGATAAAACCCGAAGAGGGCTACCCTCCAACCGCGAGGACCAACATGCAGAACGTAGATATGCTTCTTGTTGACGCTAATAAATTATTTCGGGAGGGTTTGAAACGGCTTTTGGATGGGTCCACCTTCGCCATCTCCATCGAAGCGGACAGCATGGCGGAAGGAATGAGCCAACTGGATGCCGGAGCCAAGCCTCGCATCGCCCTGGTGGAATTCGACGCCGGTGCCGACGATGTCTCCATCCTCCAGCAAATGCGCGAGAGAAATCCCGACCTCAAGCTGGTCGTGCTCGCCGCAAGCACCCGCAATATCCATAATCTCGCTCGATGCTTCGAGGCCGGAGCAGATGCCTACTTGCTCAAAAATATCTCTCCGGATGCGCTGAAGCAGTCCCTCAAGCTCGTTCTCTTGGGGGAAAAAGTCTTCCCCACGCGGTTGGCGGCCATGCTCATCTCGGGGCAGGTGGATACCCAGCGTCCCGCCATCGCCTCGCCCGACCTGGAGGGACTCTCCGAGCGGGAAATCCAGATCCTGCGGTGTCTGCTGAATGGGCATCCCAATAAGGTCATCGCGAAGAAGCTCAGTATCACCGAGGCAACCGTTAAAGTCCATTTGAAGGGCGTTTTAAAGAAGATCAATGCGGCGAATCGGACTCAGGCGGCGATTTGGGCGTTGAACAATGGATTGTCGGCGGAAAATGCCGCGATGATGCCGCGGAGAGGAACGCCGGTGGTAGCGGCCGCGACGGTGGAGGCAGCCCCCTAAGCGACGAAAGAGAAGGGGGTCCGGGGCATCGCGTCCTAAGCGGGGGTTGGGGCGGCAGCCCCGGCGCAAGCCAAACGGCCCACCCAAAAAAAACATCCCCACTTTCTGGGGATGTTTTTTTGGGTGGGCCGTTTGGCTTGCG
>JAVBJO010000045.1:0-6783 GCA_031546925.1 Rhodospirillaceae bacterium
TATCTCGATCAGCTCATCGTTTACTTGCGCTCCTCCTCTCCGCACTCGAAGACGTTTCCCCTCATGCCCGAGCTCCCGGAGGCGGGGCTGCCGCATAAACTCTGGCGGATGTGGTGGGTGGAACAATTCATGTTCAGAAACAGTCGTGCCGCAGACGAAGAGGAAGCTCAAGAAGGATGGACTCCCAAAGCGCCTCCTCCGCCGGTGGATGGGATGACGCGGATCACGCGGGAGCTTGACGGTCTGGAGGACAAGCTGGAGAAACTGGAGAAAAGGTGGAGGACTCCGCCGTTTCGTCTCCGGGATCATGGGGATGTCAGTCCTCTTCCGACGACGTTGCCGTGCGTCCGAGCGCATCCTTACGCCTTCGAGCGGGCCGTGGACGAGGTGATGGAGAAAACCTATCGCCGCGTGGTGCGCAACATGAGGCCGCGCGTTATTTAGCCTGTGTCTTACGATGAAAGAAAAGGGGGTCCGGGGCATCGCCCCGGGCGCGGGGCAGGGGGCGGCAGCCCCGGCGCAAGCCCCCTTATTATCCCTTCTGCTTGGCAGACAAAAGCCCAAGGATCTCCGCTGCAGCCTTGGGAATGTTGGTCCCCGGTCCATAAACGGCGGCCACCCCCGCTTGGTAGAGGAACGCATAGTCCTGAGGGGGAACCACGCCCCCGGTGATAACCAAAATGTCCCCAGCGCCGCGCTTCTTCAGATCGGCAATCAGAGCCGGAATCAGGGTCTTGTGCCCAGCGGCCAACGACGAGGCCGCGACGATGTGGACGTCGTTCTCCACCGCTTGACGAGCGGCCTCCTCCGGGGTCTGGAACAGGGGGCCGACATCCACGTCGAAGCCGATATCGGCAAAGGCGGTGGCGATGACTTTGGCACCGCGATCGTGGCCGTCTTGGCCCATCTTGACCACCAGCATGCGCGGACGCCGCCCTTCCTGGGTGGCGAAGGCCTCTACGTCGGCTTTCAGCTTGGCGAAACCTTCGTCGCCGCGATAAACCCCGCCGTACACCCCCGAGATGGATTGAATGGCCGCCCGATGCCGGGTGAATGAGGTTTCCAGGGCGTCGGAGATTTCACCCACCGTGGCCCGGGCCCGCGTGGCCTCCACCGCCAGGGCGAGCAGGTTGCCTTCTCCGGACTCCGCCGCCTGACGGAGAGCCGCCAGAGTGGCCTCCACCGCGCCCGCATTCCGCGTCGCTTTGATCTGTGCCAGGCGGGCACATTGGGATTCGCGCACCCGAGCGTTGTCCACATCGAGAAATTCGATGGGGGTTTCGTCCTTGGGCTGGTACTTGTTGACGCCGACCACCACCTCGTCGCCGCGATCGATCCGCGCTTGACGCCGTGCAGCGGCCTCTTCGATCCTCAGCTTGGGCATGCCGGACTCGACCGCCTTGGTCATGCCGCCCAGGGCCTCGACCTCTTGAATGAGCTTCCAGGCTTCTTCGGCCAGGCTCGCGGTCAGGGACTCCACATAGTAACTGCCCGCCAGGGGGTCGATCACGTTGGGGATGCCCGTTTCTTCTTGGATGATCAACTGGGTGTTGCGAGCAATCCGCGCCGAGAACGGTGTCGGCAGGGCAATGGCCTCGTCGAGGGCGTTGGTGTGGAGGCTTTGCGTTCCTCCCAACACGGCGGCCATGGCCTCGATGGTGGTGCGGACGACGTTGTTATAGGCATCCTTTTCCGTCAAGGACACGCCAGAGGTCTGGCAATGGGTGCGCAGCGCCATGGACGAGGCTTTGGTGGGGTTGAACTGCTGGATCATGCGTGCCCACAGCAACCGCCCGGCGCGGAGCTTTGCCACTTCCATGAAGAAGTTCATGCCAATGGCCCAGAAGAAGGAGAGTCTTCCCGCGAACTCATCGATCTTCAGCCCACGATCCAGGGCAGAGCGCACATATTCCAGTCCATCGGCCAAGGTGAACGCCAGTTCCTGAACGGCCGTCGCCCCGGCTTCCTGCATGTGATAGCCGGAGATGGAAATGGAGTTGAACTTCGGCATGTACTTTGAAGTGTACTCGATAATATCCGCCACGATCCGCATGGAGGGCGTCGGCGGATAAATATAGGTGTTGCGGACCATGAATTCTTTTAGGATGTCGTTCTGGATGGTCCCGGAGAGGAGTTCCTTAGCGACACCTTGTTCCTCGGCGGCGACGATATAGCCGGCCAGCACGGGGAGCACGGCGCCGTTCATGGTCATGGAGACGCTCATCTTGTCCAACGGGATGCTGTCGAACAGGATCTTCATGTCCTCGACCGAATCGATGGCGACACCGGCCTTGCCCACATCGCCCACCACGCGGGGATGATCTGAATCATACCCCCGGTGAGTGGCGAGATCGAACGCCACCGACAACCCCATCTGTCCCGCCGCCAAATTGGCGCGATAGAACGCGTTGGAGTCCTCAGCGGTGGAAAAACCCGCATACTGGCGCACCGTCCAAGGCTTGGCCGCGTACATGGTGGCCCGCGGCCCGCGCACGAAGGGCGCAAAGCCTGGCAGCGTGTCGAGATGACTTAAGCCTTCAAGATCCGCCGCGGTATAGAGCGGCTTGACCGGGATGCCCTCGGGAGTTTCCCACAGGAGGGTGTCAGGCGATGCTCCCTTCAGATCCTTTGAAGCAAGCGCAGTCCAATCAGCGAGGGTTTTCTTGGGGAACCCGGTCATGATGCGTCTTCTCTCCCCTTGGGTTAGTTCTAATCTGCGGCACGTTTCAAAACCTCTGTCACGGTGACGGCGAGGTGGTCATCGACCACCACCACATCGGCCTTGGCCACTTGCTTGCCGTTCACGAACAGATCAATGGGGTCGGTGACTCTGCGGTCAAGCTCGACCACAGCGCCACGGCCCAGTTTGAGCAACTGGGCAATGGGCAGGGTTGCCGTTCCCAGTACCGCGTAGCACTCTACCGAGACCGTATAGACGGCGTCATTCGGTTTTTCGTCTGCATTATCGGCTGCCATGGGAGGAACCGCACTTTCAAAGCTGAAACTCAACCGGCGAGACATCTCGCCAGGGGCAGCACTTTATCATAGTTTGTTCGACGAAACACCCCCATCGGGGCTGTTTGGCCAAACAAACTATGATAAACCGGTAGCCTCTTCCTGACTCGACATCCTTAAAGGAGTTCCATGACACCCTCCATCATCTCGCGCCTTTCCCAAGAGCTTGGCGTGCGGGAAGAGCAGACGACCGCTGCCGTCCGCCTGTTGGACGAAGGCGGAACTGTCCCCTTCATCGCCCGCTATCGTAAGGAAGCCACCGACGGGCTGGATGACACGCAACTGCGCAATTTGGAGGAGCGTCTGCTCTATCTGCGCGAGTTGGAGGAGCGTCGGGCCACTATTTTGGCCTCGATTACCGAGCAGGGGAAGCTCACCGACGAACTGCACGCCAAACTCCTGACGGCCGACACCAAGGCCGGGCTGGAGGATCTCTATCTTCCCTACAAACCCAAGCGGCGGACCAAGGCGCAGATTGCGCGCGAGCATGGTCTGGAGCCGTTGGCGTTGGCGTTGCTGGGGGATCCGGGACTCGACCCCGAGGCCACCGCCGCAGCCTATGTCAACCCCGAGGGTGGTGTCGCCGACAGCAAGACGGCCCTGGAGGGGGCGCGGCAGATTCTCATGGAGCGATTCGCCGAGGAGGCGGATTTGTTGGGGAGTCTCCGCGATGATCTGTGGAACGAGGGGATTTTGCTCTCCACCCTCGCCGAGGGCATGGCGGAGAAGGGGGCCAAATTCAGTGACTATTTCGATTACCGCGAGCCCATCAAGGTCATTCCCTCCCATCGGGCGCTGGCCTTGTTCCGGGGGCGCAATGAAAACATCCTGACATTGAAGTTGCAGCCTCGCGACGAGGTGGATCAAGCCTCCGCCGGTCCCGGCGCGGCAGAAGGAAAGATCGCGCGTCGCTTCGGACTCCAGGATCGCAAGCGTCCAGGCGACGCTTGGCTGCTAGAGACGGTTCGTTGGACCTGGCGGGTTAAGCTCCATCTCCATCTGGAATCCGAGTTGATGGCCCGTCTGCGTGAGGCCGCCGAGGAGGAAGCCATTCGAGTCTTCGCGCGAAATCTGCGAGCGTTGTTGCTGCAAGCGCCGGCGGGGTTGCGGCCGACCTTGGGGCTGGATCCGGGGATTCGCACCGGCGTCAAGGTGGCGGCCATTGATGGCACAGGGAAGGTGGTGGAGACCGCCGTGGTCTACCCGTTCCCGCCACGCCAGGATATAGAGGGCTCTCTGCGCGCCTTGGCCTCCCTGTGTCGCAAACATAAGCTGGAACTGGTGGCCATTGGCAACGGCACCGCCAGCCGCGAAACCGAACGTTTGGTTCTCGCCCTGATGAAGGCTCACCCGGAGCTAAAACTGCAAATCCTGGTGGTGAGCGAGGCCGGAGCCTCGGTGTATTCGGCCTCGGCGTTGGCGGCGAAGGAATTTCCCGAGATGGATGTGACCCTACGCGGGGCCGTCTCCATTGCGCGCCGCTTGCAAGACCCCTTGGCCGAGTTGGTCAAAATCGACCCCAAATCCATCGGCGTCGGTCAGTACCAGCACGATGTGAACCAAAGCCGCTTAGGACGCTCTTTGGATGCCGTGGTGGAGGACTGCGTGAACGGGGTGGGTGTGGAGGTCAACAGCGCCTCGGCGTCCCTGTTGGCGCGAGTCGCGGGGTTGTCCGCGACCGTGGCTGCAAATGTAGTTGCTTTCCGCGACCGCAATGGGGCCTTTGCCAGCCGCGAAGCCCTGAAGCAAGTGGAGCGCCTCGGCCCGCGTGCCTTTGAGCAAGCGGCGGGGTTCCTCCGGGTGCGCGATGGGATCAATCCGTTGGATGCCTCGGGGGTGCACCCGGAATCTTATCCGGTGATCAAGCGCATCGTTGCCGCTACGGGACGTCCTATCAACACGTTGATCGGAGATGTGGCTTTCCTGCGGGGTCTGGACGCTGAACAGTTCATTGACGAAACGTTCGGTCTTTTCACCGTTCAAGATATCCTTAAAGAATTGGAAAAACCGGGACGCGATCCTCGGCCCGAGTTCAAGACCGCCACCTTCAAGGAAGGGGTCGAGACCATGACCGACCTGAAGGAAGGCATGATCCTGGAAGGCGTCGTCACCAACGTCACCAATTTTGGGGCCTTCGTGGACGTGGGCGTGCATCAGGACGGCTTGGTCCACGTTTCCCTTCTGGCGAACCGTTTCGTCAAAGACCCCCACGAGGTGGTCAAACCCGGTGACATCGTTACCGTCAAGGTCATGGAGGTGGATCTGAAACGCAAACGCATTGGTCTTAGCATGCGTTTGGACGAAACTCCCGCACCGGCTCGCAGGGAGGCTCGCCCCGCAGCGGCCGCTCCAGCGGCGCGCCAGCAACCACGCCCGCCAGCGTCTCCCCCCCCCAATAAGGGCGGAGGGGGGAGTGAAGGCGGGGCCTTGGCCGATGCCTTTGCGCGTGCTCGCAAAAAGGATCGGTAAATGGCCTGGATTCGTCGGCTCCTCATCTCCTTGGTCGTCACGCTGCTGGTCAAAACGGCTGCGGCCACCGGACCGCTCCCCCCCGGCGCGGGAGCCGCCGATCCTACCCTCGTCATCGGACTCATGGCGACCCTGAGCGGGGCCGGTGCCTTGGTGGGGCAAGACCTCGCCGATGGTTTCGACCTCGGCCTGGACCATCTGGGGCGACGCCTGGGCGGGCAAGAGGTTCGCGTGGTCATCGCCGATGACAAAGGATCCGCCGACGTGGCCCGGCAACACCTCCGGCGGCTGTTGGAACGGGAGAAGCTCGACATCATGCTCACGGGGGTGTCCCAGCCCTCCCTTGCCGTCCTGGTCAAACCGCTGATCGCCTCGAAGGTGTTCGTCCTTGCTCTCGACCAAGCGGTGCCGCTTCTCGCCGGGAGCGAATGCAACCCTCTGTTCTTCTCCATGGCCCCCTTAAGCGACGGGGCACAGGAAGCCATGGGGCAACACCTGACGAGCCAACGCTTCCGTCGGATCGTTGTCGTCACTCTGGAGACTCCTGCCACAGCCGGAATGATTCAGGCCTTGAAGCGCACCTTCTCGGGGGAAATCAGCGAGGTTCTTGCGCCAAAACCAGGGGAGACAACCTTTGCTCGGGAACTGAAACGAATCGCGGAGCTGTCTCCCGATGGTGTTTATGTTCACCTAGGCAGCGGAATGGGCGGAGCCTTCATCCGGGCCTATGCCGCAAGTCCCCTGAAAGGGCAAATTCCCCTGCTGACCTCCGCCACCACCACGGAGCGGCAACTCCTCGCTGGCATGGGCGAGGCGGCTCTCGATCTCACCAGTGTCTCCACCTGGAGCCCCGATATCGATACGCCCTCAAACAAACGGCTCGTTCCAGATTTTGAGATGAAATTCGGGCGGCCCGCAACGGTTTGGGCCGCTCAAGGATACGATGCCGCCTTGTTGCTCGATGGCGCTCTCAAGATAACCGAGGGGAAAACCGACTCGGGGGAGGCTTTCAGAAATGCCCTTCGGAAGGCTGATTTTATCTCGACTCGCGGCACCTTCCGCTTCAATGCCAACCAGTTTCCCATCCTCTCCTATTCCCTGCGGAAGGTGGTCAAGGATCAAAGGGGAAAGTTGACCCAAGAGGCAAGCGGAATGGTCCTTAAGGAATGGCGTGACCACATGACAGGATGCCCCATGGAACCCCTGCCTTCACCAGCGCCGCAAGGGAAGAAGGGGGGGGCGAAGAAGCCATAGAATGTGTGAAAGAAAAGGGGGTCCGGGGCATCGCCCCGGGCGGGG
>JAVBJO010000197.1:0-34240 GCA_031546925.1 Rhodospirillaceae bacterium
CCCCGACCCCCCAACAAAAAACCCCGAAACAATCGGGGTTTTTTGTTGGGGGGTCGGGGGGGGTGGCTGGGGGGATGGGCTTACGCCCTGGTCAGGGGCGCCGCCCCCGACACCCCCGCGAAGGGGCAACGGCCCCTTGACCCCGACCTCAGCGTCCCCACCATACGAACCATTGACAGTCGCCCCCAGTTTAGCTAAAGCTCCCCCTCAAGGGTCCGGCTGGATCCCTTCCCTCCTCTCTTCCTAGCACCATCGGCATCGCCTTTATCCAAAGCCCGATTTTTTTCGGGATGCGATTATGCCCCGACGGTAAAACGGATATCCCCATGCATCTTCAAGACCTTAAGAAGAAAACGCCGGCCGAGTTGCTTGCTTTCGCCGAAGAACTTCAGATTGAAAACGCAAGTACACTTCGCAAACAAGATATGATGTTTGCTATATTAAAACAGCTCGCAGACCAAGACACACCCATTTACGGCGATGGTGTTTTAGAAATACTCCAAGATGGATTTGGTTTTTTACGTAATCCTGAAGCAAATTATCTTCCCGGCCCCGACGACATTTACGTTAGTCCAAGCCAAATGCGCCGATTTGGTCTTAGAACCGGCGATACGGTCGAAGGCCAAATCAGATCCCCTAAAGATGGCGAGCGCTATTTCGCCTTATTGAAGGTTAATTCGATCAATTTTGAGCCTCCTGAGAATGTCCGTCATCGCATTAATTTTGACAATCTGACGCCCCTTTATCCTGATGAAAAACTCCGCCTTGAATTGGATGAGCCGACCAAGAAAGACCTGACGACTCGGGTGATTGACTTGGTGGCTCCGCTGGGTAAGGGACAGAGAGCCTTGATCGTGGCTCCGCCTCGGACCGGCAAGACGGTGATGATGCAAAACATCGCCCACGCCATTTCGGCCAACCACCCCGACGTTTACCTGATTGTGCTGCTGATCGACGAGCGCCCGGAAGAAGTGACAGATATGGCGCGCTCCGTTCGCGGTGAAGTGGTCAGTTCGACCTTCGATGAACCAGCCACGCGTCACGTCCAAGTGACCGAAATGGTTCTGGAAAAGGCCAAACGTCTGGTCGAGCACAAACGCGACGTGGTGATTTTGCTCGATTCGATCACGCGCCTGGCCCGCGCCTATAACACAGTGGTCCCAAGCTCCGGCAAGGTGCTGACCGGTGGTGTGGATGCCAACGCTCTGCAACGCCCCAAGCGCTTTTTCGGCGCGGCGCGCAATATCGAAGAGGGTGGTTCTCTGACCATTATTGCCACCGCTTTGGTGGATACCGGCTCTCGCATGGACGAAGTGATCTTCGAGGAATTCAAGGGAACCGGAAACTCGGAAATCATTCTGGATCGGAAGCTGTCCGACAAACGGACCTTCCCCGCCATCGACATCACCCGTTCCGGAACCCGGAAAGAGGAACTGCTGGTGGATAAGGGCGTTCTCTCGAAGATGTGGGTGTTGCGCCGCATCCTGATGCCCATGGGCGTGGTCGATGCCATGGAATTCTTGGTGGATAAGCTGAAGCAATCCAAGAATAACTCCGACTTTTTCGACGCCATGAACTCCTAACCCGGATTTTACCCGTGGCCACGGAAATCCTTTCTGTCGCCGAAATGTATCGCGCCGATGCCCTCGCCGCGCAGAGAGGCATCCCCGGCGTGCGCCTGATGGAGGCCGCAGGATTCGCGGTCTCCCTTGAGGTGCGAAAACGTTTCCCCGCTTGTCGCGTCGCGATTTTGTGCGGTCCCGGCAACAATGGCGGCGACGGTTTTGTGGCCGCACGGTGGTTGTCCCGAGCCGGCTATGCCGTCCGCGTGGGACTCCTCGGGGACAAGGCGGCCCTGAAAGGCGACGCCAAGGTCATGGCGGACCTGTGGCGAGGCACCATCGAGCCTCTGGCCGAGGACGTTCTAACCCGCGCCGATGTGGTGGTTGATGCCCTGTTTGGGGCCGGTCTCACCCGACCTCTGGCAGGAGAGGCCTCCGTCCTCCTCACCGAGGTCACCCGACGCACGCTTCCCGTCATCGCCGTTGATCTTCCTTCGGGAATCCATGGGGACAGCGGTGCCTTGCTGGGAGAGCCGCCTCAGGCACTTGCCACCGTCACCTTCTTCCGCAAGAAACCCGCTCATGTTTTGCTGCCGAGCCGCGTTCTCTGCGGCACTGTGGTCGTGGCGGATATTGGTATCCCGATGCGTGTGCTTGAGGACATTTCGCCCCAAACGGCGGAGAATCATCCCGAACTCTGGCAAGATCGCCTTCCTCGCCTTCGCGAGGAAGGGCACAAATACAATCGAGGCCACCTCGTGGTTATAGGAGGCGCCGCCATGACCGGAGCGGCACGCTTGGTAGCAGCAGCCGCCCGACGGGCTGGGGCCGGTCTCGTGAGCCTCCTTGCGCCACCCGAGGCCCTTGCCCTCTATCGCGGCGCAGAGCCCGGGGTGATTGTGAGCGCTCTCGACACCTTCCCCGACGTCCTGGGAGATCCTCGCAAGAACGCCCTGGTGTTAGGACCGGGTGGTGAAACCGGAGAGGACATGCGAACGCACGTCTTGGACGCTCTCGCGGCAAAAAAAGCCTGCGTGATCGATGCCGGGGCTTTGACCGCCTTTGCCTCAAGTCCGGAAATTCTGTTCCAAGCCCTAGATGAACGGTCGCTTTTAACGCCTCATGATGGCGAATTTGCCCGGCTGTTCCCCGCCCTTCAAGGCAATCGTTTGGAACGGGCACGGCAAGCCGCAGAGCGCTCCGGAGCGGTGGTGCTGCTGAAGGGAGGCGATACCGTGATCGCTCATCCAGACGGCAGAGCGGTCGTCAATACCCATGCCCCTCCGTGGTTGGCAACCGCCGGCTCCGGCGACGTCCTCGCCGGAATGGCTGGAGGAGCGATGGCGGCAGGAATGGAGACCTTCGATGCCGCGTGTGTGGCGGCTTGGCGGCATGGGCAGGGCGGAAAGCCAGGGATGATTGCCGAGGATTTACTGCTTTTGAAGTGAGGGCATACACGCCTTCCTTTTATCGAGAGAGATAGCAGGACACGCCACAAAGATTTATGATCCCCTCCTCCTCTCTGTGGATGAAACGAGCCCAATGTCCGATCCTCTTCCCACGCCTCCCCCCTCTGATGGGAATGAGTCACGATTTGGCGCTGTCATCTCGCGACTCCGCGCGTATTTTTTCGCGGGCGTCCTGGTTACCGCCCCGGTTGCCATTACCATTTCCATCGCCTGGCAGTTTGTCCGTTTCGTGGATGATCAGGTGTCACCGTTCATCCCGGCCAAGTACAATCCGCAGCAGTGGGGCATCCCCGGTTTTGGCTTGGTGGTGCTGACTCTGATCCTGATTCTGATTGGGGCGGTCAGCGCGGGGTATATTGGCCGGCTCCTGGTGCGCTTGTACGACTCGGTGCTGGAGCGGATGCCGGTCATCCGCAGCATCTACTCCGCCATCAAGCAGATCTTCGAGACCATGCTGGCCCAAAAGGCCCACGCCTTCCGCGAGGTCGTCCTGATCGAGTACCCGCGTCGAGGAATCTGGACCCTGGGATTCATCACCGGTGCCACCTCTGGCGAGGTGTGCGACCGCTTCCCCGAGGAAATGGTGAACGTTTTCGTCCCGACCACCCCCAATCCCACCTCGGGCTTCCTGCTTTTCCTCCCTCGTCAGGAGATTAAGCTGCTGGAGATGTCGGTCGAAGACGGAATCAAAATGGTGGTGAGCACGGGACTGATCACCCCGCCCTGGGAAAAGGGAGCTCATGAATCATGACCAAGGTCTCTCAGGGGAGGACCCAACTGGTCGCAGAGGCAGACCGACTGTTCGGTATGAAAGGCTATGGGGCCACCAGCGTCAACGATATCGTCCAAGCTTGCGGCATCACCAAAGGCAGCCTCTACCACCATTTCGAGGGGAAAGAAGCGCTGGCTCTGGCTGTCCTCCAGCAGGTTCATGCCGACTTCGCCACAGGGCTCTTTTCCCGAATCCAGGGACAGCCCCGGCCCCGCGTGGTCGAGTTGGCCAGCTTCAACCAAGCCGTGGAGACCTTCTGCGAAGAGCACCCTGGGGGGTGTTTGTTCGCAAACTTAGCCGTCGAGGAAGATGCTCCGTTCAAAGCGCAAATTCGCGCTTTCTTCGCCGAATGGGAAGACTGTTATTTCAAGGTGTTTGCCTCGTACCAGCCCGCTGACATAGCGCGGATTCATGCTGAAGATGCAGTTGCTGCGGTGCAAGGCTGTATTTTGATAAAAAGGATCACGGGAGAGAGCGTCGCCTTGGTGCGACTGCATCAGCGGTTGCTGGAGCTGTGCCGCTGATCGGGTCAAGGGTCACGGACCCTTGACCCGATCCGTGTGACGCCTCGGCTCGGCATGGATCACCACCCGCGCCACAGGGCTCAACTGCTGTCGCAGGATTCGCTCCATCCGCGCCGTGACCTCATGAACTTCGGTAACGGGAGCATTGTCAGGAAAGGTGCAATCAAAGGCGATATAAAGCCCTCTCGCCTCCCTTTGGAGCGACAATTGGTGCACCCCATACCCTCCTGCCACCGCCATCACGGCCTCCTCCACCTTAGCGGCGTCTTCGGGTTCAAGCGCTTGGCTTTCCACGGTGTGACTCGGACGGGGATCGATATGGATATCAATCCCGATTTCCCCTCCCAAGGCAGCCGCGATCCGTTCCTCTAAGGCCGAGGCGATTTCGTGAGCCTCGTGGATGGTCAGATGGTCATCGACCTCCAGGTCGAAGCCCACGTGACGCCGCTCTTTGAAGCGATAGAGACTAAGATTAGAAACCGACACCATTTCATTCGCGGCAAGAACATGAACCGTTTCGGCTACGGTTTCATCGTTCAAGGTGAGCGGTTCAGAAATAATCATCGGATCAAGCGACGGAAAGTGACGACGCAGAACATCCTCGATCTGCGTGCGAAGTGCTGCAACTTGTTCGAACGATAAGTTGCGACGCACTTTCACCACAACTTCTGCGAAGAGGACTGCGCCTCCCGGACGGACTCGCACCCGCTCCACCCGGGCTATGCCGGGCACCAGGGCTACCAATGCAGTTATGCTTTCCGCGACACCTTCAGGAGCCGTATCAATCAAGACATCAATCGTGCGTTTTCCCAGTCTCCAGGCTGCAAGCAGCACGAATCCCGCCACGCCGAAGGCGGCAATGGCATCGCCCTGCGGCCACCCCAAGGCCACGAATCCCAGCCCCACCAGCACCACCAAGGAGCTTAAGATGTCCGAGGAGAAGTGAAGCGCATCGGCTTCCAAGGCCTGACTTCCGGTTTCCTTCGCAACCCTGGCGAGTGCCCTTGAACGGTTGATGTCAATGAAGATCGAAACCACAATGACCGCCACCCCATACCAAGTGATCTCCACGACAGCAGGCGTGGGATCCAGCATCCTTGCGACCGCCTCCTTCGCGATCCAAAGCGCCGTCACAAAAAGCAGGCCCGTTTCGATCAAGGCCGAAACGTTTTCCACCTTGCCATGCCCGTAGGGATGACGCTCGTCCGCAGGCTGATCGCCGATGCGCACCGCGAACCAGGTCAGGAGGGCGGCCCCCAAATCGAGGAAGGAATGGGCCGCCTCGGATAGAATGCCGAGGCTCCCCGTCATCAGGCCAACCACCAGCTTCAGGACGGCCATCAGCGCACTCGCCAACACCGACGAGAGCGCAACAGCCTCTTTCTTGGACGCGACCATAAAAGACTCCTTGAAGCGAAAGCGGAGTCTTCCCGGGAGAAAGAGGACTGTCAACGGTCTCGATAGCGGCTGAAAAACGACGAGAGCGCCGACACCACGAACAGCACGAGAAAAACAAAGAAGAGCACCTGCGCCACATCCCCCGCCGCGCTCGACACCCCACCAAAACCGAAAATTCCCGCAATAAGGGAAAAACACAGAAAGATAAGAGCCCAATACGACATAGAGCGACTCCGAGCGGATCGGGGAACCCTCGATATGGCGTGGGCGAAATAAGTGATCAAGGAATATAGTAAAATTATTATACCCTTAAATTTTATATCGATTTTCGATTTATAAGAATCATTCTAAATAAATCTCTGTTGCCTTAAATGCACATTGTCTTGCGGAAAAGCTGGTGTTCTGATAATAACCTTAAAGATTTACCTGCCCATTCGATTTGTTTCATCAAATCGCAGGTAATTTTTTTGCAGGGCGTAAGAAAACCCCAGATGGAGAGAACCGGTTATGACGATCCAGGCTGATGCAATGCCCCCTCCCTCCCGGAGTATCTTCCGACATCTCTACTTCCAAGTTTTATGCGCCGTTGTGATAGGGGTTCTGCTCGGCCATTTTTACCCTGAAATTGGCGTAAAAATGGAGCCTCTGGGTAAGTTATTTATCAAATTAATCAAGATGATGATCGCTCCGATCATTTTCTGCACCGTGGTGCACGGCATCGCCAGCATGGAAGACATGCGCAAGGTCGGTCGGGTTGGCATCAAGGCGCTGCTTTACTTCGAAGGGATGACGACCTTGGCGCTGATTGTCGGCCTGGTCGTTGTCAATCTGCTGCAGCCCGGCGCCGGTATGAATGTCAATCCGGAAACTTATGCCAAAAACCAAAAAGTCATGGAATACACCGAGAAGGCCAAGAAAGAGACCGTTCTCGACCATGTCATGGATATCGTGCCCGAAACGGTGATCGGCGCATTCGCTAAGGGAGAAATTATCCAGGTTCTTTTATTCTCGATCCTGTTCGGTTTTGCCCTGTTTTCGCTCGGTAAGCGCGGGCATGGTATGCTGGACTTCATCGATCAAAGCGCACACGTCTTATTCAAGATCATCGGTTTTATCATGCGTGTCGCGCCGATTGGCGCCTTTGGCGCGATGGCTTATACCATCGGTGCGCATGGTATCTCCTCCCTATGGGCATTGGGTCAACTGATGCTCGGTTTCTATATGACCTGCTTGATCTTCATCTTCCTCGTGCTTGGGGCTGTGGCCAAGATTTCCGGCTTCAGCATTTTCAAGTTCATTCGCTACATCCGGGAAGAGCTGTTGATCGTGCTTGGCACCTCTTCCTCCGAATCGGTGTTGCCACGCATGATGGCAAAGATGCAGGTGCTGGGCTGCGAGAAGTCGGTGGTTGGTCTGGTGATCCCAACGGGCTACTCCTTCAACCTTGATGGCACCTGTATCTATCTGACCATGGCCGCCATCTTCCTGGCGCAGGCGACGAACACGAATCTGAGTTTGATGCAGGAATTGGCCATTCTCGCCGTGCTTCTCCTCACCTCCAAGGGCGCCGCCGGCGTGACGGGCAGCGGCTTCATCGTCTTGGCGGCCACCCTATCGTCGGTCGAGACGATCCCCGTCGCCAGCATCGGCTTAATCCTGGGTGTGGATCGCTTTATGTCCGAGGGCCGCGCGCTCACCAATCTGGTTGGCAACGGCGTTGCCACCGTCGTGGTGGCCAAGTGGGAGAATGCCCTGGACGTGAAAACCATGCACCGACACCTGAACCAGGAGCCCGATGAGGTCACCGACATCAGTCTGGAGAAAGCCCTGGTGGAGTACGAAAAGGTAGAAATCTCCGACTTGCCCTCACATAACAAGACACCGACCCAGGTGTGACATCCTACGGGCGGAACCCCGGAGGAATCGGGATTTCCGCACCTTGTGGCAAAAAGGGGTCTAGGGTCAGAAGCCCTTGACCCCTTTTGTTGTTTGGAGATCCAGCCAGGGGAAACGCTGCGGCTGCGGTGGTGGCGACTCCTGGTTTTCCGAGGATAAAACCCTCCCGGATTAAGGGGGAGGTGAAAAGGGCCTCTTGACCTTTCCCCCCTTTCTTCCCCACTCTGCCTCCCTTCTTGGGTCCAAACCTGGAGCATCTTCCTCATGCCTCGTATTTTTTCCGGCGTCCAGCCCACGGGTAATCTCCATCTCGGCAACTACCTCGGCGCGATTCGCAATTGGGTCAGGCTGCAAAACGACTATGAATGCCTCTATTGCATGGTCGATCTTCACGCCATCACCGTCTGGCAAGATCCTCAGACCCTACGCAAGAACACGCGCGAGGTTACCGCCGGACTCCTTGCCGCTGGAATCAATCCCGAGACCCATGCCGTCTTTATTCAATCCATGGTGCCCGCTCATGCGCAACTCGCCTGGATCTTTAACTGCGTGGCGCGAATCGGCTGGCTGAACCGCATGACGCAGTTTAAGGAAAAAGCCGGAAAGCATAAGGAAAATGCCTCCGTCGGGCTCTACGCCTACCCCAATCTCATGAGCGCCGACATCCTCGCCTATAAGGCAACCCATGTGCCCGTCGGCGAAGATCAAAAACAACATCTGGAGTTGGCACGCGATACCGCTCAAAAGTTTAATTCCGACTACCAACAAGCGTTCTTTCCCCTTCCCGAGCCCCTCATCTTCGGGGCCGGAACCCGCGTTATGTCCCTGCGGGACGGCAGCAAGAAAATGTCCAAATCCGATGAGTCCGACTACTCGCGTATCAATATGACCGATACGGCGGATACCATTGCGCTCAAAATCCGCAAAGCCAAAACGGATCCGGAGCCTCTGCCTGAGACCCTGGCAGAACTTGATGCACGGGCGGAGGCGGCCAATCTGCTGGGGATTTATGCGGCTCTGTCCGATATGGAGCGGGCTCAGGCGCTGACTCAGAACGCTGGCAAGCAATTCAGTCAATTCAAGCAGGATCTGACCGATTTGGCCGTCGCGGTGCTCGGGCCTATCAACACCGAGATGAATCGGCTGATGGGCGATCCCGGTTATATCGATAGTGTTCTTAGGAATGGCGCTGAACGCGCCAACGCCATTGCCGAGCCGATCCTGGGTGAGGTCTATGATATTGTGGGGTTCTTGCGCCCCTAAAGATCGGGTCAAGGGTCTCGGACCCTTGACCCGATCTTTAGCCGCCCGGCACCCACAACACATCCTTCCCCACCCGCCGCGCCAGCACGAACAAATGGTCCGACAACCGATTGGCATAGATCATCGCCTGAGGATTAACTCCCTGTTCTTCTTCCTCGACCAGGGCCGCGATGAGTCTTTCGGCTCTGCGCACCACGGTTCTGGCCAGATGCAGATGCGCGGCGGCCGCGGTCCCTCCGGGAAGGATAAAGGAGTTAAGCGGCTTCAACCCCTCATTCATCCCATCGATTTCCTGTTCCAACCGCAAAACCTGTTCCTTGGTCACACGGAGCGCCTGTTTCTCCGAAAGAGGCACACACAGGTCTGCCCCAAGATCGAACAGATCGTTTTGGATTCGCGCGAGCATGGCATCGTCGGAACTTCCTTCCTCCACATGCAGCCGCGCCACACCGATCACCGCATTGGCTTCATCGACGGTCCCGTAGGCTTCGACGCGCAAGCTGTGCTTGGGGACGCGGCTCCCGTCCCCCAGCGAGGTTTGTCCTTTATCGCCGCCACGGGTATAGATTCGGGTAAGACGGACCATATTGAGAAAGCTCCCAAAACGCTTTACGAGGCGTCTTCGTAATGATCGGCGATCAGCCGATCCAACAGACGGATTCCGAAGGCACTGGCTCCCTTAGGAACAGTTGGGCTGTCTTTTTTAGTCCAGGCCATGCCGGCGATGTCGAGGTGCGCCCAAGGGGTCTCTCCGACAAATCGCTTCAGGAACATGGCGGCGGTGATGGATCCGCCCTCTGGTCCACCAACGTTTTTCATATCGGCAATATCGGACTTGATCAGGCGGTCATAGCCATCGCCGAGGGGCATGCGCCACACCGGTTCTCCGGCGGCTTGCCCGGCAGAGGCGATAGAAGCGGCCAACGGATCGTTGTTGCAGAAGAGTCCGCCGTATTCTTTCCCCAAGGCGACGCCAATGGCCCCGGTTAGGGTGGCGAGATCGATCATGGCGGTGGGTTTGAAGCGCTCGGCGGTATACCAGAGCGCATCGGCGAGAACCAAGCGACCTTCGGCATCGGTATTGATGACCTCGATGGTTTGACCAGAGAGAGAGGTCACCACGTCACCGGGTCTCTGCGCCCCTCCAGAGGGCATATTCTCGACCAAGCCGACGACACCCACCACGTTAGCGCGAGCTTTCCGTCCGGCAAGGGCTTTCATGGCCCCAATGACGGCTCCGGCTCCGGCCATGTCGTATTTCATGTCTTCCATGCCGGCACCAGGCTTCAGGGAGATTCCGCCGCTATCGAAGCAAACGCCTTTGCCGACCAGAGCCAGAGGAGAGGCCTCCGCACTCGCGGCTCCTTTCCAGGAGAGGATGACCAACTGGCTTTCCCTGTCGGATCCTTGCCCAACGCCGAGCAGGGCTCCCATCCCCAATTTCCGCATTTGCTTTTCGCCCAGGATCTCGACCTCGATCCCCAGACTCTCCAACTTGCGGCATTCCTCGGCCAAGCTTTCGGGGTGGATGATATTAGCGGGCTCGCTGATGACGTTGCGGGCGAGGAAAATACCATCCGCCACCTTATCCAAGGCATTGTAGCTGGCCTTGGCGGGAGTCGCGGCCTCGGTCATGATGGTCACGCGCTTCAACCGAGGCTTATCTTCCTTCTTCTCCTTGGTGAAGTACTTATCAAAGCGATAGCTCCGCAACCGTGCCCCAAAAGCCATATGCGCCGCGAGAAGTTCGCCAGGCAGAGGAAGGTCGCTCGATCCATCAACGAGGATGGTGAGTTCCTGGTCCCCAGAGGCCGCTACCGCCGCCACCGCTACTCCACCAAAGGTTTGAGCGGTAAGGGCATCCACGTTTTCAGGCTTTCCCAGCCCCACCAGAACCACGCGGTTGACGTTCATGCCTGCGGGGGCGAGGATCTCCAAGGATTGCTCTTTTTTCCCTTCGAAGCGGCTGGCACCAAGAGCGCGGGACAAGGCCCCCTGGGTGCGCTCATCCAGCTGTCGCGCCGCCGGAGACAACGTCTTCCCTTCAAACACAGCGGCGACAACCGCATTGCCGGTGATGTTCTGAGGCTTCGAAAAGGCAATCTTCATGTCACGAGGTCCTTATTGAATTGCCTCTTCAATGTAGCAACTTTGGCGACAAAGGAAAGATGACGAAACGCCATCAGACCGAGTCGTAAGGATGTCGTATCCCTTGCCAATCCTCCACTTCCCCAGCGCTGGGATCCCACCATTGGGGCATGAGGGGAACTTTCCCCGCTCCGCCCGGAATATCAAGCACATAGGTCGGCAAGGCGAGTCCGCTCACCCGCCCGCGTAGAGTCTTCATCAACGCTTGTCCCTCGCTGATCGTCAGACGGAAATGCCCCGTCCCTCGCGCCAAATCCGGGTGATGAAGGTAATACGGCTTCACGCGATTGCGCACCAAAGCGCGGAACAACCGCTCCAAGACGTCGGCATCGTCGTTGACTCCCTTCAGCAACACCGTCTGCGCCACCAGGGCGAGGCCTCCGTCGGCCAAGCGACGCAAGGCAGCCCGGCAGGGGGGAGAAAGCTCGCGCTCGTGGTTAACATGCACGCTGACCCACACCGCCAGCTCCGACGCCAGGGATGGCCGCAACGCCACCACCAAGGCAGGCGACACCGCCTCGGGATCGGCCACCGGCAAGCGGGTGTGGATGCGTAAGACTTCCACATGAGCAATGGCCTCGACCCGTTGCCGCAGTGCCTCCCACCGGCGCGGCGACAGCAACAAGGGATCGCCACCGGTGACGATAATCTCGCGGATCGCAGGGCGCTCCGCCACATAGGCCAAAGCGGTGGCGATTTCAGGGTCGCTCAAGCTTTCCTTGGCGGCTCCCACCGCCTCGCGCCGAAAGCAGAAGCGGCAATACACCGCACAGGTCATGATCGGCTTCAACAACACGCGGTCGGGATAACGATGCACCAGTCCCTTGACCGGACTATATGCAGCATCTCCAATGGGATCGGATCGTTCGTTGGAAGAGAAGATCAACTCAGCAGGATCGGGAAGAACCTGCCGCCCCACGGGATCGGCGGGATCAGCGGGATCGATCAGGCGCGCGAGAGTCTCAGGGACAGCGATGGCCGTAGAGGCGGCCACTTGCTCCAAAGCGGGCAATGCCTCAGAGGCAACCAACCCAGCAGCACACAGGGCCGCAGGAGACCGGAGCGGAAATGAACGAGACATTCTACCCTAGGAAACAGCGATAACGATGATTCTCGGGAGAATGGGGAGAGGGCTCCCCGTTGGCAAGCCATTTTGGATTGGATTGCCTTTCCCCCGTCCTGGGATTTACAGCACTGCCGAGCCAACATATCCCTTCTGTCTCATCCTTAGCAGCAGGCCCGTCCAATCGCCAGCACAACATGATCGACCTCGGCCCATTTGCTCAACACTTGGAGATTGCCGTTTCCTTCGCGAACATGCTGTTCGGTCAGAAGAATGACCGGGGTTTCTCGTCCGGTTTGTAGGGCATCGATGACATCTTGAAGAGTGTAAACGATCTCCTGATCGTCGTAGCGAAGGATCATGAGGTCAAACGACCTTTCCACCATGAGCCGAATGGCCTCGCAGGGACTTCGCGTTGTTCTCGTTTGAAATCCCAGGGCTTCGAGGAGGCAACGAAAGGCTCCCAGGCTCTCTGGATGGTCGCTCAACACGAGGGCTTGGAGGCCACCGATGTTGGCCATCGGTCGCTTGCCTTCTGGTCGCAGCGGAAGAGGGCGTCTTTGACAGAACTGCATATCATGCTCTCCCGAAACCTCTGTGCTCATTGCACAGAGGTTGGTGGTCGGGGAGTTAGTATGGCCCAGAGTAGAGGACCCACGGCAGCCTTTAGGCTTACGCCTTGGACATGCACTGCCGTCTCCCCGACCATAAATCAAAGTCTATGGTCGAGGGTCCGGCACGCCCCCGTCGGGGTCGTTACTCTAGGGGATACTAAGCCCCAAGATAGTCGACACCATCTCAAAAAGAAGTCTAGCAGATGTAAGAAAGGGAGACTAGGGGGGGCCTGCTCTATGGGGCTGCCGCCCCATACCCCGCTTAGGGCGCGATGCCCCGGATCCCCTTTTCTTTTCATCAAAGGGGGCGTTCCAAACGGTATTAGGGGTTGCTATGGTTTCAAAACCACCAGCATCACCACCACAATCATCAGAATCGTCGGAATCTCGTTTGTTATCCTGAAAAAGCGGCTGGTTCTCTGGTTTTCACCCTTTGCAAAGCCGTTTTTCCAGCGTGTCATCAGAAAGTGCATCACCGTCATGGCCACAACCAGAGTCAGTTTGGCGTGGAACCATCCGTGCTGGAACAGGCCACCCTCGATGGCCATGTAGAGGCCCGTTCCCCAAACCACGACGGCGGCCGGAAGCATGATGGCTTTGAGCAGGCGTCGCTCCATCACTTGGAACAGCGCATCGGTCTCTGAGCCCCGTCCCGTCCCGCAGTGGTAAACAAAGAGACGTGGCAAATACAATAATCCAGCCATCCATGAAATAACGGCGATGATATGAAGAGCCTTGATCCATAGCATAGTCTTATTGTCCTCGGACCAGAGATGCGAGCCCAGAAATGAAGGCGGGATGTGCCCCAACGGCTGGAATACGTTGATAATTTGGGATTCCGAGTTGTTCTGATCGAAGACGATACTCGATATCAAGCTCGACCAATGTTTCAGAATGTTCAGAAACAAAGGCAATTGGGCAAACGATTACGGGGACTTGGTCTTGTCCGGCTCGTTTCAGCTCGTCCTCGATAGAGGGGCCGATCCATTTCAGCGGACCGACTCGGCTTTGATAGCATAGAGCCCAGTCTAGATTCTCGCGCCCCAGAGCTTCCACGACGGCGGTCACGCTAGATTGCACTTGGGAGGGATAAGGATCTCCCTTCGCCACGATCCGTTCTGGCAGACCATGCGCCGAAAACAACAAACGAGACGAGGGAGCATATTCTATTTTTGGTTTAATAAGATCAACCAAAGCCGCGATAAATCCATTATTATCGGGATAAGATTGAATGGTTTCCGTGGGGAGGCAAAGGCCAATTTTATCGGCTTCCTCCTGCCATTTTTTTAAAGAGGACTGAGACGTGGTGGTGGAAAACTGCGGATAGAGCGGGAGCAAAACCAATCGTTGTGCTCCCCAAGTAGCGACGGCTTGGACAGTTTCTTCGGTAAAAGGGTGCCAATAGCGCATGGAAATAAAGGTCTTATAAGAGGAACCGAGTTCCTTTTCCAAGCTCTCCGCCTGACGTCGTGTTTCCTCGAGCAGCGGAGAACGCCCGCCAATATGACGATAAATCTGCTGCGTGATAGGCGCTCTTCGCCGAGCGATTCGCCGTGCGATCCATTGGCGGAAAAGTCCCGGCAGTCCAATGATGGCGGGGTCGTTAAAAAGGTTGAAAAGGAAGGGCTCGACGGCCTCCAGGCAATCTGGCCCTCCCATGGTAAAAAGAACAACGGCGGTTCGCATCTATCCCCGGCCCCAAGCACGCACCCGCTCCACGAGCCGAGCAACGTTCTCTGGCGGGGTTGGCGGGATGATACCGTGTCCTAGGTTGAAGATGAAGGGGCCTCGTCCTAAGGCCTTCAGAATGCGATCGGTGGCCACATCAAGGGCCTCGCCGCCGCTGACCAGGAGGATGGGATCGAGATTTCCCTGGACGGTACACTTGGTTTGCAAGGTTGAAGCCGCCCATTCCAAGGGAACGGAGGAATCCAAACTGACACCATTGACCCCGGTCTCCTCCACATAAGCGCGATAGAGAACACCAGCGCCGCGAGGAAAACCAATAATAGGAACGTTGGGATAGCGGGAACGCAGACTCTCGACCAGCCGCCGAGTCGGCTCGATGACCCAGCGACGAAACTCTGTTTCGGGAAGAGCACCAGCCCAAGTGTCGAAAATTTGGATCACTTCGGCTCCGCTCTCGATCTGGCGAGCGAGATAGAGACCTGTCGCCTCAACCAAAAGGTCAATCAACCGAGAAAATGTCTCGGGGGAGTCCCACATGAGCCGCTTCGCATGGGAGAAATCCTTCGATCCTCCGCCTTCGATCATGTAAGTGGCCACCGTCCAAGGCGCTCCGGAAAAACCAATCAGAGCCGTGGTGGAGGGGAGCGTTTCGGACAAAATTCCCAGCGTTTTATAAACTGGAGCAAGATGCGCGTGCAGACTCGAAACGCTTAGGGCATCCAGATCCTTTGCTGAGCGAATCGGTGTTAAAGCCGGACCTTCGCCTTCGCGAAAAGCGACCCGTTGCCCCAAGGCATCGGGGATCACGAGAATATCGGAAAAAAGAATAGCCGCATCAAACCCGTAGCGCTGGAGCGGTTGATGGGTCACCTCTGCGGCGCGCTCTGGGGTGTAACAAAGATCAAGGAATCCACCGGCGGTCTCACGGGTTTGTCGGTACTCCGGGAGGTAACGTCCCGCTTGCCGCATGAGCCAAACAGGAGGGGAAAGAAGGGTTTCACCAGCAAGGGCGCGCAGAAGGAGTTTGGTCACGGCGAGTCGATTCCGATTCTTGAAGAGACGGTTCTTCAGGAGGATGGTCCGTTCCTCCCCTCGGAAACAACAAAAATTTTTGAGATCGCGTTTTCCACAGGCCGGGGGTGTGCCTTTTTAAGAGACGGATTGAAGGGAATAGGGGTGGTTGTAGTGATTGGGCCCCTGAATCCTGGGGATAAAAATTTGTTCGAGAGTTTTCCACAGCGTTGTCCACTCTTTCGAGGATGAAAAAAAATCTGTGGAAAACTCTAAAAAAGCAGAGGAAATCCGCACGAGAGGAGGCCTGCGGGAAAGCGGGGATAAAACGAAAGCACGGTTATTTCTCGGGGCAGGCGGAAAGATATGAACAAGGGAGCGGATGCGGGGATGGGGAGACGTGGCGGAGGGGGAACTTCTGGGCGAGACCTCAAGGGGGGAGTTATTCACAAAGAGACCCAGAGGTGTATTCGATGAAAGAGAAGGGGGTCCGGGGCATCGCGCCCTAAGCGGGGGTTGGGGCGGCAGCCCCGGCGCAAGCCCGGGACGATGCCCCGGATCCCCTTCTCTTTCATCGAATACACCCTAGGCTCTTGACCCACCCCCCTCCCTCGTCCTATAAGCACCCCCTCTTCTTTTCGTCTGGAGCCTTCGCCGTGAAGCGTACATATCAACCGAGTAAGCTCGTCCGTGCCCGCCGTCATGGCTTCCGTGCCCGTATGGCGACTGTTGGGGGGCGTCGCGTGATCGCCAACCGCCGTTCCCAGGGTCGTAAGCGTCTGTCTGCCTGAGGCAGAGGTGACGACGTCTCCCTCGTCGTCCAAGGAAGCATCGGCAATCCCGCTCCGCTTGAAAAAGCGAGCGGATTTTCTTCGGATTGCCGCCCTGCGGCGGAAATGGGTTAGCCCAGGATTGATTCTCCAGGCGGCACCGGTGGGTCTTGTGCCCTCTGAAGAGTCTGCTGTGGGAGTCCGGGTCGGCTTTACCGTTTCGCGCAAGGTTGGCAACGCGGTGGCGCGCAATCGCGCCAAGCGTCGACTCCGTGCCGCAGTGGCTGAGATTTTTCCTCAGTCGGCCCAGCTGGGCTTGGATTATGTTCTTATTGGCCGCCGAGAAACCATTGAACGGCCCTATGCTTTGCTTTTGCAGGACTTGCGCACGGCGCTAAAGCGTGTGGACGCTTTGCGGGAAGACGGAAGTGGGGCATTGTGACGCCCGCCAGCTCCCTTTTGCGAGGCTTGGTCCGAGGCTATCAGCTGTTGATTTCGCCGATTTTGCCTCCCGCTTGCCGATTTACGCCCACGTGTTCGTCTTACGCCCTGGAGGCGCTGGCGCGACATGGAGCCCTGGAGGGATCTTGGCTCTCGGCGCGGCGGATTTGCCGCTGCCACCCCTGGAATGAGGGGGGATGGGATCCCGTTCCAGAATCGAAACAAAAAGTTTCTCCCGGTGGAGTCCCCCCGGAGATGCCGGATAGGACGTCATGAACGAACAGCGCAATTTAATACTCGCCGTCATTATCTCGGTCGCCGTCCTGTTTGGCTGGCAGTGGCTTTTTCCAGCTCCTCCGGCTCCCCCTCCTCCTTCCGCCGGGGTCGCAGCGACGGCCACCAGTGGTGCGCCCGCCGCGGCAACGACAGAACCCCAGACTCCCAGCCCGACCAGTGTGCCGCAGCCCGTGGTGCTTACGCGGGAGCAGGCCCTCGCCGGAGCGGAGCGCATCCCCCTGCGCACGGCTCGATTGCATGGTTCGATTGCGCTTAAGGGCGCACGCCTGGACGACCTGACCCTGGTGGATTACCACGAGGCCATTGATCCCAGCAGCCCAGAGGTCACCCTGCTTTCCCCCACGGGTTCGCCCGCCCCCTATTACGCCGAATTCGGTTGGGTTCCCATGGACCCGCAGGTCAAAACCCCCGATTCCGATAGCGTGTGGAGCGTGACCCAAGGCACGGCGTTGGCCGCTGATGGAACGGTGAAACTGGTTTGGGATAACGGTGCCGGTTTGCGCTTCCACCGCAGCTATGGGTTGGATCAGAACTACCTTTTCTCGGTGGGCCAGCAGGTGGAAAATTACGGCGCGGCCCCCATCAGCTTGCGGCCTTACGGCTTGATCTCCCGCACGGGAACGCCGCACACCGAAGGGATGTACATCCTCCACGAAGGCCCCATTGGGGAATTTAACGGGACTCGCGAGGAGCCGAACTATAAGGATGTCATCGAAAAAGGAAAAATGCAGTACAAAACCACCGGAGGGTGGATTGGAATAACCGATAAGTACTGGCTGGTCGCTCTTATCCCCGATCAAACGAGTGAGGTTGAGGGACGGTTTGTTCATCAACGTTCCGATTCCAAGGAACTCTACCAAACTGACTTTACCGGTAAGACCGTGACCGTTGCTCCCGGAAGCACCATTGATGCCAAATTCAATCTTTTTGCGGGGGCGAAACAACTTAGCCTCCTGGAGAGCTATGGCGAGCAGCTCAATGTGAAGCGCTTCGATCGGGCCATTGATTTTGGCTGGTTCTATCCCCTGACCATTGGCTTCTTCAAGCTGCTGCAATGGCTCCATTCGGTGCTGGGAAACATGGGGTTGGCAATCCTGTCCACCACCGTGCTGGCCAAATTGATCATGTTCCCCCTCGCCAATAAGTCTTATTCCTCCATGTCGAAGATGAAGTTGTTGCAGCCGGAAATGAAAAAGCTGCAAGAGCGCTTTGCCGAGGATAAGCCACGGCTCCAACAAGAAATCATGGCCCTGTACAAGCGAGAAAAAGTCAATCCCGTCTCGGGATGCTTGCCCATGGTGATCCAGATTCCTGTCTTCTTCGCTCTGTACAAAGTTCTGTTCGTCAGCATTGAAATGCGGCATGCGCCCTTCTATGGTTGGATCCACGATCTGTCTGCGCCCGATCCGACCAACATCTTTACCTTGTTTGGCCTGATCCCGTGGTCCCCCCCAAGTCTCCTCCACCTCGGGATCTGGCCGTTGGTCATGGGACTCACCATGTGGCTGCAACAAAAACTCAATCCCCAGCCCGCCGACCCCGTCCAGGCCAAGATGTTTGCTGTCCTGCCCATCGTCTTTACCTTCCTCCTCGCGAACTTCTCCGCCGGTTTGGTCATTTATTGGGCCTGGAATAATACCCTGTCCATCCTCCAACAATGGGTCATCATGCGAAAAGCAGGAGCCACACGCTGAACGAAGAGACCATCCTCGAAGCAGGACGACTCCTCTTCGCCCGCGACGTCCTCTTTCAAAGAGGCGTCGCGCAGCTGCAGGACCTGCCAACCGCATCCCTACCGGAAATCGCCTTCACTGGGCGGTCCAACGTGGGGAAATCTTCCCTCATCAACGCCCTTTGCGGGCGAAGCGGAGTCGCTCGGACCTCCAATACGCCAGGACGAACCCAGGAACTCAACTTCTTCAACGTCGATGACCAGCTGACCATCGTCGATATGCCAGGATACGGATTCGCCAAGGCACCCAAGGATAAAGTCGAAGCCTGGATGCAATTGGCAAACGGATATCTTAAAGGTAGGCCAACCCTGCGACGCTGTATCCTCTTGGTGGACACGCGTCACGGAATCAAAGACAATGATCGGCAGATGATGGATATGCTCGATCAGGCCGCCGTGGTCTATCAAGTCGTCTTGACCAAAAGCGATAAATTGAAAGCCGAGGACGTGCTCCGGGTTCTGACCGAGACCGAAGGTGAAATCGCGAAGCGTGTGGCGGCTCATCCGGTGGTGGTGGTGACAAGTGCGGAGAAAGGGGATGGGATTGCGCAATTGCGGGGGGAATTGGTGCAACTCCGTGCAGAGAGGCAATCCTAGGGGGTCAAGGGGCTTTCGCCCCTTGCAGGGGTGTCGGGGGCAGCGCCCCTGACCAGGGCGTAAGCCCACACCCAGCCCGCTACCCCCCAGAACCCACCATTCCAATCTGATACATCAGATTGGAATGGTGGGTTCTGGGGGTAGCGGGCTGGGTGTGGGCTTACGCCCTGGTCAGGGGCGCTGCCCCCGACACCCCTGCAAGGGGCGAAAGCCCCTTGACCCCCTAGGATTGCCTCTCTGCACGGAGTTGCCCAATGACCACCGACCGCGCCACCTGGCTAGACCGCGCCAAGACTCTCTCCGAAGCCCTCCCCTTCATGCGTCAATTCACCGACGAGACCTTGGTGGTCAAGTACGGCGGCCACGCCATGGAATCAGCGGATCTCGCTCGTCTTTTTGCCCGCGATATTGTTTTGCTCAAACAGGTTGGGATCAACCCGATCGTTGTGCACGGGGGCGGCCCGCAGATTGATGCGATGTTGAAACGTTTAGATATCCAGACCCCCCGTGTTGACGGTCTTCGTTTTACGGACGAAGCGACGGTCGAGGTGGTCGAGATGATTTTATCGGGCAAGATCAACAAACAGATTGTTTCGGCGATCAACGAAGCGGGTGGTTTTGCGGTTGGTTTATCGGGCAAGGATGGGCATTTGATAAGGGCTCGCAAGCTGCGCCGGACGAAGAAGGATCCGGACTCTCACATCGAGAAAGTCCTCGACTTGGGTTTTGTCGGTGAACCAGCGGAGATCACGCCGCATATTCTCGATTTTTTCCGAGAGTCGGACATCATTCCGGTGATTGCCCCCGTGGGGGTCGGCGGTGCCGGTGAGACATACAACATCAACGCGGACACGGTTGCAGGAGCGATTGCCTCGGCGACGGGGGCGCGTCGGCTGCTGATGTTGACGGACGTTGCCGGCGTGTTGGATAAATCCGGTAATCTGATTCCAGAAATGACCATCAGCCAAGCCCAAGGGTATATGAGTGATGGGACAATCTCTGGCGGGATGATTCCAAAACTTGAGACCTGTATCGAAGCCGTCTCTAACGGCGTCCAAGGGGCGGTTATCCTTGATGGAAGAATTCCCCATGCTATTTTGCTAGAATTATTTACACCTCACGGGGTTGGAACCTTGATAAAGGCTGATTAACTTCCTTAAATATGAAAAGAGCGCCAAAAATTTAAATTTTTGGCCTCTTTTCTTCGATAATCGAAACGTCGTGCTATTTTGCGCTTTTTGAATTACACTGGCCTCTTCCCAGTTGAGAAAGAAGAAATGTGTCGTTCTGATGATGTCCTCGTTCAAACTATCCGAGATATTCTACTCCAAGGTGCTCAGCGTCACCGTTTTCGTGGTTGCGTTGCTGGCGAGCGTGTTGGTTTGCTTTTCTTTGGAACGGGGGCGAGTCTACGTTGAGCGTACACGCATTTCGAATATAGGAAGCGTCTATGCCGAGGCCATTACACAACATATAGAGCGCTCTCTGGCGATGTCCCATACCATGGCGGCCTTGATTCGACAGGATCATGGGAATTTCGACGACTTCCAATCGATGGCCACGGAATTGTTCCCCTTCTACCCATCAGCACACGCCTTGGCCTTGATGCCGGGCGGCAAGCTTTCAGATGTTTTCCCTCGGAGTGGCCGTTGGGAGACGCTGAAAGAGATCGATGCCCTGACCGATCCCCGGTTTGCCCCGTACTACAAGCGAGCGCTGGCGAGCGGGAAGCTTACCGTGTCGGGGCAGTTTCTGCTGTTTTGGCCCAAAGGAGTCGCTGGTATCCAAGGCGTATTACCTGTCTATCTGAGTCCTGGACAAGAGGCGTCTTCCTTGTGGGGATTTATCGGTATAACATTTCGCCTTTCCAAGTTGGCAGAGTTAGCGAATCTTCCTGGGTTAACAGAAAAAGGAATCGCTTACGAGGTTTGGTGGAATAACGTCGATAAAAATGAAAAAGAAGTTCTTATTTCCGGGACGGAAAAAGAATTGGCCGATCCTGTTTATCGAACTATTTATGTCCCTAGTGGAACTTGGACTCTTAGTTTGATGCCTGTATCTGGTTGGACATCGTCATTCTCATTTTCTGCAAATCTTACAGTAGGACTCCTCTTCAGTCTTCTCCTTGCCTACCTGGTCGATATTTTTGTTACACTTCGTATTAATAAGAGAAAATTGGAGCATGCGGCCTATTTTGATCTCCTAACCAATCTTCCCAACCGTAGATTGTTCAAAGACACTCTGGATGAAGCCCTTGTTACGGTTCGGGAACAAGAACTGATTGCGGTTTGTTACCTTGATCTAGACGGATTCAAGCCCATCAATGACACCTTGGGTCATGATGCCGGGGACATGGTTCTGGAGGAAATTGCACGCCGATGTGAAGCCTGTATTCGCTCTGGGGACATGGTCTCGCGGATTGGGGGAGATGAATTTGCTTTCATTTTACGTAATTTAGGAAGCATCAACGACTGTCAAGGGATCCTGGATCGTCTTTTACAAGAGATTGCAGCCCCAATAAATCTTGGCGGCCAGGACTGCCGTGTCTCTGCGAGTGTCGGGGTAGCTTTGTATCCGTATGATGGAATCTCTTCTGATGATCTTCTTGTCTATGCCGACTTGGCGATGTACCGGGCCAAAAAAGGCGGAAAAAATCGTTACTATCCTATTACGTTTTCTGAGGAAGATGACGGAGCGCTTTCCTCCGTCTCTCCTTCGCTGTAAAGTCATGCCCTCGCTGTAAAGGAATGGGGAGGGGCGTTCTCGCCTATATTGTTGATTTCGTCCTTTCTTTTTGCCCTAGATGGAACCGATGCGCCTTTCCCCGACCTTAAGTTGGTATATCGCCCGGCAGTTCCTGCTCGCCTTTGTAGGCGTGCTGCTTTCCACACTGGGCGTGGTTTTTCTGTTCGACAGCATCGAATTGATCCGGCGTGCGGGAAACAGCGGGATTTCTTTCGGGAATATCCTGGGGATGGCGGTGTTGAAGCTGCCGCAGATGGCCCACACCATCATGCCTTTTGCCGTGATGCTGTCCGCCATGGTGACCTTCTGGCGCCTGACCCGAACCCATGAATTGGTCGTGGCCCGAGCGGCGGGAATTTCCGTCTGGCAATTCCTGTTCCCGGTCCTGCTCGTTATGGGTCTTCTCGGGATTGCGGAGGTTCTTGGATTTAATCCCGTCGCCACGATGATGTACCACCAATTTGAAAAGCGCTATAGCAAGCTGTACCAGGAGCAGAGTGGCGGTTTGAAAGTTTTCGATTCCGGCTTCTGGATGCGGGAAGGAAGCGGAAATCAGCAAATGGTTATGAATAGTGGACGAGTTCGTCAAAAAAATGATGTTTTAAATATGATTGACATTAGCATTTTCTTTCATGATGAAAAAACACATCTCACAAGGCGTGTGTCAGCAAGAAGTGGATTATTTCAAGATGGAAAATTTATTTTAAATAAAGTATGGGATATGGAAGTTGATATGCCGTCTGTATACAAAGAAAATATGGAAATTCCGACAAGCTTAACAATAGAAAAAATAAATGATAATTTTGGTCCTCCCGACGGGAAATCATTTTGGCAGTTACCTGGTTTTATATCATTCTTAGAAGAAGGCGGATTTTCCGCAGTGAGGCATCGTATTTATTTTCATTCTCTTTTGGTTGCCCCTCTAATGTATTGTAGCATGGTGCTCATTGCGTCAATCTTTTCCCTAAAGCCGAATGTTCGTTCTGGAGGTGTCTTAGGGCGAATCGGAATGGGTGTTTTGGTGGGCTTTGGGATCTATTTTTTCATGAAAATTATGTACGCCTTTGGAGCATCTTCAATTCTTCCTCAGTTTCTTGCCGTCTGGAGTCCCCCGATTGTTGCGGGGCTTATTGGTTTGGCGGGGCTGTTCCATCTTGAAGATGGATGACAAAAAAGGGAGAGGGCCGGACCCTTGACCCCTTCTGGACCCTTGACCTTATCGGCCTTAACCCAGGAAAATACTCTGATCAAGGTTGCGTCCGTCCCGGCAAGAGAGTATGTAAAAGCGCCCTTCGGGGGTTGCTGTAACCGACTACCCGCGAGATTCTCTGACCGCCTCCGGTTCTGGACTCGCGTCCCAGCTTTAAGGACTGCCTCATGGCTCGCATCGTAATGAAATTCGGCGGAACCTCCGTTGGCGACGTGGACCGGATTAAAAACGTGGCCCGCCGCGTCAAGCGTGAGGCCGATGCGGGCAACCAGGTTGCGGTGGTGGTATCGGCCATGTCTGGCGTCACCAATCAGTTGGTGGACTGGTGCAAGCAGATGGCTCCGCTCCATGATCAGCGCGAATACGATGCCGTGGTTGCGACGGGAGAACAGGTGACGAGTGGCCTGCTTGCTATCGCCCTTCAGGAGCTGGGTCTGAAGGCTCGGTCCTGGAGCGGTTGGCAGCTCCCCATTCATACCGATGGCGTTCATGGCAAGGCCCGCATCGTCTCCATCGAGACCGAGGCGATGGAGCGCCTGATGGCCGAGGGTCACATCGCCGTTGTCGCCGGCTTCCAAGGCTTGGCCCCCCAGGGCCGCGTGAGCACCCTGGGCCGAGGTGGCTCGGATACCTCTGCCGTTGCCCTGGCGGCGGCACTGAAGGCGGATCGTTGCGATATCTATACGGATGTCGAGGGGGTCTACACCACCGACCCTCGTATTGTTACACAAGCGAAGAAGCTTGAAAAAATCACCTACGAGGAAATGTTTGAATTGGCGAGTGTTGGCGCCAAGGTCCTGCAAACCCGCTCGGTCGAAATGGCCATGAAGCATCGGGTTCGCGTGCAGGTGCTGTCTTCCTTCGTGGATGCTCCCGGAACTATGGTTTGTGACGAGGATGAAATCGTGGAAAAGGAACTGGTGAGCGGCATCGCCTATAGCCGTGACGAAGCTAAAATTACCCTCATTCGCGTGCCGGATCGGCCGGGGGTGGCGGCCTCTATCTTTGGTCCTCTGGCCGAAGCCGCCGTCAACGTGGATATGATCGTGCAGAACGTTTCCGAAGACGGAAAGTTTACCGATCTGACCTTTACCGTCGGAAAAGCGGATCTTGAACGCGGCAGGAGGGTCATCGAAGAGGCCAAGCTCGGCTACGAGCGTTTGGTTGCCGATGCCAACGTGGTCAAGGTTTCCGTCATTGGCGTTGGCATGCGCAGTCATGCGGGAATCGCCCAGGCGATGTTCCAGACCCTCGCGACAGAGGGAATCAATATTCAGGTCATCTCTACATCCGAGATTAAGATCTCCGTGTTGATCGAGGAAAAGTATACCGAATTGGCTCTGCGCTCCCTCCATACCGCTTACGGGCTGGATGCGGCCTAACATCCCTTGAAGGAGATGAGTGCGCCGATGGCGGAACGACAGCGACTGGAAAGGTTATGGGCCGAAGGACGCGCGTTCTTGGGCACAGACCTCGCCGTCATGGGCGGAGCCATGTCTTGGATCTCCGAGCGAAATCTCGTTGCCGCCATCTCTAACGCGGGGGGCTTCGGGGTTCTTGCCTGTGGCTCCATGGAACCAGAACGCCTCGGGCAGGAAATCGACGCAACCCGAATTCTGACCGATAAGCCCTTCGGCGTTAATCTCATCGTCATGCACCCACAGTTGGACGACCTGATCCGCGTCTGTGGAGACCGCAACGTCAGCCATATTGTCCTTGCTGGGGGAGTGCCCTCCGGGACGATGATCGCTCAGGCCAAGGAAACCAGCGCTAAGGTGCTCTGCTTCGCTCCCGCCTTGGTTCTCGCTAAGAAATTTGTGCGATCTAAGGTTGATGCCCTCATTATCGAAGGGACCGAAGCGGGCGGGCATATTGGGGCTGTGGCAACCGGAGTCCTCGCCCAGGAAATCCTTCCGGTCATGAGTGAAATTCTTCCCGTTTTCGTTGCGGGCGGAATCGGACGGGGCGAAAGCATCGTGAGCTACCTCGAAATGGGGGGGGCTGGGGTCCAGTTGGGGACTCGATTCGTTTGTGCTCAGGAATGTATCGCCCATCCTAATTTTAAAAAGGCCTTCATTCGGGCCGCGGCGCGGGATGCTGTTCCTACCGTTCAGGTCGATCCGGCCTTTCCCGTTATCCCCGTGAGAGCTCTCGTCAATGAGGGGACACGGCGATTCGTGGAATTCCAACACAGCGTGATCCGGCGGCATCGAGAGGGGGAACTCGACCATAAAGCCGCTCAGCTGGAAATCGAGCATTATTGGGCGGGGGCGCTGCGGCGGGCGGTCATTGATGGGGATGTGGAAAAAGGATCCCTTATGGCTGGGCAAAGTGTGGGGTTGGTGACACGGGAGCAGACCTGTGTTGAGATCTTTGCTGAGTTGATGGAGCAGGCGGTGAGGGCGTTAGCGGGGAGAAGGTGACGTCGATGGTCACAGCGTCCCCCCCTTCCCCTCAGAACCACCGACAAACAGCGGGTCAAGGGGCCCCTGCCCCTTGCGGGGGTGCAGGGGGCAGCGCCCCCGCATTGGCGCAAGCCAGACCCAAGCCCCGGCCCCCCGCTGCGTCCGATGTCTCCCGCCCCTGCGATTTAATCTCGGGACAGGCTCTTGATGTTTGCCGCCAGGGGCGGGAGACACGGACGCAGCGGGGGGCCGGGGCTTGGGTCTGGCTTGCGCCAATGCGGGGGCGCTGCCCCCTGCACCCCCGCAAGGGGCAGGGGCCCCTTGACCCGCTGTTTGTCGGTGGTTCTGAGGGGAAGGGGGGGACGCTGTGACCTCGCGTCGCCTTCTGTCGCGCCTCCGCGACCTCATGGCCGGCGGCGGCACTGCCGAATCCCGCCTGGACAACGTCGTCTCCCTTATTGCCGCCAATATGGTTGCCGAAGTTTGCTCCTGCTACATCATGCGAGCCGGTGACATTCTGGAGCTTTTCGCGACGGAGGGCCTAAAGAAGGCGGCGGTTCACAAGACCCTTCTCCGTGTTGGGGAGGGTCTGGTGGGCGATATTGCAGCCCGGGCGCGTCCCTTGGCTTTGGCGGATGCGCAGAGTCATCCTCTTTTTGCGTATCGTCCAGAAACGGGCGAGGAAGTTTACCATTCCCTGATGGGTGTCCCCATCATCCGAGGCGGTCGGGTGATTGGCGTTCTGGTGGTTCAGAATCGCACGATGCGTCATTATTCGGATGATGATGTTGAGGCATTAGAAACGGTTGCGATGGTTTTAGCGGAGTTGGTTGCCTCCGGTGAGCTTGTTCCGCGGGGAGAGCTTTCTCCGGTTGACGGCAATGCGCTGTTGTCTCTTCGTCTGGATGGGCTTCGATTAAATGCCGGGGTCGGAATTGGCCTCGCGGTGCTACATCATCCCCAGGTTGAGATTCGTCGTATCGTGGCGGAGGATCCAGAGATTGAGCTGGGTCGTCTCCGCGCGGCGCTCGGCGAGATCAAGACGGCGTTGGACGCTCTTTTTTCCCGCCCGGAGTGGCATGATGGGGAGCATCGGGAGGTTCTGGAAACCTATCGGATGTTCACGGAAGACAAGGGCTGGCTGAGCCGGATCGGCGAGGCGATTCGTTCCGGTCTGACGGCGGAGGCCGCCGTTCGCAAGGTCCAAGACGATACCCGTGCGCGGATGAGTCAAATCACCGACCCGTACCTGCGGGAGCGGGTGCATGATTTCGAGGATCTCGCCAATCGCCTTCTCCATCATCTTTCCGGCCATGGCGAGGCGTTACGTTCACGGGAACTTCCCCAGGATGCGATTTTGATTGCTCGGAACATGGGTCCGATGGATTTATTTCAGTACGATCATCAGCGTTTGCGCGGCTTGGTGCTGGAGGAAGGGTCTCCCACCATGCACGTGGTGATCGTGGCCAAGGCGTTGGATATCCCCGTGGTTGGGCGGGCACCGGATGTTCTCGCGCGCGTTGAGGCCTTGGATCCGGTCATCGTGGATGGAGACAACGGCCAGGTTTTCTTACGTCCCAGCGAGGATGTTCGGGATCTTTTCGTCGAGTCCTTGCTCCAGCGTCAACGCCGGGCGGAGGTCTATGCCCAATCGCGAGATCTCCCGTCGGTCAGTCGGGATGGGGTGGTGGTCTCGTTGATGATTAATGCGGGTTTGCTGCTGGATCTCCGCCATTTAGAGGACTCTCGGGCGGATGGCATTGGGTTGTATCGCACCGAACTCCCCTTCATGGCGCATTCCAATCTTCCCGATGTGACGGCGCAGACGCATCTTTATCGGCAGGTTCTTGACCAGGCCAAGGGCAAACCGGTGGTCTTTCGTACCCTGGACGTGGGAAGTGATAAGATCTTGCCCTATTGGAACGCGCATCCCGAGGACAATCCCGCCTTGGGCTGGCGCTCCATTCGCATCACCCTGGACCGTCCCGCCGTGTTGCGTCAGCAACTGCGAGCCCTCTTGCGCGCCGCCGCCGGGCGGGAGCTGCGCGTCATGTTCCCCATGATTGCCGAGGTGTCGGAGTTCATCCGGGCGCGGGAGATCCTCCATCTGGAGATCGAGCACGAGCGGACGCAGGGCCATCCCTTGCCGGATTCGATCCAGGTGGGAACCATGTTGGAGGTTCCCGCCTTGGCCTTCCAGATGGAAACTCTTCTCCCTCTGGTGGATTTTATTTCCATCGGTTCCAACGATATGATGCAGTTTTTGTTTGCGGCGGATCGCTCCAACCCCAAATTGGCAGAGCGCTACGATCCTCTGGCACCGGCGATGCTGCGTTTCATTCGTCAGGTGGTGACAGAGTGCGCTCAGGCCAAAGTCTCCCTGTCCGTCTGCGGCGAGATGGCCAGCCGTCCCCTGGATGCCCTGGCGCTCCTCGCCTGCGGCGTGCGGAGCCTGTCGTTGAGTGCTCCCAATGTTGCCCCGGTCAAGATGATGCTCCGCAGTCTGGCGATCACGGAGGCTCAAACCTATCTCGAGACCCTGCTGCACGGAACCGACCGTAACTTGCGCGGAAAGCTGAAAGGCTATGCCCTGGATCATGGGATTAGCTTGTCCTGATCAGCGCCCCCTCCGCACCGGTTGGACCACCGGGTGCTGCGCCGCAGCCGCTGCCACCGCTGCTTTTACCGCCTTGACCCGGTCGGGCGGATTTCCCGATCCGGTCACCATTCGCCTCCCCAATCGCCTGGAACCCTCGTTTCCTTTGGCTCATACCGAACGGAATGGATGTTTTTCCGCCACGGTTGGCGTGCTCAAGGATGCGGGCGATGACCCCGACATCACCCACGGCGCCTTGATTCTGGCCACCGTCGAGCTGGCCCCAGAGGGACATGGCATCAGCTTCCATGCGGGCGTCGGCGTGGGAAGGGTCACCCTCCCCGGTCTCCCCCTCGCGGTGGGAGAGGCCGCCATCACTGCCGGACCAAGAGCGCAAATCACCAACAACCTCAGCGCCGTGGCAGGCGAGCGCCAGGTGAATGTCCGAGTGACGGTCTCCATTCCCGGTGGGGAGGCTCTGGCGCGAAAGACCCTGAACGAGCGATTGGGCATCGTGGGGGGATTGTCGATCCTGGGCACCACCGGCGTCGTCTTGCCCTATTCCTGCGCCGCATGGGTTCATTCGCTCCATCGCGGCATTGATGTGGCCCGGGCCTTGAAGCTTGAGCATATCGCCGCCTCTACCGGCAAGGGGTCCGAGGCCTGGGCGCGTCACAACCTTGGTCTCCCCGAGGCCGGGTTGATCGATATGGGCGATATGGTGGGAGGGGTGCTGAAATACCTCCGTCGTCATCCGGTGCCTCGGCTGACCTTGGTAGGAGGAATCGCCAAGCTCAGCAAACTCGCCGCTGGAATGATGAACCTCAATGTGAGGGCTGGGGCGGTCGACTTTGATTTCCTTGTGGATCTTCTCGATCTCAAGGAAGAACGTCACATCCAGGCTCTTCGAGCCTGCCGATCGGTAGGGCAGGTTTTGCAGCAGCCAGAAGCGCATGCGTTGGGGGCACGGGTGTGTCTGCGTGCCCGAGAAACCGCCTTGGCCGCTCTCGGTGGGGAAACCGCTGTGGCGGTGGTTGCGGTGGATCGCCTCGGGCACGTGGTGGGGCGGTCGTGACGCTGTTGCTGCTGGGGGGGACCACGGAGTCAGCGGCCTTGGCCCAGGCTTTGGCGCAGAGTCTGCCCCATCTGGCGGTCATTTCCTCTCTGGCGGGACGGACGGCGTCGCCTCGGCCTCTGCCGGGGCGGGTTCGCACGGGGGGATTTGGGGGGGTGACGGGGTTGCGAGGGTTTCTGCGCGAGAAGAACATTCGCGCCGTGATTGACGCGACCCATCCCTTTGCCGCGACCATCTCTGCCCATGCGGCTGCGGCGTGCTTGGCAGAGGGGGTTCCTCGACTGGTGCTGGCGCGGGCGGAATGGCCCCAGAGGGCAGAGGATCGTTGGCAGTTCGTGGCCTCGGGGACGGAGGCGGCGCGGGAACTTCCTCTTCTCGGACGACGGGCCTTCTTGACGGTTGGAAGTCGAGATATCAACGGGTTCAATGGTGTTCTTAATGTGTGGTTTCTGGTTCGCTTGCTCACCCCGGAGCCTCTTTCCCTTCCCCAGTATCATCTCATCACGGGGCAGGGGCCCTTTAGGGCACAAGACGAAGAGGCCTTGCTCCGAGAGCACAAAATCGACGTTCTCGTCACCAAAGCGGCGGGCGGAGAGGCGACCTATGGGAAAATCCTTGCGGCGCGGCGCTTGGGAATTCCGGTTCTTCTGATCCAACGTCCCCCCCTTCCGCCGGGCGAGGTAACCTTTTCCCAAGCGGCGGCCTTGGCGTGGGCCCATCGTACTGCTATAAACTTCTGATCCAAAGAGAGGATCAAGATAATGACAGCGCAGATGGTGGAGCGGTAATCGCATGGTTGCCAGAATCTCTACCGTCGCTTTTCAAGGAATCGACGTCCTTGATATTGATGTCCAGGTCCAGGTGGCGGCAGGGCTTCCCGCTTTTACTCTGGTGGGCCTCCCTGATAAAACCGTGGGCGAAAGCCGCGAGCGTGTCCGAGCGGCCATGAATGCCCTGGGGCTGGCTCTGCCGCCCAAGCGAATCACGGTGAATCTCGCGCCCGCCGATGTGCAAAAAGAAGGAAGCCACTTCGATCTACCCATCGCCGTAGGGTTGCTGGTGGCCATGGGGGTGCTCCCCGCCGACGAAGTTGCCGCCTATACCATTGTGGGAGAGTTGGGACTGGATGGCTCCATCGCTTGGGTGACGGGCGTTCTTCCCGCAGCCATTGCGGCAGCCGCCGCAGGCCGAGGACTCGTCTGTCCGGCCGCTCAGGGCGGAGAAGCGGCTTGGGCCGGAGGAATTCCCATTTTGGCGGCTCCGTCCTTGCTCGCCTTGGTGAATCACTTCAAGGGGACCCAGATCCTGCCCCTCCCCCGACCGGAAATGGAGGATCTCTGCGAGGAATATCCCGATCTTCGCGATGTCAAAGGCCAGGAAACCGCCAAACGCGCCGTGGAAGTCGCCGCAGCCGGAGGGCACAATATGCTGATGATCGGGCCGCCTGGATCGGGAAAATCCATGCTGGCGGCACGCTTGCCGGGATTGCTCCCGCGGCTCTCCCCCGCCGAGGCCCTGGAGGTGACCTCCTTGCACTCCCTTTCGGGGCAGTTGAAGGAAGGGCGTTTGATGCGCAATCGGCCCTTCCGCGCCCCCCATCACTCCGCCTCCGTCCCCGCTCTGGTGGGCGGAGGGGCAAAAGCGCGGCCTGGAGAGATTTCCTTGGCCCACAACGGGGTGCTCTTCCTGGACGAACTGCCCGAATTCCAACGCGCGGCGCTGGAGGCCCTGCGTCAGCCCCTCGAAACCGGGAAAATCGTCATCGCTCGGGTCAATGCCCACGTCTGTTACCCAGCACGAATCCAGCTGATCGCCGCCATGAACCCTTGTCGCTGCGGGTATCTGGGCGATCCCGCTCTGGGATGCAATAAAGCGCCCCGATGTGGCGTGGATTACATGTCTAAAATCTCGGGGCCGCTGTTTGATCGCATCGACCTCCATGTGGACGTCGCTGCCGTCGATCCGCTGGATCTTTCCGTGCCCCCGCCGGCGGAAGGCTCGAAAGAGGTCGCGGCGCGCGTGGAACAGGCCCGGCAAATCCAAGCAGAACGATGCGAAGCCATCGCCAAGGGACGGGGATGGCGATGCAATGCCGAACTCGATGGGGAAATCCTCGAAAAAGCTGTGGTGCTGGATGGGGCAGGGCGACAATTGCTGACCCAGGCGGCGGAAAAAATGAGACTCTCGGCGCGGGGGTATCATCGGATTTTACGTGTCGCTCGGACTCTGGCGGATATGGAAGGGGGTGGGAATGTGCGGAAAATTCATGTGGCAGAGGCGTTATCCTATCGAAGAATGGCGTTGGCACGGCCTACGTGAGGGGGGTCAAGGGGCTTTCGCCCCTTCGGCGGGGGTGTCGGGGGCAGCGCCCCTGACGAGGGCGTAAGCCCAGCAGCCCATCCCCCCACCAAACCCCACCAGTCTATCCTGATGTATCAGGATAGACTGGTGGGGTTTGGTGGGGGGATGGGCTGCTGGGCTTACGCCCTCGTCAGGGGCGCTGCCCCCGACACCCCCGCCGAAGGGGCGAAAGCCCCTTGACCCCCCTCACGTAGGAACGACACACCATGTTTCTCCGGACCCTTTTCGCCACAGTCACCCTTTTCTTCCTCTCTCCGCTCCCGGTTCAAGCGGCGGAGTTGGCTCTCGACTTGCTCGACCCGGCTTTATCGTATTCGGCGGATTTCACCTTCACGAACGAGAAAGGCACCTATCATGGCATGGCCTGGCACGCCCCCGGGCGCGAACGCCGGGACTACATGACCAAGAGCGGCAGTCAATCGGTGGTGGTTCGCCGCGACACCAACACGGTTTTTCTGATGAACATCGATGCGCGTTGGTCGGTATCGCTTGCGTTGAGCAGTGTTGCCGGCTTGGTGGGCGGTCTTGACACACTCCAGGCCGAACGGACTCCCCTTGGTCCCGAGACGGTCAACGGAATGGCCACCACGCGCTACAAGGTGAAAGGCACCTCTGCCAAGGGTGGCCGTTTCGAAGGTGAAGCGTGGTTTTCCAAGGATGGCATCATGATGCGGGCGGAGGGCACGGTGACTCCCCAGACGGGCAATCTCATGCGGATCAAGACCGAACTATCGAATGTGAAGGTGACCGAGGTGATCGCGGCGACATTTGACGTCCCGACGAACATGACGTCCCTGGATCTGCATTCGGTCCCGGCGGAGGGTTTGGAGCAAAGCATAAAGGGGCTTCTGCCCCTTCTTCAACGCCGAAAGTAAGCTCACCAGTACCGGACGGGACCGGTATCGATATGCACGAAATTGGAGGAGGGGTAGCTCCCCACGCCTCCGGCTTTGAGGGAAATAGCGGCTCGGGCCACGGCCCGGACGCTTTTCCCGGGAATGCGGATATCGACGGCTCTGCCGCTCATGTGCAGGCTGTGGTGCGCCACGCCGGTCGAGGCAGAGGCCATGATGGCGTTGCTGTGGGGCGAACGATAGCCGCAGACCACATGAAGAGGTCCCGTCGCGCCGACTTTTTTCTGCACCGCGACCATGAGATCCATCAGCCGAGGATCAATGGCATGGACTTCTCCGGAGCGCGAATCCCGCATGAAGCGGCTGATTTGCGCCACGGCTTTAGGGATATAACGGCCCTTGGACCAGTAGACCAAATGCAAGGAGGAGCGGTCGTGGATATTATAGAGGTGAAGAGACCGCTCTTGTTTTGGTTTGGGTTTCGGCTTGGCCTGGACCGCCGCCTGCACCGGACCAGCGAGCAATGTCGTGGCCAGTGTTCCCAAACCCAAGGCCAGAAATGACCGACGCGATAAGCCCGAGAAAGGGGCCTCCGATTCGTCTCCCTGCATCGTTCCTTGCTCCCTCAATCGATGAAGGCCCTAATACCATCGATAAAGGGGGGGGAGTCAACCCCGCTCTTCACAAAATGACACAATGTTACAGGTTTTTTTTCCGCTCCAGAACGTCGATCCAGGAGAGGACTCGCTTTGTAATCAAAGCATTAGCATGCTACATTCGCCGTCTGTGACATCTTTCCCCCGAACGGGTCTTGGCAAGATGCCCCGCAACATGCTCTAAAGTGTATCCTATGACGACTCCAGAGACCCCCGCCACAACCCATTTCGGCTTCAAGACTGTCCGCGAAGAGGAAAAGGCCCCCCTCGTCCGAGAGGTGTTCGATGCCGTCGCGGGACAATACGACCTCATGAACGATCTCATGAGTGCCGGAATTCATCGCCTGTGGAAGCGGAGCTTTCTCGACGGGATCCGGCCTCGGCCCGATCAGACTCTTCTCGATGTGGGCGGCGGGACGGGGGATATCGCCTTTGGATGGAAACAGCGCGGCGGTGGCGAAACCATCGTTTGCGATATCAATGCCGAAATGCTCAATGTCGGACGGGATCGGTCCTTGGATCGGAACTTGGCCGAGGGGGTCTCTTGGATCTGTGGTGACGCAGAGGCTTTGCCCATCGGGAATCGTGCCGTCGATCGATACACCATCGCCTTCTGCTTGCGAAATGTGACCCACTGGGATCGTGCTCTTGCGGAGGCCTTTCGGGTGCTCAAACCCGGCGGACGCTTCATGTGCCTGGAGCTCAGTACCGTCACCGCGCCGGGGCTGAAGGAGCTTTACGACCTCTATTCCTTCAAGATCATGCCCGCCATCGGGAAAATCGTGACCGGAAATGAAGAGGCCTATCAGTACCTCGTGGAAAGCATTCGGAAATTTCCTGCCAAGGAAGAGGTCGTCGAGATGGTGCGAGGGGCTGGATTTGAACAGGTGGAAATGAGGGCATTGTCGGGAGGGATTGCGGCCATCTACTCGGGGTGGCGGTTGTGATGCTGGCGGAAGGGGGTCAAGGGGCTTTCGCCCCTTGCGGGGGTATCGGGGGCAGCGCCCCTGACGAGGGCGTAAGCCCCCACCCAAGCCAGCCCCCGACAGAACTCACCCTCTTTACCCTGATGCATCAGGGTAAAGAGGGTGA
>JAVBJO010000050.1:0-4543 GCA_031546925.1 Rhodospirillaceae bacterium
TGGTTTTTATCCTTCGTTCAGAACTTGATCTAAGTCCTGGGGGGGAGCGTCGGTGTGGTGGCGTCTTGGGGTGGTGGGGTGTTCGCGATCGGGTTGGGGGGTCATGGGGCTTTCGCCCCTGGCGGGGGTGTCGGGGGCAGCGCCCCTGACGAGGCGTAAGCCAGCCAACCCCTCCCCCCCGACCCCCCAACAAAAAACCCCCGAAACAATCGGGGGTTTTTTGTTGGGGGGTCGGGGTGGAGGGGTTGGCTGGCTTACGCCTCGTCAGGGGCGCTGCCCCCGACACCCCCGCAAGGGGCGAAAGCCCCTTGACCCCCAAACCGTATCTCGAACACCCCTCCTCGCAAAGACGCCACCAGACGGACTCTCCCCCCATGGACTTCGATCAAGTTCTGAACGATGGATAATCCCAAGCCGGTCCCGCCCTCTTTCCGAGCGGTGGTGAAGAACGGAGTGAAGATCCTCTCGGCATTGGCAGGCGACACGCCCGGTCCGTCATCTGCCACGGTAAGCACCACGTCTTCACCGTCTTGCCCGAGGGTCAGGACCACATTGGCCTCAGGCCCGGCGTGCCGCTGAACGTTATCGAGCAGTTGGGTAAGAACGACCTCCATGGCTTCTTCTCCCATAGGGACGGAGACATCTTCCCGAATGACCACGGTGCAGCGCTCGGTTTGGAAGCGAGTCAGCAGGGTTGCCAAGGGACAGCTGTCGTGTCGCGCTGGCCCTGCCGCTTCGGCCCGAGCGAGATCCAGCAGACGGCGCACCAAGCGGTTCAATCGTTCGGCCTCGGCGTCGATATTGGCGAGGAACTGGTCGCGTTCGTTGGGTTGCATGGTATCGAAGTGATCACGGAGCAACTCCACCGATCCTCGAATGGTGGTGAGGGGAGTCTTAAATTCGTGCGCCACATGGGCGGCGAAGCTGCGGACGTAAGCGGCGCGTCGTTCCAGAGTAGCGGCCATGCTGGTGAGGGCATCAAACAGTTCGACCACTTCGAGCACCATGGGACCAGCGCCCTCGGCCGCATCAAGGCGCAAGGGGAGGCCTCCGTCTCCGCTATCGGCGATACGTTTGGCTTGTCGCGTCACGCTCTTGAGGGGACGAGCAATGGCAAATACCCCTATTCCGGCGAGGACTCCCACGGCTCCCAGCACGAGAACCGCGAGGACGATCAAGTGTTGCCGTTTTCCCGACAGCGTTTCCGCCAAGGTTCGCGGTGTGCGTGACATCACCACCACACCGATGACTCTCTGGTTATCGAAGACCGGTTGAGCGACAAACACCCGAACGGTGCTGCCGCGCCGGAGGCCGGAGATAGAAGCCTGGGTTGGGCCATTGACGCGGGCGCGCAGGACGCTTACCGGCTCTCCCACCAGGGCGCGACGAACTTCCTCGCGCTCTTGCATGGATTGGCCGATCCCCTCGTCATTGCTGGTGCTGGTGACGATAACGCCTTCCCTGTCGAGCACGCGCATGGCCGCCAGGGTGGTGTATTGGGCCTCGCGCAGGATCGTATCCAGTTCCCGTCCCGCTCGCGCTGCCGCCGGATCACTCGGATTCGAGGGAGCCAGTGTGAGGGCCGGGGGCGGAGGCAAAAGCGAATCGGTGGCCAGATCAAGCACCGGAGGACGCGGCAACCACGGTGGATCGTACCCTGGAACCGTCGTCCAGCGTGTTTCTACCGCGGGTCCATCGGCTGTTCCTCCCGCCGCGCGCCAAGCCTGACGATACGCTGAGGCAATAATCGCCGCTTGAGCGATCAATTCGGATTCGGTCTGACGGATCAAAGCGCTTTCGTAAAGCCGCAAGCCCCAAATCCCGCTTAAGGGCAGAACCAAGATGGCGAGATTCATCACCAGAAGAATCGTCCCGATAGGAAGATGACGTTTTCTTTTGCGCCGTTTGGGCTGGCTCATCTAGCGACACGTCCCGAGCTTATAGCCAGCCCCATGCACGGTCTCCACCGGCGCCCCTCCCACTGCTTGAAACTTGGCGCGAATGCGGCGGATGTGGCTGTCCACGGTGCGATCATTGACGTAATGATCCAGATCGTAGGCCCCGTCCATCAACGCCTCGCGCGCGAAAACCTTGCCGGGGCGCTCGGCCAACGTGCGTAGAAGCGCAAATTCGGTGGCGGTGAGCACCACTTCTATCTCGCCCCAGAAGCTGCGAAGGGACTCCAGATCCAAACGAAGCAGCCCATGACGCCGCTCGTGCGCCACGGGTGCCTCCATGCGGCGCAGAATCGCCTTGACCCGTGCCACCAACTCACGCGGGGAGAATGGCTTGCCAATGTAGTCATCCCCCCCCAATTCCAAACCCAAGACTCGATCGATTTCTTCATCGCGAGAGGAGAGAAAAATAATGGGAACTTGGCTGATGCGACGCAACCGGCGACAGACCTCGGTTCCATCCAGCTCTGGCATCATGATGTCGAGCAAAAGCAAATCGGGAGCTTGAGCCAGTGCCATTTCCAATCCTTGGGCACCGTCTTCGGCCTCGATGACGGTAAAGCCCTCGCGGGAAAGGGCGAAGCGGACCACGTCGCGGATATGAGGATCGTCATCAATGAGGAGAATCGTGGGCATCGAAGCCGTCGCTCGCAGACCAGAGGGAACCTCCTCCAATCTATCGCCTGCCGAAAGGAGCGGGTCAAGAGCCCCCTTCCTCCGAAGGGAACGAGGAAAGTCAGAGGTTGAAACATTGGAACGAGTAAATTAAACTCGCCTCCCTAGGGAGAGGCTTAAAAGTATGACATCTCCGTCAGAACGACAAAAACTTCTCAGGGCCACTGCATCACAGCAGTTCCTGTCCAGACTCTTCGTTGCTCCAAATCGAGCCGAACGGGTGGGCGTTGCTGTATTTTCAGCCTTTGTGCTCCTCTCCGTGGCCGCGATCGTCTGGTTTACCGGTGGGACCAAGTATCCTTATTTGCACCTTCTGTACATTCCCGTCTTCGCCTCGGCTTTTTTCTTTGGTCCGGTGGGGGGGATCGGTACCGGCGTGCTGGCAGGGTTGTTGATTGGCCCTTACATGCCTCAGGATGTGGTGCTGGGCGTGCCTCAATCCCTCATGGGCTGGCTCTTCCGGAGCACCTTCTTCACCCTGGCCGGAGGTATCACGGGCTTCATCTCCTCCATGCTGCGCAACGCCATGGTCGAGGCCATCATGCGCGGATTGGTGGATGCACCCACCGGACTGCCCAACAACCAGTCGCTGATTCGGCAACTGGGATCGAAAGAGCGGCACGAGCCCATCTCCACCATCTATTCCATTCAATTGCGCGCCTTTCGCTCCATTGCCGTGGCGTTCGGCATGGACAAGGCCCAGAGTTTGCTGAATGGTGCCATCGCTCGTCTTTTGCCGCTGCAACAGGGAAAAGGCGACGGGTTATTCCGGGGGGAGGGCTCAACCCTCTTGGTGCTCTCCCCGCGGGAGTGGTCCCTGGAAGAGGTCAGCGATCTGTCGGAAATTCTCTCCGAACCCGTGGAGGTTGAAGGGGTTCCCCTGCAACTCGACCCCGTGATCGGTGTGGCGCAGATGGCCGATTCCCAGCTGCCCGCCGAGACTCTGCTGCGTCGCGCCGCCATGGCCAGCGATGCTGCCGTGTCCTCGGGGCGGAATTGGAGTCTTTACGCCGAAGAAAGCGATTCCGTCTTGCAAGATCGCCTGCGCTTGTTGGGGGATCTTCGCCAAGGACTCCACGATAGCGCCCAGATCATCCTCCACTATCAGCCCAAAATTCGTCTGGACAATCACCAGATGATCGGGTGCGAAGCCTTAGTGCGATGGCATCATCCGCGCTTGGGACTGCTCTCTCCGGCACGCTTTATCCCTATCGTCGAACACTCTTCCCTGATTAATCGGCTTACCGAAACCATTCTGCGCATCGCCGTAACCCGGGTTGCCCAGTGGAGAGAGATGGGCGAACGGATCCCCGTTTCCGTCAATATGTCCGCTCGGGATCTCTCTGTCCCCAGCATGGTCCACACCACCCTCGATTTGATCAAGACTTATAAAATCGAGCATGGCTTGATTGACGTCGAAGTCACAGAAAGCGCTGCCTTCTTGCAGGAAGTAGAACTGGGAGAGCAATTGGCAAAATTACGCGATGCTGGTGTTAGCTTGTCCATCGATGATTATGGAACCGGGATGTCCTCCCTGTCATACCTTAAGCGCATCCCCGCAACGCATGTGAAAATCGATCAGATGTTTATTCGCAACGTCGCTCATGATCGACGGGACCAAGTGCTGGTCGAATCAACTGTTCGGATGTGTCGGAAAATGGGACTCACCACGATCGCCGAGGGAGTCGAAGATGAAGATTGTGCCAGGGTTTTGAATGCGATGGGGTGTGATATGGCGCAAGGGTACTACTTCGCGAGGCCGTTGACGGCAGAGGGGTTGTTGGCGTTTTGGCGAGAGAATCAGGCGGCGGCGTAAAAGGGGTGGATGGGGGGGGGGGGCGGTGGGCCGGTTTAATATGGGCCCGCACGAGAGTCCACAGGCGCCAAAACAACCCCCGCGGGGGGGTTGGGAT
>JAVBJO010000158.1:0-26331 GCA_031546925.1 Rhodospirillaceae bacterium
TGGGACCGGATGCTGCATCTGAACATCAATGCCGCCTTCCGCTGCGTCCGCTCGGTCCTGCCCGGCATGATCGAACGCAAGACCGGCGACATCGTCTTTACCTCGTCCGTCGCGGGCGTGGTTCCGGTGGTGTGGGAGCCGGTCTATACCGCCTCGAAATTCGCGGTTCAGGCCTTCCTGCACGCGACGCGGCGGCAGGTTGCGCCGCATGGCATCCGCATGGGCGCGGTGCTGCCCGGTCCGGTGGTGACCGCGCTGCTGGATGACTGGCCGAAGGCCAAGATGGAGGAGGCGCTGGCCAACGGTTCGCTGATGCAACCCGAGGAAGTGGCGGCGGCGCTGATCTTCATGCTGTCGCGGCCACGTGGTGTGGTGATCCGCGACATGGTGATCCTGCCCAACAGCGTCGATCTGTAAGGGAAGGGCAGGAACATGGCAGCCGAAGCGGTATTCCTGGGCGTCGATGTCGGAACCGGCAGCGCCCGGGCGGGGGTCTTTGACGCCAGCGGCCGGATGCTGGGTGCCGCCAAGCGCGACATTACCATCTGGCGCGAGGGCGCCGATATCGTCGAGCAGTCCGGTGAAGATATCTGGCAGGCCGTCTGTGCCGCCACGCGCGAAGCGATCGGGGCCGCGGGTGTCGCGCCCGGGCAGATCGCGGGCATCGGTTTTGATGCCACCTGCTCGCTGGTCGTGCTGGGCGAGGGGGGTGCGCCGCTGACGGTCAGCCCCTCGGGCGATCCGCAGCGCAATATCATCGTCTGGATGGACCACCGCGCCGTGGGTCAGGCCGAGCGGATCAATGCGATGGGGCATGACGTCCTGCGCTATGTCGGCGGCATCATCTCACCCGAGATGGAAACGCCGAAGCTTCTGTGGCTGCGCGAGAACCTGCCTGCCACCTATGACGCGGCCTGGCAGTTCATGGACCTTGCCGATTACCTGTCCTGGCGCGCCTCGGGCGATCTGGCGCGCTCGACCTGTACGGTCACCTGCAAATGGACCTATCTGGCGCATGAAGCGCGCTGGGATCCGGATTATTTCCGCAAGATCGGGCTGGGCGATCTGGCCGGGCAGGATTTCATCCGTATCGGCCAGCGCATCGTCGCCCCCGGCACGGCGCTGGGGCAGGGCCTGACCGCAGCGGCGGCCCATGAGCTGGGCCTGCAGCCCGGCACGCCGGTCGCGGCCGGACTGATCGACGCCCATGCCGGCGGCATCGGCACCGTCGGGATCGAGGGCAGCCCGCAGGCGAACCTCGCCTATGTCTTTGGCACCTCGTCCTGCACCATGACCTCGACCGATGCGCCGGTCTTTGTGCCGGGGGTCTGGGGTCCCTATTACGACGCGATGGTTCCGGGATTGTGGCTGAACGAGGGCGGCCAGTCCGCCGCGGGCGCCGCGATCGACCAGCTGCTGTCCTTCCACCCCGCGGCAACCGAGGCCCAGGCCGCGGCCAGGGCGGCCGGCCTCAGCCTCCCCGCATGGCTGGCCGCCCGGGCAGAGGCCGCGGCGGGCCAGCCGTCGCAGGTGGCCCATCTTGCGCATGGGCTGCATGTCGTGCCCGAGTTTCTCGGCAACCGCGCCCCGTTTGCCGATCCCCATGCGCGGGCGATCGTCGCGGGGCTGGGCATGGCGCGGGACGTGGACAATCTGGTTGCGCTTTACATCGCGGGGATCTGCGGCATCGGCTATGGCCTGCGCCAGATCATCGAGACACAGGACCGTGCCGGAGCGCCCATTGCGCAGATCGTGATCTCGGGTGGGGCAGGGCAGTCGCCGCTGATCCGCCAGCTGCTGGCCGATACCAGCGGCAGGCCGGTCCTGTCCGCCACCGCCGAGGAACCGGTGCTGCTGGGCTCGGCCATCCTGGCGGCGGTCGCGGGTCGGCACTTCCCCGAGATGCGGACGGCGATGGCGGCCATGTCGCACCGCGCCGAGGCTTACCAGCCGGACCCGACGGTCCGCGACCTGCATGCCTGGCGCTACGACGCCTTCTGCCGGTTGCAGCAACTGGCGCGCCATATTGCGCATGAGGAACCTGTCACACCTTGACCAGACTGACCCTGCCGCGCATTCCGGCGCGGTGGGCCGACCCGTACATTCAGTTGTACAAAAGCCAGTCCGTTAGCAGTGTAGCGGTGGCACCCTTCGGTCCGACAACCGGCATGGTGTCGAGCGATCCCGGCGGGATGAAGCAGACGCTTTGTCCGGACCTACCCGACATTGACTGTCTGTCCAATAACGCAGGACGCCTTCTGGCAGACACCGGGCGGACTTTCGTGCCATGGCGGAGTCACGGTCTTTGTCTCGACCCGGTTCATGAACGAAGGCGCTGTGTAACTGCCATTTCCTGATGAACATGCGTCAGGCGATCCCGGCGAGCAGTCGCATCCCCAAAATCCGTTCATCGATGGCGGCATCCCATGGGGATCCTCGGGCTTCTCCTGCCCCGATGCACCGAGACCGCAGGAAGTCGTTCACATCTACAACCCGGGTCGAATCGATGCATCTGCTGCGGCCCTGCATCCGACGGCCTCGATCCGTCTGCGGCGATGCCTGCCTTTATGGGGCAGGGCTGGAAAGTCCCGCCGGGCGGATTGCGGCAACCCGCCACATGACGGGGAAGACAGGACGTCTCTGCCAATTTGTCAGAGCGCAACCCCGGCTTTTCATGCCCCTCCCGCAGCGATGCCTGAAAGCCTGCCAGATTGGCAGGAGCTGCGGGGGAATGCCGCTCATTAAACATTTGAAATAACGGTGAAAAAATAGAATTCCCTAGCCGAGAAGCAGTTGGTTTGCCCCAGTTGCAGGCACGAAGGGGTATCGCGGCAAATGCGTAAAGGTGTGAGCATCATCGGTCTGCTCTTGGCCTGCATGGCAGGCACGGCAAGCGCGGAAACGATCGTGGTGGCCGGTCTTGCCCCTTGGGAAAGGCCCGCTGCGGCTCCGGTCATTACCGAAATGGCGAAGGGGGACGACTGGTATGCGCATGCGCTGACCGGGGTCGAGCCGCCCTATCCGGCCAGCCTGCGCTTTCTGGAGGATCAGGGCGCCTGGCACACGCCATTCACGCGCCCCGGCATGACCGGACCCTACGATATCCGCCACTGGCACGGCGGTCACTGACCCCGGCCCATCAGGGTTGGGATGACAATGGGTGCCTAGGCAATCCGGCACCTGGAATAAGGCAAAAGGAGAATTGGGATGACGAAGTCGATGAAGCTGGGCCTGGCTGCGCTGCTCTGCGCGGGTTCCATCGTTTCGGTCGCGTCCGCCGACACGATGGCCGGCATGTCCGGAATGGATGGTATGTCGGGCATGGGCGGCATGGCCGGAATGAGCGGCATGTCCGGAATGGGTGGTATGTCGGGCATGGGTGGTATGTCCGGCATGGGCGGTATGTCCGGCATGGGTGGAATGGGCGGCATGTCCGGCATGGGCGGCCGTTAACACTCGACCTATAAGGGTGGGGGCCTCTTCGCGAGGCCCTCACTCTCTGTCGGGGGGAAGTTTATGAAGTTTTTTCGTAAGGAAATACCCGGAGGGCGAAAGCCATGAGTTTTCGGCGGAAAATTCTTGCCGTGGCCGGTGCAGGGGTCGTGCTGTTCTCGGCAAGTGCGGCTTTCGCCGCGGATTACACGCGCGAGATTTGGTCTCCACTGCACAGTGCGCCTGCAATGGCTGCGGCAACGGATAACCAATGTCTCGCCTGTCACAGTGAAATTCTCAGTGACAAGCCGTTAGAGCAGTCTCATTCGAACATCCGTGCGGACAGCGTTACGGCTTGGTACCAGACTCTGGCGACCTACGATGGGAAGCAAGAGACCTTCCACCGTCGTCATTTGGTGACGCCGTTGGCCAAGCAGGTCATGGACCTGAAGTGTTCGACCTGTCACACGGGGCATGATCCTCGGGAAGAGTTGTCGACTCCTAAGACTCCCGTAGCGGGGCAAGCGCTGTCGTCCAACCTGAGAAAGCAAGTCAATGTTGAGGCCACCTGTCTGATGTGCCACGGGAAATTCCCGTACCAGAACATGGATCAGACGGAAGATTGGCCCGAGACCAGGAAAGCTTTGGAGGTTGCCGATAAGCCAGGGGATCCCATCCCCAATGGTTGTCTAACCTGTCATGGCGAACTGTTCCGCACCGTTCGGCACCAAGTCAATTTCCTGAAGCCTGAGGGCATCGAAGCCCTGGCCAAGGACAACACCGATGTGTGCTATGGCTGTCACGGAGGACGGGCTTGGTACCGTATTTCCTACCCCTATCCTCGCCACAAGTGGCCAGGTATGCCCGAGACCGCGCCCGAGTGGGCCGCAGGGCGCCCGACCGAGTCCGATCCCCGGTTCCTAACCGGGATGACTGCCACGCCTGAAAAGAAGAAATGAGGCAACCTATCATGACGACCACTGACCGGCGCAGTCTGTTGACCTCTGCTTTGAACCTGTCCCGGCGCGACCTGTTAAAAGGTGCCGCTGCGGTGGCGGGAACGACGGCTCTGGCTGCCGCACCTCGATCCGCTCAAGGCTTCGCCTATGAGCGTTATTACCGCGATGACGAATTGACCACCGTCGTGACCTCGTGTGCCCATAACTGTGGCTCTCGTCACATGTTGGTGGCGCACAAGTTGGGCGACGTGATCGTTCGCTTGTCCACCGATGACGGGCGGGCTCAAGGCGATCCCCACGGCACCGATACGCCCGAGGTTCCTCAGCTCCGTGCCTGCTTGCGCGGCCGCAGCTATCGCTCGCGCATTTATAGTCCCGAGCGGCTGCTCTATCCCATGGTGCGTGTCGGTGCACGGGGCGAGGGCAAGTTTAAACGGGCTTCTTGGGATGCGGCTCTCGACCTCGTGGCCGAGAAGATGAATTACCTGAAGCACAAGTATGGTCCCACCGCCATTCTCGACCAGTCCTATGCGGGCTCATCTTATGGTGTGTTGCATAAGTCCGATCAGATCGAGGGCTTGCTCGCGCGATTCCTGGGGATCTTCGGCTGTCGTACCAGTTCTTGGTCGGTGCCGAGCTATCAGGGGACCACGTTCAGCTCGCGCATCACCTATGGCACCATCGAGGATGGGAACGAGGATGATGCGTTCGCCCACTCCAAGCTGATCATCATGTGGGGTTGGAATCCGGCGTATACGTTCCACGGTGGCAATACCCACTGGTACATGCGCATGGCCAAGCAGAATGGCTGCAAGTTCGTCGTCATTGACCCGCAGTTCACGGACTCGGCGGCGGCTTATGATGCATGGTGGATTCCCATCCGCCCCAATACCGATGCCGCCATGATGGCCGGTATGGCTCATTACATCTTCGTCAATGGGCTTCAGGACCAAGCGTTTATCAACCAGTTCTGTCAGGGCGTTGATCCCGGAACGATGCCGAACTGGGCGTTGGGACAAGGAAATCAGCTGGGTCACGAGAGCTTCAAGGAATACATTCTTGGTGTGCGGGACGGCACCCCGAAGACCCCCGAATGGGCTGCGGAGATTTGCGGCGTGTCGGCCTCGGATATCCGCAAGCTCGCGGACATGTACGCGCGGACCAAGCCGGCGGCGTTGAAGGCGTCGTGGGCCCCGGGACGCAATGCCTACGGCGAGCAGTACAATCGCATGGCTGCGGCATTGCAGGCGATCACCGGCAACATCGGCAAGCTGGGCGGTTGCGCCGAGGGCGTGGGTAAGGGCTTCCACAACGAAGGCGTCGCCTATCCTTACGACAAGTACTCCAACATCTGGTATGCCGCCATCAAGTCGGATCGGTGGGCGCACTTGGTGTTGAACTATCCCAACGTCAAGCGCGAGGAAATCGGGTGTTGGGAGCGTGAGGACGAGCTCGACGGCAAGATCCCCAATGTTCGGGCGATTTGGTGGCATGGTTCCAACTGGTTCAACCAGTTGACCAACATCCGCAAGGAAGTCGAGGCCATCAAGAAGCTAGACTTTGTGGTATGTAACGACGCGAATATTACGCCTAGTGGCTTGTTCGCCGATGTATTGCTCCCGGCCTGTACCCACTTCGAGCGCCATGACGTTGCTCTGCCGTGGTACAAGGGGCACTACTACATTCACCGTCCGAAGGTCATAGAACCCTTGGGCGAGAGCAAGACTGACTTCCAGATCTTCACCGAACTGGCCTACCGTTTGGGCTTCGGCGAGACGTACAACCCGCGTTCCCAGCGGGATTACTTCCACAATGCCGATGCCACCGACGAGGCTTATCTAGAGGATTGGTGGACCAACAAGGTCATGGCGCACCAAGGTGTGACCATGGGGTGGGAAGAGTTCAAGGCCAAGGGGGTGTATAAATTCACCTTTGATCGGCCTCATGTGGCCTTCCGTGCGCAAATCGAGCAGGGGGCTCCGTTCCCAACACCATCGGGTCGGATCGAGATTTTCTCTACCTCGCTGGCGCAGATCTCCGATTGGACCAAGACGCGGTACGGGTACCCCATCCCGGCGATTCCCAAGTGGATCGAGCCTTGGGAGCACCTGACCCATCCCAAGCAAAAGGAATATCCGTTCCACTTGGTGACTCCGCATCCGCGCTGGCGGACGCACTCGATCTTCAACAACGTGCCCTGGCTGCGCGAGACTTACGAACAGGAAGTCACGATCAATGCCTCCGACGCGGAAAAGTTGGGGATCAAGACCGGCGACATCGTGGAAGTGTGGAACGATCGCGGCAAGACCGTGGTCCCCGCCTATGTGACCGAGCGGTGTATGCCCGGCGTGGCGGCTCTGCACGAGGGGGCTTGGTTGGATCTGGACGAACAAGGCATCGACCGTTCGGGCAATCCCGATATGTTGACCAAGGACGATCCGAGCCCCGCCGGAGCTTTCGCCTACAACACCATCCTGTGCAACATCCGTAAGACCGATCTGGACCATAGGCCCGGTTGGGACCGTCTGGCGGTTGCCCGTTCCACCAAATGGCGCCGCTAAGTCTGGAGGATTAGTCCAAAATGGCCAAACAACCCGATAAAATGGCTGTGCGCGAAGCCATCGCCAAAACGGCGAAGGAGCGGCAGACCTATACCCCCGTTGTCCCCAAGCAACAACTCGGCTTTGTGCACAACAACGTCGATTGTATCGGCTGCCGGGCCTGCGAAATCGCCTGTAAGGACAAGAACGGCTTGCCGGCTGGTCCTCGGTTCCGCCGCGTTCTCTATGTGGAAGGCGGAAAATACCCGGATGTCTATGCCTACAAAGTCAACATGTCCTGTAACCATTGCGCCGAGCCCGCCTGTATTCCAACCTGCCCCACCGGAGCAATTTGGAAGCGCGCCGACAATGGCGTGGTGGATATCGACTCCACCAAGTGCATCGGCTGCCGTCGGTGCGAGCCTGCTTGCCCCTTCGGAGCCCCCCAGTGGGACCCCGAGGAGCACATCATCAAAAAGTGCAACATGTGTATCGACGAACTGGAAGCTGGGCGGAAACCCTATTGTGTCCAGGCGTGCATGATGCGTGTGCTGGATATTGGTCCTATCGACCAGTTGCGTCAGGGAGCCTATCCGACCCGCGCCGTTGGTCCTCATGATCGCGTGGTGCGGCAGGTCAAGGGGATGTCGAACCCCGAGCTTACCAATCCATCCATCGTCTTTGTGCCTCATCTCAAAGGAAAAGTGGAGTAATGGAGGACGAAGGTCTGTTGATCTCCCAGGTTCGTGCTGCGGCCGCCGATGATTTGGAATTGTTGGCGTCCCTGCATGACCGGGAAATAGATGTGGAGGCGCTGGCGCGGTTGCGCGCCAGCGCTTTTCCGCGTGGGCTCGGCCTTAATCCTCCCGCCTCCCAGTGGCAGGACGTGATGACTGTCATGGAACGTGCTTTCGAGGCAATGGAAGGGTCCGAAAACGAAATTTTGACCGACTTGGCCGCCGGCTATGCCGACGTCTACTTGACTCACGCCATGGGAGTTGCTCCCACCGAGTCTCCTTGGGTCGATCCCGACGGACTCGAGCGGCAAACCACCATGGCAGAGTGTCGGAAATGGTATGGGAAATACGATCTCAAAGTGCAAAACGGGTTGAGACCCGATGATCACCTTGCCTATCAGTTGAATTTTCTCGGATACCTGGTGGGGAAAACAGATCAGAAAGAAACCATTGGGGATGCTCAGCGGTTTTTAATGTATCACCTGCTGAATTGGGTCCCGAAGTTTGCAGAAAGACTTGAGCAACGCAGGGGGCCTGCATTCTATTCAGCCCTCGCTGCTGTAACGGCGTGTTATTTGATGGAACTTGCGCCGGTCTTGGGGGCCATCTCCGGAGAGGTGATTGCGCAGCCCGTGGTGGAGGTTGGCGATCCAGAGGAAGCTTCCATGCGGGACGGAGGCTGTCGCGGCTGTTACGCTTGACGAGGGCTCTCTCGTTTGGAGCGTTGAAAGAAAAGGGGGTCCGGGGCCATGCCCGGACCCCCTTTTCTTTCATCCATTTCCATCACGAAAACAATGATTGCCAAGCACGTTCAGGTTCTATATAAGCCTGCTCTTCGGCCTCGGCCTATCCTGCAAGAGCGTTATGCTGACTGCGGGAGGTTCTTTGAACCGAACGAATTCACTCCGGCCAGCGCTCCGAGAGGGGCGCTGGCCGATTTAACGGATGACGTGAATATGGAAAGCCAGAACATCCGTATCCGCCTTAAGGCGTTCGATCATCGCGTGTTGGACCAGTCCACCCGCGAGATCGTCAATACCGCCAAAAGGACGGGTGCGCAGGTGCGCGGACCGATCCCGCTTCCCAGCCAGATCGAGAAGTTCACCGTCAACCGCTCCCCGCACATCGACAAGAAATCGCGTGAGCAGTTCGAGATCCGTACCCACAAGCGTCTGCTGGACATCGTCGATCCGACGCCACAGACCGTGGATGCGCTGATGAAACTCGACCTCGCCGCTGGTGTCGATGTCGAGATCAAGCTCTAAGGAAAAGCCAAACGATGCGATCAGGTCTCATCGCTCAGAAGGTCGGCATGACGAGGATCTTCACCGAGGACGGCACCCACGTGCCCGTCACCGTGTTGAAGGTTGACACCTGTCAGGTGGTCTCGACCCGCTCTGAGGACAAGGATGGCTATGTGGCCATTCAGCTCGGCGTTGGTACCGCAAAGGTCAAAAACGTCCCTAAGCCCCAACGGGCGCAATTTGCCGCCGCTAAGGTGGAACCCAAGCGAAAGGTGCTGGAATTCCGCGTCTCGCCCGAGAATATTCTCGAGGTCGGCGCAGAATTGTCCGTGGCCCATTTCGTCCTCGGCCAGTTCGTGGACGTGACCGGTACCAGCATTGGTAAAGGGTTCGCCGGTGCCATGAAGCGTCACAACTTCCGCGGACTGGAAGCCACCCATGGTGTGTCGGTGTCCCACCGTTCCCATGGTTCCACCGGTCAGCGCCAGGACCCCGGTCGGGTGTTCAAGGGTAAGAAGATGGCGGGTCACATGGGTGACGAGCGCGTCACCACCCAAAACCTCAAGGTCGTCGCCGCCGATGTGGAGCGTGGCCTGCTGATGGTGCGGGGCTCCGTGCCTGGCGCCGAAGGGGGTTGGGTCATGGTTCGTGATGCCGTGAAGCGTAAGCTGCCTGAAGGCGTGCCGTTCCCGGCCGGCCTCAAGGCCGCTGCTCCCGCCGCCGCCGAGTAAGGAGTCAAGGCAAGATGAAAACAACAGTAATCAGCCTGGACAACCAGACCGTCGGTGAGATCGAGCTTGCCGACACCGTGTTTGGAGTTCCGGTCCGGATCGATCTGCTGCACCGCATGGTGGGGTGGCAGTTGTCCAAGCGCCGGGCAGGCACGCACAAGACCAAGGGGATTTCCGAAATCTCCGGCACCACCAAGAAGCCCTTCAATCAGAAGGGCGGCGGACGGGCCCGTCAGGGCAGCTTGCGCAGCCCGCAGTTCCGGGGTGGCGCTACGATTTTCGGGCCTGTGGTCCGCAGTCATGCCTATGACATGACGAAGAAGGTGAAGGCTCTGGCGTTGCGGGTGGCTCTGTCCTCCAAGGTCGCCGACGGCAAGCTGGTGGTGTTGGATCGCGCCGTTCTGGACGCGCCCAAGACCAAGGCTCTGGCTACACAGTTGAAAGCATTGGGCTGGGGCTCGGTGCTGGTGATTGATGGGGCCGCCGTGGATGGCAACTTCGCTCTGGCGTCGCGCAACATTCCCCTCGTGGACGTGCTGCCATCCGTGGGTGCCAACGTGTATGACATTCTGCGTCGCGATATCCTGGTTCTGACCAAGGACGCGGTCGCCGCCCTGGAGGCTCGCCTGAAATGAAGAAGGTCATCGTTTCCAAGGAGCGGATGTACGATATCATCCGCGCTCCGGTGATCACCGAAAAGGCGACCCTGGGGTCCGAGCATCGCCAGGTGACCTTTAAGGTTCCCCTGGACGCCGCCAAGCCCGAGATCAAGGCCGCCGTCGAAGGCGTGTTCGGCGTCAAGGTGACCGCCGTCAATACCTTGATCGTCAAGGGTAAGATTAAGCGGGTTCGTGGCCGGGTGGGGCGTCGCTCCGATGTCAAGAAGGCCATGGTGACCTTGGCCGAGGGCAACACCATCGACGTGACGACGGGAGTCTGAGCTTATGGCACTGAAAACATTCAAGCCGATCACGCCCGGAACCCGTCAGCTGGTGCTGGTGGACCGGTCGGATCTGTGGAAGGGCAAGCCGGTGGCGAGCCTGACCGAGGGACTGAGGAAGTCCGGCGGTCGTAACAACTACGGGCGCATCACCGTCCGCTTTCGTGGGGGCGGGCACAAGCGCCGCTACCGCATGGTGGACTTCAAGCGCAACAAGCCCGATATGGTGGCAACCGTCGAGCGGCTGGAATATGATCCCAACCGCACCGCCTTCATCGCTCTGGTGAAGTACGAGGACGGCGAGCTGCGCTATATCCTGGCGCCGCAGCGGCTCCAGGTGGGGGACCAGGTGGTGTCCGGCGAAAAGGTGGACATCAAGCCCGGTAACGCGCTGCAGCTGAAGAATATCCCCGTGGGGACCATCGTTCATAACGTCGAGATCAAGCAGGGCAAGGGCGGCCAGATGGCTCGTTCCGCAGGAACCTTCGTGCAGTTGGTAGGCAAGGACCAGGGTTATGCCCAGTTGCGCCTGTCCTCTGGCGAGGTTCGCTTGGTCCGGGGCGAGTGCATGGCCAGCATTGGTGCCGTGTCGAACCCCGATCAGCAGAACGTGTCTTTGGGCAAGGCCGGGCGGAAACGCTGGCTTGGCTTCAGGCCACACGTTCGCGGCGTCGCGATGAACCCCATCGACCACCCGCATGGTGGCGGTGAGGGGCGGACCTCTGGTGGCCGGCATCCGGTTACGCCATGGGGTAAGCCCACCAAGGGTAAGAAGACTCGTTCCAACAAGAAGACGGATGGCCTTATCATGCGCCCCCGTCACGCCCAGTAAGGAGGGACGAGAATGGCTCGTTCCGTTTGGAAAGGCCCGTTTGTTGACGGCTATCTGCTGAAAAAGGCAGACAAGTCGCGCGCTAGTGGTCGCAATGAGGTCATCAAGATCTGGTCGCGTCGCTCCACCATTCTGCCCCAGTTCGTCGGACTCACGTTCGGCGTCTATAACGGACAGAAATACATTCCGGTTCTCGTCACCGAGAACATGGTCGGTCATAAGTTCGGCGAGTTCTCGCCGACCCGGACCTACTATGGCCACGGTGTCGATAAGAAGGCGAAGAGGAAATAAGCCATGGGCAAGCAATCCGCTGAGCGTGTCCTTGAGGACAACGAAGCCAAGGCTTATTCCGCCTCGATCCGCACCAGTCCGCGCAAGCTGAACTTGGTGGCGGCGTCGATCCGGGGGCTGAAGGTTGGGACGGCTATGCATTCCTTGACCTTCTCCCGGCGTCGCATCGCCGTAGAAGTGTTGAAGGTGCTGAAGTCGGCCGTCGCCAACGCCGAGAACAACCATCAGCTGGACGTGGATCAGCTTTACGTGGCGGAAGCCTACGTGGGCAAGACCATGGTCCTGAAGCGGTGGCGGGCTCGGGCCCGGGGTCGTGTCGGCCGCGTGGAAAAGCCGTTTTCGAACCTGACCGTCATCGTGCGTGAGCGCGAGCAAGCGACCGGAGAGGAATAAGATGGGTCAGAAAGTCAATCCGATCGGGCTGCGCCTGGGCATCAACCGCACCTGGGATTCCCGTTGGTTCGCCGACGAGAATTACGCCAAGCTGTTGCATCAGGATCTCAACCTGCGGGCCTACCTGCGCAAGCGTCTGGCTCAGGCCGGCGTGTCGCGGGTGGTGATCGAGCGCCCCGCCAAGAAGGCACGCGTGACCATTCATACCGCTCGTCCGGGCGTGGTGATCGGCAAGAAAGGCGCGGACATCGAGGTGCTGCGCAAGACGCTGGCCAAGATGACCGGGGCCGAGGTTCACCTCAACATCGTCGAAATCCGCAAGCCGGAATTGGATGCTCAGTTGGTGGCGGAATCCATTGCCCAGCAATTGGAGCGGCGGGTGTCTTTCCGTCGCGCCATGAAGCGGGCCGTGCAGTCGGCCATGCGGTTGGGGGCTCTTGGCATTCGCATCAACTGCTCTGGGCGGTTGGGCGGTGCGGAAATCGCCCGTATGGAGTGGTATCGTGAAGGCCGCGTGCCGTTGCATACCCTGCGCGCCGACATCGATTACGGTGTGGGCACCGCGAAGACCACCTATGGCACCTGCGGCATCAAGGTCTGGGTTTTCAAGGGCGAGATTCTCGCTCATGATCCCATGGCCCAGGATAAGCGCGCGGCCGGCGATGCCGTGCCGACGAGCGGTCGCTGAGAGTTGAGAGGCTAGAGAGATGCTTTCGCCCAAGCGAACAAAATTCCGTAAGCAGCACAAGGGCCGGATTCACGGCAATGCCAAAGGCGGCACCTTGTTGAACTTCGGTGCCTTCGGTCTGAAGGCTTTAGAGCCCGAGCGCATCACCGCGCGTCAGATCGAGGCGGCTCGTCGCGCTCTGACTCGTCACCTGAAGCGTCAGGGCCGGGTGTGGATCCGGATTTTCCCGGACGTGCCGGTGTCCAGCAAGCCCGCCGAGGTTCGGATGGGTTCTGGTAAAGGTACGCCCGAGTTCTGGGCGGCCCGGGTCAAGCCCGGCCGTATCCTGTTCGAGGTGGACGGCGTGCCAGAGGATCTGGCCCGTCGCGGTTTTGAACTGGCCGCTGCCAAGCTGCCGATCAAGACCCGGTTCATCGTCCGAGTGGGAGAATAAGCGCCATGGCGAACAAGACCAGCGACCTGCGCACCAAGAGCGACGATCAGCTTAAAGAACGGATCGTCGCGCTGAAGAAAGAGCAGTTCAATCTGCGTTTCCAAACGGCCTCGGGCCAGTTGGAGAACACCGCACGGAAACGCACCGTGCGGCGCGAGATTGCCACCGCGAAAACCATCCTGGGCGAGCGTGCCCGTTCCGCCCCCCGGGCTGACAGCAAGTGAAGAGGGCTTAAATGCCGAAGCGCATTCTTCAGGGTGTGATCGTCAGCGACAAGATGGACAAGACCGTGGTGGTCAGCGTCGAGCGACGCGTTATGCACCCGATCTACAAAAAGTTCATCCGTCGTTCGAAGAAATATCACGCCCACGACGAAAACAATTCGTTCAAGACCGGAGACAACGTTCGTATCCGCGAATGTCGTCCTCTGTCGAAGACCAAAACCTGGGAAGTGATCATCGAACCGGTGGTGTAGAGGCTGTTTTCTCTTAACCTTCGTTTCTGATCATCAACGTGACGTGGGCTCAACGACGGGCCCACGTACCAGTCTTTAAGGAAACTCGACATGATCCAGATGCAAACCAACCTGGACGTCGCCGATAATTCGGGTGCCCGCCGGGTGCAGTGCATCAAGGTATTGGGCGGCTCGCACCGCACCATCGCTCACGTCGGCGACGTCATTGTCGTTTCGATCAAGGAGGCGATTCCCCGTGGCCGCGTCAAGAAGGGCGATGTTCATCGCGCCGTTATTGTCCGCACGGCTAAGGAAATTCGTCGTCCCGATGGTACCGCGATCCGGTTCGATACCAATGCCGCCGTGCTGATTAACAAGCAAGGTGAACCCATTGGCACCCGTATCTTTGGCCCCGTCACCCGCGAGCTTCGTGGTAAGAAGTTCATGAAGATCATCTCGCTGGCCCCGGAGGTGCTTTAATGTCCGGTCTGAACGTCAAAAAAGGTGATCGCGTGATCGTGCTCACCGGCAGAGACAAGGGAAAGAAAGGCGAGGTTCTCGTCGCTTTCCCCAGTGAAGAGCGCGTCATTGTTCAAGGCGTGAACAAGGTCAAGCGGCATACTCGCCCGACTCCGTCCAATGCGGGCGGGATCGTCGAGAAAGAGGCCCCGATCCACGTCTCCAATGTGGCTCACATCGATCCCAAGGACGACAAGCCGACACGGATCGGCGTGAAGATTCTTGAGGACGGTCGTAAGGTCCGTGTCGCCAAGCGATCCGGCGAAGTCATCGACCGGTAAAGGGAGCAAGGACCATGACCGCGCGTTTGCGTATTCACTACGACAGCACCGTTCGGAATGCCATGCAGGAGGAGTTCAAGTACGCGAACCCCATGCAGGTGCCGAAATTGGAAAAGATCGTCATCAACATGGGCGTCGGCGAAGCCGCCCAGGATGCGAAGAAGATTGATGCGGCCTTGGCGGAACTGACCGCCATTGCCGGTCAGAAGCCTGTGGTGACCCGGGCCACCAAGTCCATCGCTCAGTTCAAGCTGCGCGAAGGCCAGGTGGTGGGCACCAAGGTGACCCTCCGTGCCGACCGGATGTACGAATTCCTGGATCGCCTCGTCAACATCGCCCTGCCCCGCGTCCGCGATTTCCGCGGTCTGTCGAGCAAGAGCTTTGATGGCCGGGGGAACTACTCCATGGGGATCAAGGAACAGCTCATTTTCCCGGAAATCAACTACGACAGAGTCGAAGTGACCCGGGGTATGGACATCATTTTCGTGACGACAGCGAAGACCGACGGGGAAGCCAAGGCGCTCCTCAAGGGTTTCGACATGCCGTTCGCCGGCTGAGCGGGAGTTTAGAAGCAATGTCAAAGATCAGCTCCGTCGAGCGCAATAAGAAGCGTGAGAAGCTGGCCCGGCAATATGCCGGCAAGCGTGGCCGGTTGAAGGCCATCGTCATGAACCGCGAACTGTCGCCGGAGGAGCGCTTCGATGCCGCCCTCAAGCTGGCGGAAGTGCCGCGCAATTCGTCCAAGGTGCGGACCAAGCTCTTGTGTGAGCTGACGGGCCGTTCGCGTGGAAACTACCGGAAGTTCAAACTCTGTCGTATCAAGCTCCGCGAGCTGGGTAACCAGGGACAGATTCCCGGTTTGGTCAAGTCGAGCTGGTAAGGAGGCGTAATCCATGTCCATGACCGATACACTCGGCGACATGCTCTCTCGCATCCGTAATGGCCAGCGCGCGAGCAAGTCCACCGTCCGATCCCCCGCGTCCAACCTGCGTATGAATGTCCTCGACGTTCTCAAGCGGGAAGGCTACATTCGCGGCTATGCGAAGGAAGAGGTCCGCCCCGGCGTGGCCGAAATCACCATCGAATTGAAGTATTACGAAGGCAAGCCGGTGATCAGCGAGATTTCTCGCGTATCCAAGCCGGGGCGCCGGGTTTATTCCAAGATCGCTGACCTGCCCCGCGTGGCCAACGGTCTCGGCATCGCCATCCTGTCCACCCCGCGTGGCGTCATGAGCGATACCGAGGCGCGCGGCCAGAATGTGGGCGGCGAAGTTCTCTGCCAAGTGTTCTAAGGAGGGACGACAGATGTCGCGAGTCGGCAAATATCCCGTGCCGGTGCCGTCTGGAGTGACCGTCCAGATCGCAGGCCAGGAGTTCATCGCCAAGGGCAAGCAGGGTGAATCCCGCATGCCTTTGTCCAGCGAGGTTGAGACCACCATCGAGGACGGCCAGATTTGGGTCAAGCCGCGCTCGGAAACCAAGCAGGCCAGGATGATGTGGGGCACCACCCGTGCGCTCATCAACAACCTGGTCAAGGGTGTGGACCAGGGCTTCACCATCAACCTCGAAATCAACGGCGTCGGTTATCGTGCCGCCATTGATGGTAAGGTGTTGAAGTTGCAGCTGGGCTTCTCCCATGACGTGCTCTATCCCATCCCGGAAGGGGTGACGATGAAGTGCGATAAGCCAACGGCGATTTCCATCTCCGGCCGTGACCGGCGGCAGGTGGGGCAGATCGCCGCCGAAATCCGTGGCTACCGTGGTCCCGAGCCCTACAAGGGCAAGGGGATCAAGTACGCGACGGAGACGATCCTGCGTAAAGAAGGCAAGAAGAAGTAAGGGGCACCGCCATGATGACGCCGAAAGAGTTGTTCGAGCGCCGCAAGCGGCGCGCTCGTGCCAGCCTGGCCAAGAAGTCGAAAGGGCGGGTTCGCCTGTCCGTCTTCCGGTCGAGCAAGCACATTTATGTTCAAGTAATCGACGATACCCAGGGCCGGACCCTGGCGGCCGCCTCGACGCTCGATACCGAGTTGAAGGGTGGTCTCAAGACCGGAGCCGACGTCGCGGCGGCAACGGCAGTCGGCAAGTTAATCGCCGAACGCGCCAAGGCCGCTGGGGTGACCGAGGTAGTGTTCGACCGGGGTGGATATATCTACCATGGTCGGGTCAAGGCTCTGGCGGATGCGGCTCGCGAAGCCGGTCTGTCTTTCTAAGGGAACGAGAAGATGGCACGTACTCCCAATCCCGAAGGCGCAGAGCGTCGTGGCCGTGGCGGTCGCGAAGGCGAGCGTGAGGGCGGCGGTCGCGGTCAGCGCGGTCGGGGTCCCGACAATCGCGCCGAGCGCGAGGATTCCGATATCGTCGATAAGTTGGTTCACATTAACCGTGTGGCCAAGGTGGTGAAGGGCGGACGGCGTTTCGCCTTTGCCGCCCTGGTGGTGGTGGGCGATACCAAAGGGCGCGTGGGCTACGGCTCCGGTAAAGCCCGCGAGGTGCCCGAAGCCATCCGCAAGGCCACCGAACAGGCCAAGCGCAACATGATCAAGGTGGCGTTGCGGGAGGGGCGGACCCTTCACCACGACCTCAAAGGTCATTTTGGCGCCGGGCGCGTGATTTTGCGCGCCGCTCCGCCCGGTACCGGCATCATTGCCGGTGGTCCGATGCGTGCGGTGTTCGAGACCATGGGCGTGGCGGACGTGGTGGCCAAGTGCCAAGGCACCTCCAATCCTCACAACATGATCAAGGCGACCTTCGCGGCGTTGGAGAACTTGGTGTCTCCGCGCTCCATCGCGGCCAAGCGGGGCAAGAAGGTGGGTGAGATCATCGGGCGTCGCGAGGGCGGGGGGCAGACTCCCACGCCTCCGGCTCCGGCAGCGTGAGGAAAGGGTAAGCCATGGCCGACAAGAAAAAGACGGTGAAGGTCACCCAGACCAGTAGCCCGATTGCCCGTCCGGGCGATCAGCGGGCCACCTTGATCGGGCTCGGCCTGAACAAGATGCGCAAGACCCGTGAGCTGGAAGATACCCCAGCCGTGCGGGGCATGATCGCCAAGGTCAGGCATCTGATCCACGTCGAGGAATAAAAGGCGCCGGGCCCCAGAGATTAAAGCCTGGGGTCCGGGATGTCTTTAAGAGGAAATGAAGAGATGACAAAGCTCAACGATCTCCGCGACAACGCGGGGGCGCGCTATAAGTTTAAGCGAGTTGGTCGCGGGATCGGGTCCGGTAAGGGCAAGACCTCGGGGCGCGGCGTGAAGGGTCAGGGGTCGCGCACCGGCGTGTCCTTAAACGGATTCGAAGGCGGGCAAATGCCCATCTATCGCCGTTTGCCCAAGCGCGGCTTCGTCGTGCCGTTCGCCAAGGAATTTGTCGAGGTGAACCTGGGTCGTCTCCAGGCCGCCATTGAGGCCGGCAAGATCGACGCCGCCCAGGTCGTCACCACCCAGGCCCTCCAGGCCGCAGGGCTGGTGGGCAATCCGCGCGATGGGGTACGCCTCCTTGCGCAGGGTGAGTTGAAGACCAAGCTGACCATTGAGGTTGCCGGAGCCTCCAAGCCCGCCATCACCGCCGTCGAGAAGCTCGGTGGCACGGTGAAGGTCGCTTGAGGGTGCTCCAGGACGGGGCCTTGCGATCGATTGGCTCTTCTGGTTTTTGCGTTTGCAGCGCTCCCGCTTGCCCTTGAGGCAGGCGGGAGGTTTTTGGTTTCACGTATGTTCTTTCGGAGACGGGCATGGCCTCTGCCGCTGAGCAGCTAGCCGCAAATCTGAACTTTGGCGTTCTGGCAAAAGCCACCGAGCTGAAGAAGCGGATTTGGTTCACCATCGCCGCCTTGGTGGTGTATCGCTTGGGAACCTGGATTCCCGTTCCCGGCATCAGTCCCCAGGCCCTGGCCGATGTCTTTAAAGGAGGCGGGGGCGTTCTGGGCATGGTTGACATGCTGGCGGGTGGATCGTTGCAGCGTATGACGATCTTTGCCTTGGCCATCATGCCGTACATCTCGGCCTCGATTATCATGCAGTTGATGGCGACCATTATTCCCTCTCTTGAGGCGATCAAGAAGGAAGGGGAGCAAGGGCGCAAGAAAATCAACCAGTATACGCGCTATCTGACGGTGATCATCGCTATTGCCCAGGCGTTTGGCATTGCCTCAAGCTTGATCTCCGAGTCGATGATCACGATGGAAAGCATCGTGTTGTTCAAAATCAGCGCCGTGGTGACGCTGACTGCCGGGACCATGTTCCTGATGTGGTTGGGCGAGCAGATCACCGCGCGCGGCGTGGGGCAGGGAACCTCGTTGATCATCTTCACTGGTATTGTCGCCGAGTTACCGAGGCATTTGGTGGCGACCCTGGAACTCGGTGCCACGAGCAGCGCTCTGCCCAGCTATGCCATTCCATTGGTGATGGTGTTGGCGGTGGCTCTGGTGGCCTTGATCGTTTTCGTCGAGCGTGCCCAGCGTCGCATCCTGGTGCAATATCCGAAACGGCAGCAGGGCAACAAGGTTTATGGTGGAGAGTCCTCGCATCTGCCGCTGAAGATCAACACCCCCGGTGTGATTCCGCCGATTTTCGCCAGTTCCTTGTTGTTGATGCCGACGACGATCCTGCATTTCTCGGCCGCCGGGAATAAAGGACCGGAGTGGTTTCAAGATGTTGCCGCCCTCATGGGGCGCGGGCACTGGTTGTATTTGACGCTCTACGCGGCGTTGATCGTCTTTTTCTGCTTCTTCTACACCGCAGTGGTCTTCAATCCGGTCGATACCGCGGACAATCTGAAGAAGAATGGAGGATTCGTCCCGGGATATCGTCCGGGAAAAAACACCTCCGACTATCTGGATTACGTCTTGACCCGCTTGACCGTGGTCGGGTCTCTCTATCTGGTCGGCCTATCCATCCTGCCTGAGTTGGTGATTGCCCAATGGGGCTTGCCCCTCTATCTTGGGGGGACGAGCCTGCTGATCGTGGTGACCGTTACCCTGGACACCGTATCGCAAATTCAGTCGCATCTGCTGGCTCATCAATACGAGGGACTCATCAAGAAGTCCCGCTTGCGAGGCCGTCGAGGCTGACGTCTCATCGGACCAGAGAGGGGAAAACGTCATGGATCTCATTTTGTTGGGGCCGCCGGGTGGCGGCAAAGGAACCCAGGCTAAGCGCCTGATGGATAAGTACGGTTTGGTGCAGCTGTCCACCGGGGATATGCTGCGGGCTGCGGTCAAATCCGGCTCCGAGGTCGGTAAGCGCGCTAAGGCGGTCATGGATGGGGGGGGATTGGTCTCAGACGAGATCGTCATCGCCATCATTGATGAACGCCTGGATCAGCCCGATACCCGCACGGGTGTAATCTTTGATGGCTTCCCGCGCACCCTGGTCCAGGCTGCGGCCTTGGATGCCATGATGAAGCGCAAGGGCCGTAAGGTGAATTGGGCGATCGAGGTTCGGGTGCCCGATTCATCGATCGTTGAACGGATTACCGGACGCTTTACCTGTGCCAAGTGTGGTGCCGGGTATCATGACACGTTCCAGAAGCCAAAAGTGGCGGGCGTGTGTGATTCCTGCGGTGGGACAGAGTTCTCGCGCCGCCCGGACGACAACGCCGACACGGTGAAGAAGCGTTTGGCGGAGTATCATGCCCAGACGGCGCCCTTGATCCCCTACTATGAGAAGCAGGGGAACTACCAGTTGGTGGATGGGACCCGGGACATTGAAGAGGTGACGAAGGCCTTGATCGGCATCCTGGATGGGGTGTCTGTGGGGTAAGATGAAGATCGGCAAAAAGCCACATTGACTCTTTGCCGATCCTTCCTATAATCCCGCACCTTCGATTTCGTTGTCATATCCGGCCCATAGTGTGCCGGATGAGGCTGTGGAAAGAATTTTTGTTTTCGGCCTCTTCAAGGGGGGGTCGAGAGGAACCGCGGGGGGCAACAGCGCCGTTGCCCTCGCCGAACGTGTGAAGGAGTAACCAGCTTTGGCTCGTATCGCTGGCGTCAATATTCCCACTCATAAGCGAGTGCAGATTGCCCTGACCTATATCCACGGCATCGGGATCGCCAAGGCTGCAGAAATCTGCACCAAGCTTGGCATTCCCGAGGCGCGGCGGGTCAACCAATTGACCGATGACGAAGTGCTCAAGATCCGCGAGATGATCGATCGTGATTATCATGTGGAAGGCGATCTGCGTCGTGAGGTGGCCGTCAATGTTAAGCGGCTGATGGATTTGGGCTGCTATCGCGGCCTGCGTCATCGTCGCGGCTTGCCGGTTCGGGGGCAACGGACTCATACCAATGCTCGGACCCGTAAGGGACCGGCGAAGCCGATTGCCGGTAAGAAGAAAGTCACGAAGTAAGGATTTGACCCATGGCTAAGCCTGCTGCTGCTGCGCGTCCTCGTCGTCGCGAGCGCAAAAACATTACCTCCGGCGTGGCACACGTCAACGCTACGTTCAATAACACGATGATTACCATCAGCGATGCGCAGGGGAATGCCATTTCCTGGTCATCCTCGGGGATGCAGGGCTTCAAGGGGTCGCGCAAGTCCACCCCGTATGCCGCTCAGGTGGCTGCGGAAGACGCAGGGCGCAAGGCCATGGAACACGGCATGCGAACCCTGGAAGTGGAAGTCAAGGGGCCTGGGGCCGGACGGGAGAGCGCTCTTCGGGCGTTGCAGGCCGTCGGGTTTGCCATCACCTCCATCCGCGACGTGACGCCCATTCCGCACAACGGTTGCCGTCCGCGCAAGCGTCGTCGCGTTTGACCTTCACAGGTTTTACCGCCTGGTGCGATCGCCACCTTCTTTCCCAACCCGGGGAAAGATTGGTGGCCGCACCATTTGGAACACGGACTCCGTTCCTAGCATGAGGTCACCCACGTGATTCAAAAGAATTGGCAGGAACTGATCAAGCCTTCGAAGCTCCAGATTGAGCCGGGGGCCGACCCTTTGCGGGTTGCCACGGTCATTGCCGAACCCCTTGAACGCGGCTTTGGCATGACGTTGGGGAACTCCCTACGTCGTGTTTTGCTGTCGTCGTTGCAAGGGGCCGCCGTCACCGCCCTTCAGATCGAGGGCGTTCTTCACGAATTCTCCTCTGTCCCCGGGGTGCGCGAGGACGTCACCGACATCATCCTCAACATCAAGAACCTCGGCCTGCGCATGCACGGCGAGGGGCCTAAGCGCATGCAGCTGCGTGCCGCCGGCCCGGGTGAGGTCAAGGCGGGGATGATCGAGACCGGGCACGATATCGAGATTATGGACCCCGAGCTGGTGCTCTGCACCCTCGACGAGGGGGCCAAGCTCGCCATCGAGTTCACGGTTGAGAGCGGCAAGGGGTATGTCCCCGCCTCGCAAAACCGGCCCGAGGACTCGCCCATTGGCCTCATCCCCATCGATGCGATTTTCTCGCCGGTGCGTAAGGTGGCCTATAAGGTCGAGAACACCCGTGTCGGGCAGGTAACCGACTATGATCGCTTGCTGATGGTCGTGGAGACCAATGGCGCGGTCACCCCGGAAGATGCCGTGGCCCTGGCTGCGCGCATCCAGCAGGACCAGTTGCAATTGTTCATCAACTTCGAGGAGCCCACCCAGGCCGTCGAGGAAGAGAAGCGTGACGATCTGCCGTTCAATAAAAACCTGCTCAAGAAAGTCGATGAGCTGGAATTGTCGGTTCGCTCGGCCAACTGCCTGAAGAACGATAATATCATCTACATTGGCGATTTGGTGCAGAAGTCCGAGGCGGAAATGCTCCGCACCCCGAACTTTGGGCGGAAATCTCTGAACGAAATCAAAGAGGTGCTCTCCACCATGAGCCTGCACCTCGGGATGGAAATCCCCAATTGGCCCCCCGAAAATATCGAGGATCTGGCCAAGAAACTGGAAGAACCCTACTAAGGCCAAGGTGGCCTGTCCCGGACGTTCTCCGCTTTAAAGTGGCGTCTCGGGGGTGCAATCGGTCCTCGCGCGGTCGAGGCCATGTGGTGAAGGAGAAAACGTCATGCGTCATGGAATGTCCGGTCGTAAACTGAATCGTACCAGTGCTCATCGCAAGGCGATGTTCGCCAACATGGTCAATGCTCTGATCAAGCATGAGCAAATCAAGACCACTCTGCCTAAGGCCAAGGATCTGCGCCCCATCGCCGAAAAGATGATTTCCCTGGGGAAATCCGGTACTTTGCATGATCGGCGTCGCGCCTATGCTTTCTTGCGCGACGATGCTGTCGTGGCAAAGTTGTTTTCCGTGGTCGCAGAGCGCTACAAGGCTCGGCAGGGCGGTTATACGCGCGTGCTTAAGGCTGGGTTCCGCTACGGCGACTCGGCCCCCATGGCCGTGATCGAACTGGTTGATCGGGATCCGAAAGCCAAGGGCTTGGACTCCGGTCCGACGACCGCAAAGCAAGACGAGGCGGAATAAAACGGTCAAGGGTCTTGACCCCCGTTTCGCAACCGGAGAGGTCGTGGATTCACTGACAACAAACACTCCCCTTCTCTTAAAAATCGCTTCCATCCTCACGATTGTTGTTATTATGATTGTGGCTCTGATGGAAAAGCGTCGTATCCCCAAAAAGGCCTCCACGCCAGCGAATTTCCGTGTGCGCTGGTCCAGCTCCCCCGAGGACTATCAGCTTCGAGGCCATCACTGGCCTCTTGCGGCGGGGGCTCTTTACGCTATGCATTTCGACGAACCGTGGGATGCTGTTGCTTTTTGCAATGATCCCGCTTGGGCCAAGGATGTGCTGCGGCGAGATTGGGGGATCACGCGCCGGGATCTCTTGTTGCTTCAAATCTATGATCTTTTGATTCGCGGCCAGCGGAGTGTCTATGGTCCGATGATTGCTCACTACGCGGGTATTTCAGAGCGGAGCTATCGTCAAAAGATCGAGGATATCGACGCGGATACCTCTGTTAACGAGGGGGAGCGGGCAAGTCAGCTTTACATGCTGCGTTTTATCCGCCAGAACGAAGAAAAAATTCAGTCGGTTGATTTTTCCGCCTGGGATTTACTCCGGGTTATTCTTCTGTGCCGGATTGGCTGTGGTGCCGGTTATATCACCGAGGAAGAGGCTGCGGATTTCATGCTGTTGCCATGTCTCCAATTACAAGATACGTATGCGAGTTGGGGCGACTGTTCCGATCAATGGGCCCGCGCCCGTGGCTTCTGGCAAGGGGGGCCAGAGCCTACGTCTCGGCGGCACACAGGTCGGTTCCAGTCCATGATGGGCGTTCTGCAATCCGACCCGCTCAGCCCGTGGGGGTTGGTGCCTTGGAATCTCGAGTTACCGCGGCCAAAGTGGTTGTTCGTTCACGCCCTTTTTGACGCGGGTCTGATCGTACCGATGGAAGAGCACGAGCGGGACCACGTCGGAGGATGGGCGCGAATTCTGGATAATGCCCTCCGGGAGATCCTCAACATGGAAGAGGATGAGGACGACATGGAACCGGAGGAAGAGTAATATGTTTGATCTCCGCCTTATATTGATCGTGATTTGCTGCATTCTTTTTGTTGGTTTCGTTGGACTCGTCATTGGGGGCATGGTGAATTTTATCCAGTGGATCGGTGAGACCCTTCGGGGAAGAAGAACCGGAATGGCTTCGGGAGTGGCGGGAACGTCCTCGTCGGCGCAGGGTTTGATATTGCCGGTGGATCCTCGGTCGCGTGGACCCTATGCGAACGATTCCTTGCGGAATTCCCTGGACGGTTGGCGCTTGGCGCTGTCGGCCGGTGATTGCGAGCGGGAGCGTTTCTTGCTGGATCTCCCTGAGCTTTTGCCTCGGACAGATCCGGTGATGGAGCAGTTTTTCCGGCAGTTTGTTCGTCAACATAGCATTGGCAGCAAATCGGCCTGGGACCAGAAGATGGAATGGCTTTACGGTGGCGGGGCGCGGCGAGAGTTGGATCTCCTGCGCGCCCTGGTTCATCGGACGGTGGGGCCGTTGCCCCGCCACGACGAGGACGATAGCGCCTTCCACTGGGTTGACGCCTTGGCCGACACCTATGGCGAAAACGCGGATCTGCGGCGGCATCAATTGCGCATGCTGGTGCGGGAAGGGGGCAAAACGCCCTCTTACGGCGGCGGTCTGGGCTACGCGGGGAGCCGAAATAAAATTCTCCGCTTGGCGACGGTGTCGGGTGAAACGCTGCCGCGCCAAAGATCCCTCGCCGATCCAGAGGAAGAAGAGGAAACAAAAACGGCCGGAACACCGGAAAATGGCATGGCCTATGACGCCAGCCGGATGCTTCTGTACTTGCGCGCGGGGATTCGCTTGCAGTACCTGGACGCCGAGCAAGCCACCCAGCGCGAGGTCGAGATTTGTCACGCCGTTACCACCGCCTATCACGACTGGGATGGGTATGCTCAAGATTGGGTGGCCGGGGTGAACTTTTTTGAAGGCGGTCGCAGTGCTCTTGAGGCCAAGTCCACGCGGCGCTACCTTATGGGAGAAGGCCTCCCCTGGGGCAACGTCGCCTGGTGGGGTGACGAATTCAAGCGTCGTTTTGCCGAAAAATAACTCTCCTCGAAAGGAGTACCCTCTATGCCGACGATCCTCATCACCGGAGCCAGCCGTGGTCTAGGCCTTGAGTTCGTGCGCCAATACGCCCGTGCCGGGTGGCGCGTCCTGGCCACCGTGCGCGACCCCTTGTCGGGAAAGGCGGCCTCGGACGCTGGGGCCGAGATCTATGTGGCGGATGTTGCCGATGAGGACTCCATTCGCCGCTTGGCCGCCGCGACGGCGGCGATTCCTCTGGACCTCCTGTTGAACAACGCCGGGATCTATGGGGAGAAGCAATCTTTTGGCTCAGTTTCCCCCGAATCCTTCCTGCAGGTGATGCGGGTGAATGTGGTCGGCCCCCTGAAAATGGCAGAGGCCTTTGCTGGACGGCTGGTGGGACGGAAAATCATTGCCTCGGTCTCGTCCATGATGGGCTCGATCGAGGATACGGACGTGAGTGGCTCGTATGCCTACCGTTCGAGCAAGGCGGCGCTTAACATGGTGACGAAATGTCTCTCGGTGGAACTGGCCCCCGAGGAGATTACCGTCATCAGCCTGTCGCCGGGCTGGGTGCAGACGGATATGGGGGGAGCCGATGCACCGCTCACGCCGACGGATGCCATTGGGGGGATGCGTAAAGTTCTGGACCATTTGACTTTTGCGGATAGCGGAAAATTCTTCCATTTCGACGGACGCGAACTTCCGTGGTAAACTAAGATCGAAGGGGTATCTTTACCCCTTCACCCCCCCTCCTTTTTGCGGGAGACCGAGAGTGCCTCTTCTTATTGATCTTAAGCCTGGGGAAAAAGTTATCATCAATGGAGCTGTCATTGAAAATGCGGGCTCCAATACGAAACTTCGGATTCACAATGAATCTAACATTCTACGGCAGAAAGAAATTGTCTCTGAGACAGAGATGACGACGCCTGCCTCTCGGGTTTATCTTGCATTGCAATGTGCTTATATTTTTCCAGAGAAGAAAGAAAAATATATCGCTCTATATGATCAGTTTTTGACAGAATATCTAGAGGCCTGTCCCTCTGCAGAGCAGATTGTTACTGAGATTCGTGAAGAAGTTGCGAGTGATCGGTTCTATAAGGCTCTGAAATCGTCTCGCCGCCTTCTCAAGCATGAGAGCGCTATTTTGGATGCTCATCTTGAGACAAGCGAAATTTTGGCAGATGTGGTGTCTGTGGAGGAACAAGCGCCTTAGGCCCCCCTCCCCATGCGTTGAAAGAGAAGGGGGTCCGGGGCATCGCCCTGGGCGGGGATTGGGGCGGCAGCCCCGGCGCAAGCCAATCCCCCTTTCCCCCCCGACCCCCCAATAAAAAACCCCCGAAAAAATCGGGGGTTTTTTATTGGGGGGTCGGGGGG
>JAVBJO010000097.1:0-5891 GCA_031546925.1 Rhodospirillaceae bacterium
ACCCCACCCTCCCTACCCTGATGCATCAGGGTAGGGAGGGTGGGGTTTGTCGGGTGGATGGGCTGGGGGGCTTACGCCCTGGTCAGGGGCGCCGCCCCCGACACCCCCGCAAGGGTCAAAGACCCTTGACCCGTTTCCTCAGAACAGCACAAGTCCCCACGCCCAAGCCACCATCGCCGTCCCCATCAGCCCCATGGCCAACCCCGGTACGATGTTCCATCCCAAAACTCCCTGCGCCCTCTGGATTTTTCCTCCCAGCCACAGACTCCACACCGTGCCTCCTCCGAACAGGAGAATCTTGAGCGCGAGCACGGCCTCGACCGGCAATCCCAGAGCCTTAAGGGCGGAGAACGCACCGCTCCCCAATCCCAACAGCAAGGACACCATAGCAATCGGGGCGAACTGATAGCCCAATTCGAGGAATCGCGTCCAAAGTTTCCCTCTTGCCCCCACCATCCCGGCAACCCAGGCCGCCGCGAGGCTCGCGAGGGAGAGGGCGGCAGTCATCAGGATCATGGTGCCCACCATGGCTCCGATGATCATGATGGCATCGAGCCAATAAAAGACTTCGCGGCGTTCGGGATGAACGCTCATCAGCCAACTTGGTCCACTGGTGAGCAGCCAATTCACTTTATGGGTGATGGCCCAGAGTCCCAGATCATCGCGCCAGGTGGTGAACAAAGGCACCACCCCCCAGAGGAATCCCCCCAAGGCGACTCCGCCCCCCAGAAAGATGAACATCAATTCCGACAGATTGGGATTGCGCCCCGAGATTTGTTCGATTTCCTCCCCAGGGCGACGCAGACGCAGGAAGAGTCCTCCAGGAGCGGCGGGACTGACGCACCGGAAGCATTCAATGCAATGGCGGCTTTCGGTTTTGCGTTTCAGATCGATCATGGTGGGACACACCCCTCGATCGGTCCATTGTTCTCCCCCGGGTTCCGGCCGTTTCGGCGCGAATTCCACGGTCCCCAGGCGCGAGAACACCCCCAGCAGCAGGCCGATGGGGCAGGCATGACGGCACCAGGGCCGCTTCCCCGGAGCGAACATCCATCCCACGATGATAGCGGCCAACATGGTCCCGCCGAAGATTTCCGCAACGGCTTCGGGGTGACTGCGCACACCGGTGGTTTGCCCCAGAAGAGTGATGATCAGAAACGAGAGAATCGGCGTCCCCGGCCAGGTTAACCAGCGCGGCATGGCCCACTTGAGTCCTCGCTTGGAGGCCCATTCTGAGGCAGCTCCCATAGGACACAACAGCCCACACCAAGATCGCCCCGTCACCACCACCGAGACCAGCAGCAGAGGAAACCACACGCCCCACAGGGCGAGATTGGCAAACGGAGTCAGATGCTGAAACGGCCCATCGGTTTCGGCGGGTTCGGGCAGGAAGGCCGGAACCAGGATCAGCCCCAGGAACACCACGAACATGACGGCGTGAACCCAGGGAAGCCAACGGATGTGCCTGACGAACAGCGCCTCAAGGAGGCCCGCCGGGCGACTGGCCGCCCGACAGGCCTCCTCTTGTGGAATTTGCCGACAGGAAGTCGTGGTCATGACGCGGTTTTCGCCTTCCTCCGGACGAGCCAAATCCCGAAAACGGGGACCAGCGTGGCCAACACGGCGAGCTGCGCCAGGACGCTCTCGCGAGAGGGGAAGATCCCCAAGATTTCAATGGTGGGAAGGGCAATCTTCGTATTTGCAATCCAACCGGCCACTTGCAGCTCCAGAACCGCCTTCCCAGCGAAGGAAAACGCCAAGACGAACAGCAGAATTGCGGTCACGGTGAAGAAGGGCTTCAACGGCAAGCGCACGGCAAATTTGTTGACGAGAAGGTAAAGAACCAACAAGGCAACCGCCGCAATCCCGAATCCGATGGCGATGATCCCCGTCTGCCCGGAATAACTGCCGAGGAGAGCCTGGTAGAAGATGACCGTTTCGGCACCCTCGCGGTAGACGGCGAGAAAGGCGGCAAATCCCATGGAGAAAACGTGCCCACCGGCGACCGCCTTGTTGACTTCGCCTTGAATATAGCCTTGCCAGCGTTGGGCCTCACGGCGGGCAAACAGCCAATGACTGACGTAAATCAAGACGCAGGTGGCGATCACCATGGTAACGCCTTCGACGGCCTCGCGGTCCTGGCCGGACATCTTGAGGATTTCCATCATCAGCCACGCGGTGATGGCGCTGGCGACCAAGGCGGCCACAACCGACCACCACACCACTCTGACCTGGCTATCGGCCCCGATGCGTTTCAGGTAGGTCACCAAGGCGCCCACCACCAGCATGGCCTCGACGCCTTCGCGCAACAGGATCAGGATGGATTGGCTTAATGCCCCGACCCAGCCGCCAGAGGAGGTCATGCGGTGCTCGGTAATGGCGGTCAGACGAGTTTTCATCGTCTTCCATGTCTCTTCGAGCTTTTCCTTGGGCGCTCCCGCCTTGGCCAGACCGCCGAGGGTGGAGAAATACGACTCCAACTCGCTTTTATCCGAGGCGCTCCCAAGAGCCACATCGGTTTCCAACCCTGTCGCCTCGAACACGTCGAAATAAAGGTCAGAAAAGCCTACGGCGGCCTCCTTGCCGGACTCGGGGCTATAAGCGCCGACCAACTTGTCGCCGGTGGCAACGATTTCGGCAACGATGGCTCGGTGGTCGATCTTCACCGCGTCCTCGGCATAGGCCGCGACAGGAGCCAGAAGAGCGAGTACCAGCGACAAACGAAGAAGCAGACGCATCATTGATTGACCTCAAAAACGTCGGGCGTGACCTTGGCGTCGTCAAGAACCTTCGCCTCGGCGGCGGTTTCCGTGCGCAGAGATTGGATGATCTCTTGCACCTTGCCGGCCTCCTTGGCGACCACGGCCTTGCGCAGATCGGCGAACTTCCGCTCGAGGTCTGCCGCACGCTTGGCCCCGACGAAACGACGGATGGCGGCTTCGAACTTCAGATCCTCGAAAACGCCGAAATAGGCCTCGGTAATGGCGAGTTTCGCCCCGGGGATGTCCCCCTTGGCCGAAAGCTCTTCGACCTTACCCAGGCTGGCGGAGAGAGACGCCGCAGCACCGGCCCAATGTCCCTCTGCGGCATGAGCGGAACCCAGGAGCAGGGTGCTTAAAACTACGCCATAAAGAACGCGTCGGACGGTCATGGGCCTTCTCTCCCCAAGGAGTTATTGCGAACGACTATTAGTATCTCTTTCGAGAGAGGGGGTCAAGAGGCAACGGCCCCTTGACCCTTCGGGGTCTAGCCCGGATAATGCCGCGCCTGCTTCACGAGGCCTACTTCACGAGAAAGGAACCCCATGGAAGGGCAAGTCCCGCCGTTTTCCCCGGCCTTGTTCTTAGGATTGGCGTTGCGCCCGGTTCGTCCCAGTCTGCTGCAACCCATCTTCGACACCCTGCTCAACACGGTCCGCCGCCGCCACCCGGATATCCTGGAGCGGATGGAACACTTCAAGGATGCGGTGGTTTGCATCGCACCGACGGATCTGCCGTTCGTGCTGCTGCTGGAACCCCATCCGGAGCACGCTCGGCTGACGGTGCGTCAGACTTTGTTGGAAGGCGAGGCGGATGCCACCATCCGTGGCCCGTTGGAAAGTCTGTTCGCTCTGGTGCAAGGCCGGGTGGATGGAGATGCCCTGTTTTTCTCACGCGAGCTCGCCATCGAGGGTGATACCGAGGTGGTGGTGGCTTTGCGCAACGCGATTGACGGGGCGGGGATTGATTTGCTGGAGGATCTCACTTCGGCGCTCGGTCCGTTTGCCCGACCAGCGCGTCGTCTGGCTGGGGGCGCGTTCTCCTTGTTCGGGACTCTCCGCGATACCGTAGAGACCGTTCGACGAGCGATGATCGCCCCCGCGATTGCTACGGCCACGATTCGCGATGCCCGCTTGGCCGAGTTGGAGGAGGAAGTAGCAGCACTCCGCAAGGCCGTTCGTCGAGGAGCCAAAGCATGAGTCGTCGTCCCGAACTGGTTTGTCCCGCAGGAACGCCCGCCGCTCTCAAGAGCGCGGTCGATGCCGGAGCCGACACCGTTTACGTAGGGTTTCGCGATGAGACCAACGCCCGGAATTTCCCCGGTCTCAACTTCAGCCGCAAGGAACTGGAGCAGGGCGTGGACTATGCGCATGGGAAAGGGGCTCAAGTGTTGGTGGCCATCAACACCTTCCCCCGGGCGGGGGCGCCCGAGCTTTGGCACGCCGCCGTCGCCGACGCGGAGAAATGCGGCGCGGATGCGGTGATTCTTGCCGATACGGGCTTGCTGGCCCATGCGGCAGAGCGCCATCCCAATCTTCGGCTGCATCTTTCAGTCCAAGCGGCGGCCTCAAACGTGGAGTCCATCCGTTTCCATACAGAGCGCTTTGGGGTTCGCCGGGTGGTGTTGCCTCGGGTCTTGACGGTACAGGAGATTGCCGCCGTCACCAAGGCGGTGCAGCCCGTGGAGACCGAGGTCTTCGTCTTCGGCGGTCTTTGCGTCATGGCCGAGGGCCGCTGCGCCTTATCGTCCTACGCCACTGGACAATCGCCCAACATGAACGGGGTGTGCTCCCCGGCCGGGCATGTGCGCTACAACGAAACGCCCCGAGGAATCACCTCCAGCCTGGCCAGTTTCACCATCAACAAGTTCGCCGCGGGGGAGCCTGCCGGGTACCCCACCCTGTGTAAGGGCCGCTTCGTGGCTCACAACAAAACCAGCTATTTGTTCGAGGAACCAACGTCGTTGAACACCTTACAGATCTTACCTGAGTTGATTGCCGCCGGGGTGCGCGCCTTCAAGATCGAAGGTCGTCAGCGGGGTCGCGCCTATGTGGCGGCGGTGGTGCAGGCTTTCCGCGCGGGCGTGGACGCCATCATGGCCGGTCAGCCGGTTCCCCCCCTGGATCTGGAGCAGATCACCGAGGGGGGACGTCAGACCACAGGTGCATATGAAAGGGCTTGGCGTTGATGGGTTCTTCTTCTTCTCTCACGCTGGGACCGTCGCTGTTCAATTGGCCGGTGGAGCGCTGGCGTGACTTCTACTTCCGCATCGCCGACGAGGCCGATGTGGATACCGTGTGCATCGGCGAGGTGGTGTGCTCCAAACGCACCCCTTTCTTCACCCCCCACATGCCCGAGGTGATGGCTCGACTGGCGGCGGCGGGAAAAACCGTGGTGGTATCTTCCCTCGCCCTGATCATGAGCGAACGCGAATTGGAAGAAGCGCGCCAAATCGCAGGGACCGACTGGCTGATCGAGGCCAATGATCTCTCCGTGGTATCCCTGCTGGCGGGGAAGCCCTTCGTTCTGGGGCCTCTCTTGAACATCTACAACGAGGGAACGCTCGCCTATCTGAAAAGCATGGGAGCGGTTCGTGCTTGCCTCCCGGCGGAGATTTCCCTTCCGGTGATCCAAACTTTGACCGCCAGCGCCGGATGCGAAATCGAGGTCCAAGCCTTCGGCAGATTGCCTCTGGCCTTGTCGGCCCGCTGCTACCACGCCCGATCGCGTAATCTCGCGAAGGACGGCTGTCAGTACGTCTGTGCCGAGGATCTCGATGGCATGGCGGTGGAAACCCTGGATGACCAGTCGTTCCTGGCGGTAAATGGGACGCAAACCATGTCGTTTCACTACCTTGATGCCCTGGAGTCGCTGGGGAATATGCAAGGGTTCGGCGTGCGTCACTTCCGCTTGTGGCCTCAGACGGCGGACATGGTGGCCATTGCCGCCCTCTTCCGAAGTGTGCTCAAGGGGAGCTTGGATCCCAAAACTGCGAGTGTCCGACTGAGGGAAGCCTGTCCTCGGGCGGAGTTCGCCAATGGGTACCTCTTCGGTCGAGAGGGGTGCCGTATGGTCGAGGTCGACGAATAAACGCCCCCCCCCCAAGCGCTGAAAGGAAAGGGGGTCCGGGGC
>JAVBJO010000134.1:0-12461 GCA_031546925.1 Rhodospirillaceae bacterium
CAAGGGTCATGGACCCTTGACCCATTGGGCATACAGGACCTGGTAAGTCGCCGTCATCGGCACTCCCGCCTCTCTCAACACCGCGCGCATCCGTCCCGCCGTCATAGGCCGATACCCCTCCGCCGGCGTCCCCGCCCCAATCTGTTTCAACCCCGCCACAAACGCCCGAGCATCCGCGTGCACCACCGGCACGGTCTCCACCAGGATCTCGGCATTTTGCGGCAACATACGCTTCAAGCCCTCTGCACTGGGGTAATCCCGCACCCCCCAAGAGACTCCGGCCTTCCGATGCGCCTCACGCCATTCAGGAAAGCTCTCGCTTCCGAGCATGGAGAAGGCGAGTAGCCCGCCGGGCACGAGACAGTCCCCCTGCCGTTCCAGGCTCTGGCGTAAATCCCCCATCCACTGAGCCATCAGGTTCGAGACGACCAAATCGAAGCTCTCCCGCGGTACGGCAGGATGTTCCGCATCCATGGCGCAAAACCGAGCCTGGGGAAGATCCTTATGCTGACGAGCGGCCTCTTGCACCATTCCCTGCGCCAAATCGGTCACGAGCCAAGTCCCCTGAACCAGGGGCCAGAGTTCTCGCGTCAGCCCGCCGGTTCCACAGCCGAGTTCCAGCACGGCGGGCTGGTCCCGCACGCCTCTCTGTCCAATGAGGCCCGCCAACCGGCGAGCGGTGTGTTTCTGAAGGTCTGCGGCGGGATCATAAGACAGGGCAGCGGCGGAAAAAGCCGCCTCGACCCGTTCCTTCTCCTTCATGCCAGGGAGACCGAGAACTGCCGGATTTGCCCCGCGACCCATTCGGGAAATTCCTGGGGCAGAAGATGCCCCCCACCTTCGGCAAGCACCAGGGCGTGAGCGGCGAAAGAGGCGACGCTCATGGCCTTGGAGACCAATGGATCCCGCGTTCCAGCCAAGGCGAGGATTGGACAATCCAGGGTCGCGAGGTTGGCCCGTTCATCGCACTCCGCCAGCCAAGTGAGCATCTCCCCCAGGCGTTCAGAGGAAAATCCCTCGATCCGGGGGCTTTCGACCCCGCAGCGAGAGAGAAATTGGGTCAGAACCTCGGCAGGGGCTTGGGGGAAGCGGGTGAGCATCCTCTCGATGGTTCGCGGCGCAACGCCAGAGACAAAATCCGACGAGCGGGTAAACCGAGGAAACCCATTGACCGCAACGGCGCCCACCCAAGGCCTCGGCATATTGGCGAGCGCCCAAGGAAATCCCATGGAGTGTGCAACCACCAAGGCTCCAGGAACTTTCGGCATCTGAGGCGGAGCCCCATAAAACCCAAAGTCGATGAACACCCGAGCGAACTCGGGCAGATGCTCGGCGACGGGCATCCAGAAGTTGGCATCAAAGCCCCAACCGGGGACGAAAACAAGGGTTCTCACGGCCATGGGGCTCTCACAGCGGCAAGGGTGGCGTGGACCAGAAGTTCAATGTCCGCATCGCTATGAGCTGCCGACAACGCAAAGCGGATGCGGCTTCCCCCCACCGGCACGGTGGGCGGACGGATGGCAATGCCGAGAATGCCTTTTTCCTCAAGACGCTGGGCAACCTTCAGGGCTCTCTCCTCGTCCCCTAACAGGACGGGAATAATCTGGGTAGAGGATCCACCGGTATCCAGTTCCGCCTCGGCGAAGCGGCCCCGGACGAATTCGCTCATTTGGGCCAGCCGAGCGCGCTCCGTCGCCATGGCGGGGACCAAATCAATGGCGGCATCAATGGCCCCCAGGGTCGGCGGTGGCAGGGCGGTGGTGTAAATCAGCCCCGATGCCTTATTGACCAGCCACTCCTTCAGGGTGCGGCTCCCGGCCACATAAGCCCCAAAACTTCCCATCCCCTTGGAGAACGTCCCCATGGATAAATCCGTGTGAACCCCTACCGAAAGCCCAAAGCCATTCACCCCGAGAACCCCCGTGGCATGAGCCTCGTCCAGATACAGGAAGGCGTTCCAGTCCTCGGCAATGGCGGCGAGATCGTCAACGTCGCACTGATCGCCGTCCATGGAGAACACCGACTCGGTGATAATGAACCGCGGCCCGGATTCGCGCCCAGTTCGCGCCAAAAGAGTCTTCAAGTGTTCAAGATCATTGTGGCGAAAGCGAAGCTGACGCACCCCGGCGTTGTTGCAGCCCATGTGCAGACTGGAATGGATGAGCCGGTCGGTGAAGACCAACGGCTGCCCCTCCCACAACTCGCGGTCCAGGAGGGCCGGCAACACCGAGGCATTGCACTGCCACCCCGAGGCAAAAAGAATTGCGGCTTCCACCCCTTTTGCGGCGGCGATTTTTTCCTCGACCATGGCCAAGGCGCTGAAGTGCCCCGTTACCAGACGCGACGCGCAACTCCCCGCCCCATGCCGAGACGCCCACTCCCGTGCCCGCTCCACCACCAAGGGATGGCGGGCGAGGCCCAAGTAGTCGTTGGAGGAAAAATTCACCAGCTCGCGCCCGTCGATGCGGATGCGGCCACGGTCAAGGAACTGCACGGCACGAAGCCGCCGCCTGCGGCCTTGAGCCGTAAGCGCATCCAGAGCAGAGGTTAGACGGGTATCAAGATCTTGCATTCTGAGGGAAGTCTTAGCCTGAATCCGCCCCTGGGGCAACCCGATTGCCATATCCTGGTCAGAAACGCCACGTTTCCTTTATCAGCCTTGACCCTCCTATCCCGCACCGCGTAGAGTCCCCACCCCATCCCAACAAGGGAGATAAGGTTTCATGGTCGCCATCACGCTTCCCGACGGCAGCGTCCGCCGTTATCCAAACCCAATCACGGGTTTGGAGGTTGCCACCGACATTGGCCCGGGCCTCGCCCGTGCGGCCTTGGCGTTGCGCATTGACGGAACGATGCGCGATCTGACCACGCGGCTTGACCAAGATACCGCCATTGCCATCGTCACGGCGAAGGACGGCGACGACGCCCTGGAGCTGCTGCGCCACGACACGGCTCATCTTATGGCCGAGGCGGTGAAGGAGCTTTATCCTGAGACCCTGGTCACCATCGGCCCGTCCATCGAGAACGGTTTTTACTACGATTTCTGTCGCCCTACCCCTTTCACGCCCGCAGACTTGCCTCTGATCGAGGAGCGGATGCGCCAGATCGTCGAGCGCGACGAGCCGATCACCTGTGAAATTTGGGATCGCGATGCCGCTGTCGCCTTCTTCCAAGGCCTGGGCGAGACCTATAAGGCCGAAATCATCTCCGCCATTCCGGCAGAGCAAAAGATCACGCTCTATCGCCAAGGCAACTTCATTGATCTGTGCCGGGGGCCGCATCTTTCCTCCACCGCCAAGGTGGGCAAGGCGTTCAAGCTGATGAAGCTGGCGGGGGCCTATTGGCGCGGCGACTCGCGCAATGCCATGTTGCAACGCATCTATGGGACGGCCTGGTTCGACAAGAAAGACCTGGACGCTTATCTGCACATGCTGGAAGAGGCCGAAAAGCGCGATCATCGCCGCTTAGGCCGCGAGATGAACCTGTTCCACCAGCAGGAAGAAGCGGTGGGGAGTGTCTTCTGGCACCCCGCAGGCTGGCAGTTATGGCGCACGGTGGAGGGCGTCATTCGTCGCCGTCTCGATGCCAACGGCTACGTGGAGGTCAAAACCCCGCAATTGGTGGACCGTCGGTTGTGGGAGGCCTCGGGGCACTGGGAAAAATTCAGCCAGTCGATGTTCCTCGCCACCTCGGGCGAGGAAGAGCTGCAACTGGCCATCAAGCCGATGAATTGCCCCTGTCACGTGCAGATCTATCGGCAAGGCATCAAGAGCTATCGCGATCTCCCCCTGCGCATGGCGGAGTTCGGCTCTTGCCACCGCTATGAACCCTCGGGAGCGCTGCACGGCATCATGCGGGTGCGTGCCTTCACCCAAGACGACGCGCATATCTTCTGTACCGAGGATCAAATCACCTCGGAGACTATCGCCTTTTGCGAATTGTTCAAAACAGTCTACCGTGATTTCGGTTTCGATAATGTGCGGGTGAAATTCTCCGATCGCCCGGAAAAACGCGCTGGAAGCGACGAGACTTGGGATAAGGCCGAAGGCGCTCTGCTGGAGGCGGCAAAGGCGGCTGGGTTGGAAACCACCCTCAATCCAGGGGAAGGTGCCTTCTATGGTCCCAAGCTGGAGTTCGTCTTGCGCGACGCTATCGGACGAGACTGGCAGTGCGGGACGCTTCAGGTGGATTTCGTGATGCCGGAGCGCTTGGACGCCTCTTACATCGCGGAAGACGGAGGCAAACGCCGTCCGGTGATGCTCCATCGGGCGATCCTGGGCTCGTTCGAGCGTTTCCTCGGTATTCTCATCGAACATTTCGCCGGACGCTTCCCCGTGTGGTTGGCTCCCGTGCAAGTGGTGGTGGCGACCATCGTTTCTAGCGCGGACGACTATGCCCTGGAGGTGCTCGGAGCCCTGAAAGCCGCAGGCCTCCGCGCCGAAGTGGATTTGCGCAACGAAAAAATTAATTACAAAGTCCGCGCTCATTCCGAGGCCAAAGTACCCGTTATGCTGGTGGTGGGGAAGCGCGAAGCCGAAATCAAATCTGTCGCGATGCGTCGATTAGGGGGAAGCGAGCAAGAAATCCTTGCGCTTGATGACGCTGTCGCTAAACTCGCAGAGGAGAGTAAACCTCCGGCATGAGAACCTCGACGATCCTAAAATCGCGAGATGCTCGGGTCGTGTAGAGAGGTTCGCTGTTCATATGTTGGGTTCTGCCCCGTGCGGGGGGTGCGCGGGTGGAGCCTGTGGATAGATTCAAACCGATGGAGAAGGGTTCATAGCTAGGTCGCCCATGCAGACGCCGCCCAAGAATGATGGGCCTCGCGTCAACCGAGAAATCGATGCTCGTTCAATCCGACTGGTGGGGGCCGACGGGGAGATGATCGGCGTCGTTACCCTCCGGGAAGGTCTCATCATGGCTGAAGAGTCAGGATTAGACCTGGTGGAGGTGTCCCCGAACGCCGAACCCCCAGTCTGTAAAATTCTGGATTATGGAAAATTTAAGTACGAATCCCAGAAGAAAAAGAACGAAGCCCGGAAAAAACAAAAAGTCATCGAGGTCAAAGAAGTAAAACTTCGACCAAACATCGATGATAATGACTATGATGTCAAAATGCGCAATATGCGGAAGTTCATTGAAGAAGGCGACAAAGTCAAAGTCACCCTTCGATTCCGTGGGCGTGAGTTGGCTCACCAGGACTTGGGAATGAGAGTCTTGGAAAAAGTCAGAGATGACCTGGAAGACTTGGGAAAGGTCGAACAGATCCCCAAGATGGAAGGGCGACAGATGGTGATGATTATCTCGCCGCGCTAACCCGGGTCAAGGGGCCTTGCCCCTTGACCCGGTTACAGCGACTGGACGATTTGCTCCGTCACCTTCTTCGCATCCCCAAACAACATCATGGTATTGGCACGGAAGAACAACTCGTTCTCCACACCGGCATAGCCTGACGCCATGGACCGCTTGATGAAAAGAACCGTCTTGGCTTTTTCCACATCCAGGATCGGCATCCCATAGATGGCCGACGTCGGATCGGTTTTCGCGGCAGGATTGGTAACGTCGTTGGCACCGATGACGAAGGCGACATCGGCGGTTCCGAACTCGTGGTTAATTTCCTCCAGTTCGAAGACTTCGTCATAGGGGACGTTGGCCTCGGCCAGGAGCACGTTCATGTGCCCCGGCATACGTCCCGCGACAGGATGGATGGCGTAACGCACATCGACACCTTCGGCCTTGAGCATATCGGCCATTTCCCGCAGAGCATGCTGCGCCTGGGCAACCGCCATGCCATACCCCGGCACGATGACGACCTTAGAGGCATTTTTCATGATGAAGGCTGCATCTTCGGCGGATCCGGCCTTGACGGCCTTATCGCCACCTCCGCCGGCTCCGGCGGCGGGACCAGCGGTTTCGCCACCGAATCCCCCGAGGATGACGTTAAAGATGGACCGGTTCATGCCCTTGCACATGATGTAGGAGAGGATCGCACCCGACGATCCGACCAAGGCCCCCACGACGATCAAAAGGGGATTGCTCAAGGTAAACCCGATTCCGGCCGCCGCCCACCCCGAGTAGGAGTTGAGCATGGAAACAACCACGGGCATATCAGCCCCACCGATGGGCAGGATGAGCAGGAAACCGAGCAGCAGAGCCACCACGGTAATCATCACGAACAGGGAGACACTCCCGCCGCTCTTCCCCGAGGCGGCGAACAGGACGATCAACACCACCATGCCGATGCCGAGCAGGGCATTCAGGGGATGTTGTAGGGGAAACACGAGCGGCTTCCCCGAGACCAAGCCCTGAAGTTTGGCGAACGCCACCAAGGATCCCGTGAAGGTGATGGCACCGATGGCGACACCGAGGCTCATTTCGATCAGGGAGCCCACGTGGATTCCCCCGGTTGGGGTCGCGATCCCATAGGCTGCGGGAGCCGACAAGGCTGCTCCGGCCACGAAAACCGCAGCCAGCCCCACCAAGGAATGGAACGCTGCCACCAGTTGCGGCAAGGCGGTCATCTGAATTTTCTTGGCAACGCCGGTCCCGATGATACCTCCAACGAGGATCGCCGGAATGATCAGCTTGTAGACAGGATGGGATCCGCTTGCGATTGCGGTAACGATAGCAATGGCCATACCGGCCATGCCCCAGAAATTCCCTGCACGGGAGGTTTCTGGACTAGAGAGTCCGCGCAATGCCATGATCATGCATACAGCAGCGACCAGGTAGGCGAATTGAATAAGATTTTCTGCCATGACCGCCGCTCCTTACTTTTGCTTTTTCTTGAACATGGACAGCATGCGCTGCGTCACGATGAAGCCGCCGAAGATATTGATCGCGGCCAACACGACCCCCAGCGTCCCCAGAGTCTGAGAAGCGGCAAGGGTGGTCGAGGCGGCGATCAAGGCTCCAACGATGATGACCGATGAAACGGCATTGGTCACCGCCATCAACGGTGAGTGCAAAGCCGGTGTGACTCGCCACACCACGTAGTACCCGACGAAGCAGGCCAGCACGAAGATGGTGAGGAGACTGATAAAGCTCAGGCCGTGTCCCGAAGCCACCGCGTTGGCGATGGGGGCATGCACGGTAGAGGCAAAATCCGGCGGCAATTGCAGGGTTTTTTGAGCCACCATCTCGGCCTGAGGCGCCATTTGAGCGGCCATGCCCTGCATCATCTGCCCCATACCTTCGGCCTGAGCCGCCATCCCTTGCATCATTTGCGGGGTGACGTGTCCCATTCCCTCGGCCTGGGCTGCCATGCCTTGCATCATCTGCCCCATGCCTTGAGCCTGAGCCGCCATGCCCTGCATCACTTGCGGGGTGACATGTCCCATTCCCTCGGCCTGGGCTGCCATGCCCTGCATCATCTGCCCCATGCCCTGCGCCTGCCCGGCCATACCCTGCATCATCTGCTCCATCTGTTGAGCATGAGCAGCCGCCATGTCGTTCATCATCTGCGGGGTCATCTGGCTCATGCCTTGCGCCTGCCCGCCCATGCCCTGCATCAGCTGCTCCATCTGTTGAGCATGAGCAGCCGCCATGTCGTTCATCATCTGCGGGGTCACCTGGCTCATATCCTGAGCTTGCCCGCCCATGCCCTGCATCATCTGCTCCATCTGTTGAGCGTGAGCAGCCGCCATGTCGTTCATCATCTGTGGGGTCACCTGGCTCATATCCTGAGCTTGCCCAGCCATCTCATTCATCATTTGAGGGGCCATCATTTGGCCCATATCGAAGACCTGGCCGGTCATCCCGTGCATCATCTGCCCCATATCCGGGGCTTGAGCGGCCATGCCGTTCATCATCTGGCTTGCATCGCCGGTCCCGCGCATCATTTCGGTCTGAGCATGCATATCCGGCACCCATTGGTGAGGCGTCTGCATCTGCTGCATTGGGATGTTCCCGGCCCCTTCCCATTGAGGAATGGTCTGGGCCATGCTCTCCACCGGCGTGGCCACGTCGGGCACCCACTGGGGAGCGGCATTTTGCGCCGCGATCAGGGTCTGCGTGGCATAGTTCGCCGAATCCTGAAGTGCCGCCGAGATACCAGGCACCAGTTGGGCTGCCTTTAAGGCGACCATTTCAGCTTGGATGGCGAGATTTCTCGCATTTTCGGCCATCAGGTAGGGATCTTGTCCGGTGGAACTGAAGGCGATGGGAACCTGCATGGCGGTGGTGTTAATTCCTTGAGCCAGCTGAGCCGCCTGCCGCGCGATCAACTCGGCCTGTTGGGCCAGGTTATTCGCCTCTCCAAGGATCATTTGGGTTGAATCCATTTCCGTTTTCTCCTTAGCCGGCCAGGGCGGGATGAACGACCTGTCCATCGCGGGAGACGCAGGCCCCTTTGAGGATTTCATCGTCCCAGTTGAATTTCAGCGCCTTGGTTTCCTTATCGACCAGGGGTGTGATGAAATTCAGCAAGTTCTTGGCGAACAAAGCGGAGCTATCCACAGCCAGCCGTGCCGCCACATTGCCGTGTCCCACCAAGGTTACGCCGTGCTTGACGACGACCTTATCGAACTCGGACAGGGGACAGTTGCCTCCGGCTTCCACCGCGAGATCGACAATCACCGAGCCCAAACGCATGCCCTTGACCATCTCCTCGGTGATCAGGACGGGGGCAGGCTTGCCAGGAATCAACGCGGTGCAGATGGCGATATCGGTCTTGGCCAAGGTCTCGGCGATTTTCGCGGACTGCTTCTTCTTATAGTCCTCGGACATTTCCTTGGCATAACCGCCCGAGGTCTCGGCATCCTTGGTGGCCTCGGGATCGACCTCGACGAATTTCCCCCCCAGGGATTGCACTTGTTCCTTAACCGCAGGACGCACATCGAAGGCAAACACCACGCCGCCCATGCGCTTGGCGGTGGCAATGGCCTGAAGCCCCGCGACGCCGGCCCCGAGAATCAGAAAGCGCGCCGGAGCCACGGTCCCAGCCGCGGTCATCATCATGGGGATGGCGCGTTTGAACTCGCTCGCGCCGTCGAGAACGGCCTTATAGCCCGCCAAATTGGCTTGAGACGACAAAATATCCATAGATTGCGCGCGCGTAATGCGCGGCACCAGCTCCATGGCGAAGGCGGTGACGTTGCGCGCCGCCAAGGCCTGAACCATGGGCTTGTTGGTCAAGGCGGACAAATGAGCGATTAGCACCGAGCCCGCCCGACACAAAGTGATTTCCTCGTCGGTGGGGCGCTGGATCTTCAGGATCACATCGGCATCGAAGACAGCGGCGGGCGTAGGTACAAGCGTAGCCCCCGCCTCGCGGTAGGAAGCGTCGGCCACAGCGGCGCCTTCGCCGGCTCCGGTCTCGACGATAACCTCGAAGCCCATTTGAACATACTTCTTCACCGTGTCGGCCGAGGCCGCCACACGCGCTTCCCCGGCGCGTCGCTCTTTTGGTATGGCGATCTTCATAGGCGATATTCCCTTAAACTCGTGCAGACGGGCCGCCCCTCCAAAGAAGGGTCACTCGACGGAGTGTTTTACACTGTCCTACCCGGATCGTCCCCTACTTTTGCATTTTCAGGGTAGGCGGTGCATCGTAAGTCTTTCTCGCGGGACGCGCCAGTGGGGATAGGTCAGAGGAGAGAGATCGTCAGAAACCCTTGTTACGCCGGCCTGGCGGATCTCTGTTTGAGACCTTGACACCAGAAGGTGTAGCCCCTATGGTTCCCGCGCCTCAGATGGTATCGCGGGCTTGGCCGTAAGGAAAGACGGTCGGAATGAGGGGAATATCCGAAAGGCTCATACCCATGGCCGAACAGGAGGATCCTTCCTCGTTTGATGCTCTTGGCAACCGCATCCGCGCAGCGCGCGAGCGGGAAGCCGAGCAGCCCGGTCGAGGAAGCAGACGTGCGCCGCCGAAAGGCTTGGCGTTGGGGATGCGTCTGGCCGTGGAGTTCGTGGCCGGAGTCGCTGTTGGGGCAGGGCTTGGATACGGCCTTGATGTTTTGCTGGGGACAAGACCCTGGTTGATGATGGTTTTTTTACTCCTGGGTGGAGCGGCGGGCGTTTTCAATGCCTATCGTGCGGCTAAGGGGATGGATGCCTCGGTTGGATTTGGCGCGGCGATCAAGCGGCGGCAGGACCGGCAGAGTGGCCCAAAGACAGATTTGGATCCGGGGACGGATCTGGATTCGGACAAGTAGGGAGACGTCGGTTGAGCAATCCGATTGAGCAATTCAAGATCAAGCCCCTCCTTGACATTACCGTGGGCGGGGTGGAGCTTCCCTTCACCAATTCCTCGTTGATGATGGTTGCCTCGGTGGTGGTGATCACGGTTTTCCTGACGCGTGCGATTCGTCCACGCGCCCTGGTTCCCGGGCGCTGGCAGTCGGTGGCGGAGGTTTTTTACGAATTCGTGGCCAACATGCTCCGCGATAACGTGGGGCAAGAAGGCCGGAAGTATTTTCCCTTTATCTTCACGCTGTTCATGTTCGTGCTGTTTGGCAACGTGCTGGGGCTTTTGCCTGGCGCGTTCACCTATACCAGCCACGTGATCGTGACCTTCGCCCTGGCGGCGGTGGTGTTCATCGGCGTGACCATCATCGGATTCAGTCGCCATGGGCTGCATTTTCTGCGGATGTTTTTCCCAGAAGGCGCACCGCTCGCTACGGCGATCATTCTGGTTCCGATCGAGATGATCTCTTACTTTTCCCGTCCTTTCAGCCTCGCGGTTCGTTTGTTCGCCAACATGACGGTGGGACATATCATCCTCAAGGTTTTGGGCGGATTTGTGGTTTCGTTGGGAGCCTTTTGGGTTGTACCCGGCATCGTTCCCTTCGCTTTCCTGGGCGGCGTTACGGTTCTTGAGATCGGTATTGCCCTGCTCCAGGCCTACGTTTTCACCATTCTGTCCTGCATTTATCTGCACGATGCCATCCACATGCATTGATGCGGAAAGTTTAGGACCGTTTCGTTTGATTTTCAGCCCTGAAGGAGCATAAGACTATGGACCCACAAGCCGCAAAGTTCATCGGAGCTGGTTTGGCCGCGATCGGGATGATCGGGGCCGGTATCGGCGTCGGTAACATTTGGGCCAACCTGATTGCTACCGTTGGTCGGAACCCCGCCGCCAAGCCCGATGTGGAGCTGTACGGCTGGATCGGCTTCGCGGTGACGGAAGCCATTGCGCTGTTCGCCCTGGTGGTGGCGCTGATGGTTCTGTTCATGTAGTCGGTTGTTTTAGGTTTTTCCTTCGGAACGATTTTCGGCTTCTCCACGTGATTTTTCCCGTGGGGAGGCCGGTCGGTCCGGATGTACCGGTTCATTACCCCGTTCAGGAGCATCGGGATGCCCCAGTTTGATCCGGCATATTTCGCGACACAGCTTTTCTGGCTGGCCATTACATTTGTCGCGCTTTATCTCCTGATGTCTCGGGTGGCGTTGCCGAAAATCGGCGCCGTGCTCGAAGAACGTCAACGCAAAATCGAGGAAAACCTCGACAAGGCAGCCCAGTTAAAGGCCGAGGCCGAAGCTGCGGTTGCAAGCTATGAACATGCTTTAGCAGCCTCTCGGGAACGCGCCCGGTCGGTCCTGCATGAAACCAATGAGAAACTCGCCGCTGAAGCCGAGGTTCGCACCCGCGAACTGAACGCCAAGCTGGGCGAGCAAATCAAAGCGGGTGAGGCTCGGATTGCCGCAGCCAAGGAATCCGCCCTAGCCAACGTGCGCAACGTTGCCGCCGAAGTCGCCGCCGCTTGCGTTTCCCGCATCGCCGGGGTGACTGTCGATAAGGCGAAAGTCGAGGCTGCTGTTGCCGTCGCCCTTGGGGAGAAACAACGATGAATGTGAATGATGCCGCGGCTGCGGCCGCTCATCACGGCTCCGGGGCGGGACCGCTCGGCGGAGACCCCGCATTCTGGGTCGGTGTTGCCTTCGTCCTGGTGGTCGCACTCGCCTATCGGAAAGTCTCCAAGGCCCTCATGCAAGCGCTGGATATGCGCGCGGCAAAGATCAAAGACCGCATTGATGAGGCGCAACGCCTCCACGATGAGGCCATAGAACTGCTCGCGCGCTATCAGCACAAGCAAACCGAAGCCCTGCACGAGGCGGAAGAGATTATCGCCCACGCAAAGCAGGAAACCGAGCGTCTCTCCAAGCAAGCGGCGGTCGAACTGGAAGCTCTGTTGAAGCGCCGTGAGCAACAGGCCATGGAGCGAATCGCTCAGGCCGAGGCTCAGGCTCTGCGAGAGGTGCAGAACCTTGCTGTCGATGTTGCGGTCAATGCGGCACAGAGCGTCTTGGCCAAGAATTTGACGGCCAAACAGGCTGCGACAATGCTGGATGGTGCTATTCGGGATTTGCCCGGTAAGCTGCACTGAGCCTTGCGATGAAAGCGAAGGGGGTCCGGGGCATCGCCTCGGGCGGGGGTTGGGGCGGCAGCCCCGGCGCAAGCCAAACGGCTCATCCCCCCCGACCCCCCAACAAAAAACCCCCGAAACAATCGGGGG